>NZ_MUGR01000004.1:148706-237903 GCF_002217195.1 Flavobacterium aquidurense | reverse complement strand
ACTGATTTATCTTAAAATTTGCATTAGTATCAGTTTGTTTAAAATCCATCTGAAGCCAAGAATTGTATTTTTCTCCTTCTTTATTGGTAAGGTCTTTATTTACGGATCTTCCTTCCATAAGATTATAAGCTTCTTTCATGGTGATGTTACTGCCCTTATTGATATAAAAGGTTTGTTCCAAAGCTTCTTTGGAATTCTCTTTTTGCAATTCAACTTTATAAGAATTAAAAAAATACATATCACTCTGTTCTGATTTTTTAAAATTCAACGTAGCTATAGCAGTATCATTACCATACTTAGCTGTATGGTTCAAAGTGAAATCAGGTTCTTCTTTCTGCATTTTTTCTTTTAATTCTCCTTCCAGTGTTTCACCGAAACCGGTGTACTTAACTTGGTCTTTTAAGTATTCAAAATTTTTCTCGTTCATGACTCCATTTTTAAATGATTTAATAATTTATAGTTTAGGAAGTACAGTAACCTGTACCAGCTTTGTATTCTTTACATGCAGTTCTACATGTCTGCCGCCATTTTTTTCCATAAGTTGTATCGCTAAGTATTTTTTCAGTGGAATTGTAAATTTCGGAAGCGAAAATACAAACGTGTTTTCTGCTTCGCCATCAATTTTAGTTACATTGTTCAAGATGTAGATAGGGGTAATCTCGATTTCTTGTGAAGCCGTTCGTTTTACTTTTTTGGTATCACGGATAAAAAAGCGAAGCTGGTCGATGTCATAATTGATTTTAGAATTATTTGTTACTTTTATTCTGTAATACATTACATCATCACGAATAAAAATTCCGTTGAGTATAAAATCAATATCGTACTGTCTTTCTTTTTCACCTCGCAGTTTTTTCTTGTCATAGAAAGCCAATTTGGAATATTCCTGTACATCCATATCGTTTATACTTTCATCAGAGAAATAGATTTCCTGTCCAGTTGGTTTTGTTTTATTCAGACTGAAATTCAATTGTGGAGAATCTTCATCATAATTCAAAACGAAAGAATATAATTTTCCGTCGCTAGTCACTACAGTTAGATTGGTCTGAAAAAAACCTTTTTGTGTAGCTTTAATCTGAAGAATGTTTTCTAAACCTTTCGCCTTTTGAACCAGTATATCGGAACTTCCTTTATCGACACTTTTAATGGCAAAAGGAAATACTATATTGGTTGTTTTAGAATATGCAATCAGTAAAGAATCGGACTCAATTTTAGAAAGGTTGTTTCTACTTGTTTGTTGTGCAAATGCACCGATGGTCATTACTAATAAATACACCATCATCAATAGCTTAAAATTTTTCATCTGTATTATTGTTTAGTTTTTAATTGGAATCTTTTTGTTTCTCATCACGAAGCAGGACCTGATAACCCGCCTTTACAATCACTTTAATCATTTTTACTTTTTTACTCAGCAGACTTTTTGCTGCCTCAATTCCGGCTCCGGCTGCCTGTGCACCCCAGGAATCATCTAGACTTGCAACGCCCAAAGTCTGCATGGAACGGTCAGCGGATGCTTTGGCCACATCACGATTGATAGCTCCCGGAATATAAATTCCAATGAGTCCATCCATATCGTACACCGATAAATCCACTGGGAATAAAGAGTTGTTGTATCTTATGCTGTTTATCTTGATCGTTAGTCTTTCTCCTTTTAAGGATGCTATCCCAAACAAGAAATTGTCTTTTGGGATCTTAACTCCACTTATAAAAATGTCATTCATCGGTCGGAACTTAACGGTAGCTCCATTTACAATAGTTTGGGTTTCGTGAATGATTGCTGCCACCGCATTTTGCATTAAATCCTCATTTTCAGGTTCATCAATGGAGTAAAATCTATTACCTCTGGAATCGGTAGCATTCGTCGATCTGCCTTGCAAAGAGGAAACAGGGTCTTCTTGCTCTTTGGTGGAGATGGAGAACACTTGCCCTCGCTGAGCCTCGGAAGCTTTTCTTAGTTTTTCCTGTATTCTGTCGGGATGCTGAATGTCTAATATGTTTTCTAACATTCCACCGAGTTGTTGCAATTCCGGATCTGGACTATCCTGTTGACCATTCATGGAATGCATCATCTGTTCGAGTCTGTCTACATCCTTGGAATGCATGGATGACTCATTTGATTTTGAATATCTACTAACATCCCTGTTTTGTACCGGAGCAGCTACAGGTGCACTCATTGCTTTTTGCAATGCTTCCAATTTTTGATGTACTTTTACTTCGTTTGGATCCTGATAGGCGGAAATATATAATCCAGTTCGCCCATTTTTAGAATGTACATTACTACTATCTTCAGTTGAGTCAATCTGAAAAGACTGGCTCAAATAATTAGGATCTTTCTTGATGAGCTCATTAAGCTTTGCCGAATCCAGAGCAGCCATATCGTAGTAATTCATTTTATCCAGCAGAATTCCTTCTTTAAGGTTGGCATTGGGCAGTTTGATATTAAAACCTTTTTGCTCTGGAGCTGCTAAGTTTGCCGCTTCCATTTTTCCACCACCCAATGCCCAAAATATAGCCGTTATAAAAGGAAGGGCCAATAATGGTAATACCAAGAGCATCTTACGCTGCTTCAACTCTTTTAGGGATTTTGTTTTTTGTTCCATGATATCAATTTTTAAAATGTGAGTAATAGTAATTTTCCAGTATTGCAAGGCTGTCCAGAAGTCCCGGACGGTATTGTACAATACTATCGTGCGTTTTTTTACCTGTTGGACTGCGCCCAAGACTATCAATATACTTTCGAAATCGAATAATTTTTTCCAATTCAGCTTTACTGATAATTGCATTTAATTCGATGTCATTTTCATTTAAGGAAACAGAATTGGTTGGCTTGGTAATTGGAATTACAGTTATATTTTTACCTGTAGTATCAGAAAAGCTACTTACAATGGCGTAAATACTGCAACCTCCTGTAAACACTATAAAAGTGAATAGAACCACAATCCAGTTAAGACGTGAAAAATGAGCCGTTTTACGTTCCAGCCAATTGGCACACTTATGTTGCAATCGAAGATTGGCCTGCTCAAATTTCTGCCAGATACTATTTCTAGTACCTGTAATAGCATTGTTCTTTCTATTAAAAAAAAATCTCATAATCAATAGTTTATTACTTTCTGTTTTCAGTGCCTAAATCCCGATTCTCAATGGTATTCCATCGCTCGATTAAAAAACCGTGCGGATTGTTGTCGCTTCGCGATACATTGCGAAGATTGCCTTCAGTTATAAGGTTCCGATGAGCAATGCTCGTGGTACGAATGATATTTTGAGTAGCATAACATCGAAAACCATACGGATACGTATTAATATCAATTGTAATACTGTCAATTTTTATCGTCTGGCTGACATTTCCTGATATGATACCGGAGTAATAGCCGTTTTCTTTTAAATCGTCATAGATCCGTTTGGCACTGTCATCAGCCAGGTAAAGTGCCTTGGTGACGTTACTTTTGATGACTTTATCGTCAGGATCAAGAGTGAAGAAGAATTGATGAAAGGTCTTTACATGGTCTCGCGCCTCAATGGGTATATTGTCTTTTCGATCTGAAGCATAAGCTTCCAATGCTTTTCCATTAGCCAGTATATAAACCTTGTTCTGCATTTGCGATACCAGAGTAAAACTTTTGTAAAGAGAGAAACAGCTTATTAGAATACAGCCCGTAATGACCAGCATGGTAAAGCCCCGAACATGTCGAAAAGCAGTGTCAATATTTTTCATTTTGCTAAACATAAACTTTTAATTTAAGGTTAAGATTTGCCTTTTAATTTATCAGCCATGTAACTGTCTTTATCCCTGAAGTAATCATTACTAAAGCCAGATTCAGACATACTTTGGTACATACGCCCGGCAGCATTTCCCATTGCATCTGCTGCCATCCCGACTCCTTGGGAAGTTGTGCTCAGAGCTGAAGTTGAAGAGTTGCTGAAAATATTGGTCACTTTTTGTCCGAGTGCACCGCCACCTCCGGCATGAACAATATAATTAGCCACAGAGGGAACAGTGAAATAACCCACAATACCAATAATCATAAAGACCAGATAAGCAACATCTGTCTTGCTAAAGAAAGTATCTCCGTATTCACCCGCTTGCGCAATGTCAATTTTTAGCATATTCTCCTGAATCTTTCCGATGATACTGCCAAAAATATTAGCTACTGGAAGCCATAGGTAAATGTTGATGTATCTTGCCAGCCAGACGGTAAGCGTATGCTGGAAACCATCAAAAACGGATATGCCAAACACCAGTGGACCTAGAATAGATAGCACCACCAATTGAAAAGTTCGAAGTGTATCAATGCAAAGGGCGGCAGATTCGAATAATACTCTCAGCACCTCGCTCATCCACTCTTTTACTGAATTTCGAAAATTATAAGAAGCTTTACTCATGGCAAACTTGATATCATTTCCAATGCCACTAAGCATTCCCTGATCGTCTGGGTTTGCATTATCATGAGTGTATCGGTACCACTTATCCTGATCTCCGCTTCCCGTTGAACCCACATACATTTTCCAGGGATCCGTTTCTTTCAGCGCTTCCTCTTTTTCTATAAGCAATCTTTCAATAGCTTTATTCGATCCTTCCACCATTGCGGCAGTTGCTGTAACGGTAGGTTTCATAACGCCATTAATCATGTACAATACCGAAGGAAAAATCATAATGCAAAATCCAATAACAAAGGGACGGAACAGCGGGTAAAAGTCGATGGGTTCGGCGCTGGCAATATGCCTCCATACCCTTGAAGCGATATACCAAATCGCTGCAAAACCGGCAAGCCCCTGACCAACTCCAATCAGGTTACTGCACAAAGGCATCATCTCATCATACAATTGTTCCAATACACTATGCAGGCTGTTCATGTCATCTGCAATTCCTTGTGCGTGGCTCATAAAGGGTAATAAAATCCCGAGGATAGTCAGTAGAACTTCCTTATTTATCTTTATCATAACAGTGGATATTTAGTTATTTATTGTAGATGCTACGCATTGCATTTACATCATTGCGCTCTTTTGCACGTTGCAGAGCCAGTACAGCGGTATTGTTGTTGAAGTTTCTTAGGAACAAAAGTTTGTCCTGCATATCTGCGTATATTTTGTCAATGGAAGCCAGTCGTTCATCATCGGACATTCGCATTTTATTAGCAGTAATGACAGAGGTTAGTTCATCAAGATTCCTAAGACTCTGTTTGAATAAATTATCATACACTCTTTCGAGATACCCAATTTCTTCAGCATTGAAATTTTTACTGTCCCGAAATCGTCCAAAGGCTGACTTATATTCCTTAACAAGCTGTACCTGATAATTAACAATATCTCCGATTCGCCTGTAATTGCGTACCGTGGGACTAACTTGCATGAGCGCATCAAGAAATGTTTCATGCAGGCTGAAATTTCCTTTGGATAAATCTTTTACTGTATTATAACCACCACTAAGCATTTCATAGCCCTTCTTCATGTCCTTAAGGATCTGTTTGAACTGAGCCAGTTTCTCTATGTTCAAAATCAATTGCTGAATTTCTTGTTTTTGGGCTGTTATCCTATATGGAAATAACAATCCGATAAACAAAATTCCTATAATCAGTATCTTTTTCATGCTATATCAGTTTATGCCGCGCAGGTCACGGCTGGTTTTTGCCTCTTTCAATTCCATTGCTTTTGATAAAGCCATCAGTTTGGTTTGATTACCGAAGCTTTCGCAAAAGGCATAGTTATCAAGCATGTTCTGGTAAACTATATCAATTCGTTTGATTCGCTCATCATCTTTCATCTCTAAGGTTCCGTCTGAAACGATCGTGAGAAGTTCATTGATATTGTCGTCACAATTTTCTAAAACCCTTTCGAATACCCTTTTGATATAATCAACTTCATCTCCGTGAAATAAATCATCCTGCCGGATTTTTTGGTAAAAGCTTTTGTAACTTTTAATGATTTTTATCTGCAGGGCTATAATTTCGGCAAGCCTGGCATACTTTTTAATTTTTGGGTTTACTTGTTTGAGTGAAGTGAGATAATCAGTATGAAGATTAAATTCTCCACGCTTAAAATCGTTTATAGTACTGAGTCCTTTTTTGGCTACCGAATACCCTTTTTGAGCATATCCGATGTACGTTTGCAGGGCTGCGATTTGCTGTAAAAGCATCCTTTGCTGTTTTGCCTGTGCGAGCATATTTCCTCTAAAGAATCCTAATAAGAGAAGCACTAAAATTATTTTTTTCATGATTTTTTGATTTATTACGGAATTCCGTAAAATTTCTTAACCGAATTGACATCATGCTGTGTTTTGGCTCTTTGAAGACTCAACAAAATATTCTGTTGATTGAAGAGCGTCAGGTCATCATAATTGGCATCAATCTGATCCGCAGCTGCATTTATAATCTCCAGTCTTTTGGCATCACTCATCTGCGTCGTAAAAGAATCAAGTACCAAAAATATTTGATCGATATTTTTCAGGCTTTCATTCAATATCCCGGAATAAACGCTGTGCATATAATCGAGTTCGTTGGCATTAAAATGAGCATCCTTTTGAAACAAGCTCCAGGCTCTTTCGTATTCATCTACCAAACGAACCTGCTTTTCACTGATATCTTTGATACGCTGATAATAGGTAATAATGGATTTGACTTTTGCTAATTCCTCATAATAATCTTTGTAGAGATCTTTTTGTTTTTGTGTCCATTCGGAAATCTCATCGAGTTTCAATTTCGATAGTATATTTTCTATTTTTTTCTGCGCATTCTGAAGCCAGATCGTTTTGTTCTGCAGTTTTTGGATCCTTAGATCAATAGCCTTAATTACCTTTTTGGCAACCGCTTTTACGATTTCTAAAATCGGTATTGCTGCAGCCGTTGCGGGTCTTGCCGGAGTGCTTATGAGTAAAAAGCACAACAGGCATATCATAATTTTCTTTTTTGCTTTCATAATTAGTGTAGTTTAGTTTCCATTTCTCAGATCTATAGCAAGTGCTGCAATACCTTTTCGGATATCGCCATCAAATTTCTTTGCATAAGCCTGTACTTTTACTTTTTCGGTTTCTTCTGTGGTATAGGCGAGATATTCCTCAAGGGACACCTCGGTGCGGTATACTTTAGACTGCATGCCTCCAAGTGAGATAAACACTTCTTTGTATTTTTTATCAGGATCATTGGCTTTGTTTACAGATAATACCAATGCTTTTTCTTTTTCAGTAAGCCCAAGAAGTTCCTGTATTTGATCGAACTTATTTTGATATTTACTTTGGTCCAATAATATCTTGCAGTCACTGTTATTGATAATGGCTTGCTTGACTACCGGTGAGGAAATAATATCTTCTACTTCCTGAGTTACTACAATGGCTTCCCCGAAGAATTTACGCACAGTTTTGAATAAATACCGAATATATTCTGCCATTCCTTCCTTGGCAATGGCTTTCCAGGCTTCTTCAATTAATATCATTTTACGGACTCCTTTGAGCTTGCGCATCTTGCTGATGAATACTTCCATAATAATAATGGTTACCACTGGAAAAAGAATCGGATGGTCTTTGATATTATCAAGTTCAAAAACAATAAAACGTTCTTTTAATAAATCCAGGTTCTCGGTAGCATTGAGCAGGTAATCAAATTCACCTCCCTTATAGTAAGGTCGCAGTACATAAAGAAAATTATTTACATCAAAATCCTTTTCCTTTACCTTATCACCCTCCAGTATGGTTACAAAATCCTTTTTCAGAAATTCATAAAAACTATCAAAACAGGGAAATAAATCGGAATTGCCATCTAACTTTTCATAATACAATTGCAGCGCATTGGACAGTGCTACATATTCACTTCGATTGAAAGTCTCATTGTCTTTTTTCCAAAGAGCCAGTAATAATGTTTTGATACTTTCCTTTTTCTCGGTATCAAGCAAGTCACCCTCGCTGATATAAAATGGATTGAATCGGATTGGATTTTTTTCATCATAGGTAAAGTAGTAGCCCTTTACCATATCGCACAGTCCTTTATAACTGTGTCCTACATCAACAAGTACAACATGAGTTCCTTGCTCATAGTAACTTCTGACCATATGGTTGGTAAAAAAGGACTTTCCGCTTCCCGAAGGTCCCAGTATAAATTTGTTCCGATTGGTACAGATTCCCATCTTAACAGGTTCGTCACTGATGTCCACATGAACCGGTTTTCCGGTCAAACGGTCTCCCAATCGAATTCCAATCGGACTGAGCGACGAACGATAACCGGTTTCTAAATTCAAAAAACAGGTTGCTTGTTCTGTGAAAGTATCAAAGGTGTCATTCATTGGGAAATCTGCGGAATTCCCGGGAATTCCTGCCCAAAAAATCTGAGCTGCTCCAACAGTTTCTTGCTTAGCAGCCGCATCCATCTGAGCGAGTGCTGAAGAAACTTTGTTCTTTAGATCTTTGAGTTCTTCTTTATTGTCTGTCCAAATAAGCACATTAAAATGCGCTTTGACTGGTAATCTTTGCTGACTGATTGCTTCATTGAGAAAATCATTAGTGGCGTCACGCGCAATAAGGTTCTCCCTGCTATAGGCTGATAGGGATTGCAGTCGCAGTCTTTTACTTTCTAACTTTTGCAGGGTCTTCTGGAAATCCTCTATGAAAATATACTGGTTGTAAATGTGATTGCAGGAAAGCAATTGACCTAGAGTTGAGGCAAATCCAATGCTAAACTTGGTCTTATCGGTGGAGTACCGATCATAATTAATTCGGGAACCACATAATGCCGGGAGGTCTGCCGCATCTCCAAGAGTATATATTTGGCAATGCTTGTCGCCAACCTGCAAACCGTCATCAAAAGCAATATCCTTAAAAACAAACGAGTTTTCTTTTTCAGAAAGGAAACAATACCTTTCTATAATCCCAATCTTTCTGCTGTGACTTCTAAGCTGATCATTAGCAAGACGAGTTAGTTTAACAAATCCACTGTCTTCCAATATGCGTCTGAATTGGCCGGTACTGTCTATAAATTCCTGACGCAACTGCGCTTTTAATGTTTCTTCCGGAACTATAGAAGTTCTCAATAAATTGGAAAATAAAGAACTGGAGGATTTTCTTCCTACCGGTTTTTTGGTCAGGAAAATATAGCATGAATGATCCAGAAATGGACGCCCATTAAAAAAACGCTCACTGCTTCGGGTCAGGAAACTAGAATCTTCACTTGTAAAATCAGGCTCAAACTTACTATCTATAAACCAGTCCTGTTTGTGGAACACGCTAAATTTAGGAAGCAGCTTTATGGCTTTGAGCCATGCCTGATGAAACGCCTCGTATTCCTGATCCGACAAAGTAAATATCTCGGGCAGTTCTGCCTTGAATACCACTGTTACATCTCCTTGTTTGGACAGGATGCAATTGTGCTCTACATCCATAATCGGTAAAATATCATCTATCATCTTTTCCATCATCCTTTTTATTTACCACTCACTTCATTTGAGTAAATTTCATTTCTGCATCATAAAAACCTTTCTGCTCTGTGACTTCACTGCTTTGGGAACCTGTCGTTTCGCGAGCGCCTTCATCATCCCGAATTCTCCGTATTGGCGGCTCATCTTATAAATTTTCAAAACCCACAATGTTCCTGAAATACCAATTATTCCTATACAGATAAGTGAAGGCAAACCAGCTATGTACAGGATGGCAAATAGTATCATAAGCACAATCACACCACCACCCAAGTACCAGATGTACTGTGCTTTTAACCCCTTGAACTCCACACTTTGGTTAATTCCCTTGTTGATTTGATAGACACTATTTGACATGGTATTTATTTTAAAATTTCATCTTGTTGCTTCGTCTCATTTCCGAAAAGGATTGTTGCTGCCATCTATCACTTTCTCTGTCCGGGACTTTAAAATGTTGTGATTCTTCAGTATTCTTTATTGGTAATTGAATAACCGGAACTGAATTAGTGCTTGAAGTTTCATCACTAATAATGACCTCTTGCGGATTGTTTTCTTTGAGTTGGTTTTCTTGAATCTTTAAGGCTATTTCCCTTTCCAAACTAGCGAGATCGCTTTTCATTTGCTGCAATTCATGCTCTTTACTAAAAGCTTTTGTAGTTAATTGTTGCAATTCCGGTAACTGATTTTCTATGTCATTCAGGGACTTTTGGTACTTGTCCCTTAGATGTTCCACCCGGTCAATGGCATTAAGGAAATGGCGGGCTGCCAGTTTTGGATTGTCCACATTTGGGGTTCCTCCATTGAAAGTGTATTTGATTCCATCCTCTAAACGCTGTGCATAAAAGCTGTTGGAATAGCGGTACTCATATAGACCATCATTTTGATACGCTTCGCGCTCTCTTTTTATATAAAGTCCAAAATCATATAATTTTCCAATCTCTTTGGATTCGTTTTCTCCTTCGGGAGGTTTCCAGTGTTTATAGAGTTCTATAATTTGTTTGCCTATGCTTTCAGGATCCGTTACTTTAAAATCATATAATTGTATAGGATTTGCTTTAGAACCCTCAGGTTCATATTTCAGGTTCTTTTTATAAAAACCCTCATCAGCAGATAGCTTATCCAATTTTTTAGAAGTGACTGTTTTTTCCTCCAATAAGTACTCCACCTGATATTTAGTTCTTGAAATTTCCTTGTAATGTGCTTTTTTAAGGCTTTCCATCACCGCCACTTTTTTCTCCAATTTCGATTTTTCCAGCAAAGAGGTATCCCCTGATAGTAACGCGATGTATTCTGAAAAATTCATTCCGCTTTGCTCGTCCATTGCGCCCTCATCAATAGACCGGACATTAAGTGCACAGTTTTTCATCTGACTGATAAAAGTCTGTTTGTTCTTGAGTAGATTGAACTTATAATTGTCCAGTGACTGCTCGGTAGCATAAATGAAATTCTTTACTTCATTGCCATAATGCTGTTTAGCGACTTCGTTGCCTTGTCTGCCGCCCCGACCGTTACGTTGTCCTAAATCAGATGGTCTCCAGGGAATGTCTAAATGGTGCATGGCTACAACACGCTTTTGTACATTAAGCCCGGTTCCAGCTTTTTCGGTGCTGCCCAAAAGAATGCGTATTTCACCTGTGTTCATTTTAGAAAATAACTCTGGTTTCTTCTTATCGGTCCAATCGTGGATATAGGTAATCTCATCCGCAGGAATATTAAAATCTGCTATCAGTTTTTCTTTAAGAGCATCATACATATTGAAGGCATCCTGCTTTGGTGTTCCGATATCTGAAAAGACAATCTGTGTTCCTTTGTGTATAGTCGAAGCATTGTACATTTCTGATATATTTCGAGCACAGGTGTTGACTTTATTGTTAGGATGATCTGCGTACCGTTCATCTATAAGCCTCATATCGGCAGCCATCTTTTTAGCGTAATTGGTGGCTATTAGCATTCTTCCCCGATCTTCTTCTCTGGTAAGAGGTGCTCTTCCGATCAGGGTTGCATTACCGGTTTTTGCGAACTGCATGAGATTGATTATAAACTCACTTTGCTGGGGCGTTGGGCTTATATTGACCAGCTTTTCATCAATTTCAGGTTTGTCCAGATCAATATGTTTCGCGGTTTTATAATCCGTAATCTCATTATAGAATAATGCCAGTTCCGGAACTTTAATAAAATGGCGAAAACGTTCTTTGGCTATAATCTCATTGGTCACTGAAAATTCAAAGTCAGTCGTTTTTCTGGCAAAGACGGATGCCCAACCGTCAAAATTTTCAATACGTTGGCGTTCCATTTCTTTAGGACGCAGGTATTTAAAAAGCAAATACATTTCGGTAAGGCTGTTGGAAATAGGAGTTCCCGAAAGAAAGGTCACGCATAGATCCGAATCGAATTTCTCCTGAAGCGTGCGCACCGCAAACAACATATTAAGTGCCTTTTGGCTTCCTTGCATATTTCCAATGCCGGCAACACGATCATGGCGGGTAGTGAAGGTTAGGTTTTTGAATTTGTGTGATTCATCCACAAACAGATGATCAATACCCATTTCTCTAAAATTGATGCCGCTGTCTTTTTTATCTTCTATATCGCTAAGTACTTTTTTTAGTTTGCCATCAAGATTGTTTTTTCGTATTTCAAGACCTTTTAATATTTTTTTGGAGATATCACCTCCTAAATCTTTTGCCGTATCAAGATCCCGTTCTACATTGTCCAGTTCATTTTGTAATATCTCTCTTTGGATTTCCGGTGATTGTGGAATTTTACCAAACTGATCGTGCGTTAAAATGATACAATCCCAATTGTTATTTTTGATTTCATGGAAGAGTCTCATTCTTTTAGCCGGAGTAAAATCATTCTCTCCAGGAGCTAAAATCCTTGCATTAGGATATGCCTTGCGATAGGTGGATGCTATTTGATCCACGTTGGCATGTAGCGCAAGTATTGCAGGTTTGTGAATAATTCCTAATCGCTTCATTTCATTGGCAGCCACAATCATAGTGAGTGTCTTACCAAGTCCAACCTCATGATCAATTAAAGCGCCTCGGTTCTGAATGATACGCCAGGCTGCATTCTTTTGAGAACTGTATAAGTCTTCAATTTCAAGTGCTTTTTTATCCAAACCCGGAAAACTCAGATGGCTTCCGTCATACTCACGTAATACATAACAATTAAAAGTATTGTTATAGAGACTTTCCAAATCATTCTTATCACTAATAGGCAATTCCTGCAGCCAATCAATAAATCCATTACGGATGTTTTCAATTTTTTGATGTGCCAATTGAATGGCTTCATTATCAGGTAATCGTATCGGTTTGCCTGATGGTCCATCCACCTCATAGGTAAAAAACGGGGCCGTGTTTTCCAGAGCATGTTCTAATATGGTGTAGCCATAAGTGGTTCTCCCACTTTTTGGGGTTACTGCAAATTCCCTGTCAATCTTGGTATTATGTCCCGTACTAACTTTAAAGGTGTCCAGTGATGGGAAATAACTGATTTCAGTTGCCTGATCGAATAATTGGCCGGCAAAATTTTCATAGTAATGGATTGGTATCCATCGTTCACCAAGATTAAAGTCGAGTAATTCAAAAGGGATACGCTCAGGCTGTACCTTTTCCAATGCCTGCATTCCTTTATAATACTGTGTATTTTCGGGATATTGCTGTACTGCCTGTTTAACCTGCTGTAATTTTTCCACGACATTACCGCTTAGATAGAGGTCTGATGTCTCCCAATCCTGATGCATGGGATTTAGATAAATATGCTGATTTAAACGTTCTATCGCCTCATTTTCTTCAAGTCCGGTTGCAGCGCTTATAAATCCTAAATCAACAGTTCCTTTTTCGTTGAGGCATCTGGCAAGAGCTTCAACCGGATCGTCTGTATAATAACGTTCTTGTTGTTTTACGATAGATTCACTTAGGATGTCGGACTTTACATATCGTTCTCCTTCCTTACGTTCCAGTGAAGAAAGGATGGTGAAACCGAAAGCGGAATCCTGCATAATTAACCTGCGATTCTCGGCACTGTTAAGAATACCATAGTGAGAAACAAATTTGGTATAATGCTTATCCAGATTTGCTCTAATTTCTTTACTTGCAGCTTTATCCGATTGTTCTTTTTCAAATAAATCCAGATAATTATCGCGAATAACAATATAGGAATCGTAAAATTTAAGATTGCCTTGTGATGCTAAGGGCTGAAAAAAAGCCTGTTTGTGTTCGCCATTGATATCACTTATAATTCCAACAGCTTCTCCAAGTCGAACCAGTGTTCCTTCTTTGTAGAATGGTTTGAATGAAAGATTTTCTTCATAAAGCTGTCTTTCTAAATTAAAGGCAGATTCAAGTGTTCTATCTCCTTCATATACATAGGCATGATCATATTGCTGTAGCGTATTGGACAAAGCCAATAATTCATGAGGCAGTAATCCACCATTCATCCAATTGGCTGAAAAACTATCAATTTCTTTTACATTAGAATATAATTTATAGAAATACCGATTGGACTTATTTTGTTTGGCGGCAATGAGTACGACATTTTCATGTGATGGATTATCAGTGGTACGTATGGTGCTAAGTATTCTTGCCGTTTTTTTGTCCACTATCGTTTCATCGAGCAGATTGATATAATCCATTGCTCGGTTGATATTCTCAGCCGGTGCAGTATCAAATAAGCCTAACTGTACGGAAACACCACTTGCTTTGCTTTCTGGCATGGGCAGGTAGGTGAATTTCCCCCCGGATATTTTAGGCTGCTGAACAATACTAGCTTTTTGAGACAATAAAAAGCGCTCTAAACTGAAATTATCTTTCAGTCCACTGGTAATATTTTGCGCCAGAGAATTTTCAATGGAATTAATATCGCCACTTTGTCTAACGCTTTGATGCGCCTGACCATATTGGTTTTTACCGGCAAACACTTCATCTCCAATTAGGAGTTCTGATTTGTGGTTCAGGTACTTATTAATATTGTATTTTCCAAACTCATTTTCCAGTTCGAGAGTTTGCAGCAGTTCATTTTCACTGTCAGACAACTTTTCTTTGTGCTCATTTTTCTGAACAATCAGCAAATGATTTGGAGCCTCTGTATTTCCGGTTTCCTTCATCAGGTTATCCGGCATAACCGCTACACTTACAAAATCTGCATGTTGAAAAAGATACTCACGTACACTTTGATTTGAAGGACTGTTTAAAAAACCGTCCGTCGTGATGTAGACCATAAGACCACCATCAGCGAGCTTATCAAGCCCTTTTGCAAAGAAATAATTATGAATTTTTCCGGAAATTGATTTATCGGGATAAGCCGGATCATAAACTGAAAAATTACCAAAGGGAATATTGCTCACTACAAGATCATAACTATCATTATCATTTGTTGGAGATTCCTCTAATCCCATGATATGTGTGGTGTTTTTTGTTGTCAGCGTACTGTTTAATGCCGAAAGCACGAGTCCGCTTAACTGATCTTTTTCCACGGCAGTAACTTGTTCCAAATTTGGAAAAGCATTGTCTGCTTCTGTGATAAAAATACCCGAACCTGCCGATGGTTCGTATAATCTTTTAGGACTAATGCCTTGTTCATTTAAAACGGAATATAAGGTTTTGGGAACAATTTGCGGAGTGTAAAATGCCGTTAGTACACTGTTACGAAGTGATGAAACAACCCTGTTATAATCCTTTTCAGAATAATGGTCCTGTAATAAGCCGTGCAGACGAGTCATCTCTGAATGCAGTTTCAGGTCTTCGGTAGTCGCTCCTGATTTTATCCAGTCTTCGGTAGTGCCGTTTGGATAAAGTATAGCCTTGATTCCTCCAAAGCCTGCATAGGATTTAAGCGCGGTAACTGCTTCCTCCGATAAAATAGCACCATGCTGCCATTGCATTGCAATGGTAATCGCCTCGATGTTTGCACTTAGTTTTTGGGATAGATTGTACGCCATAATTACTCCTTTTCATACTACACACTGCTATAAATAGCTCAACTCAGATAGTCAGCAATCTGACCAATAAGGACATTTCTCAAAGTGGGATCTTCTTCATTTTCTTTTGTAAAACCGATAGCTTCAAAAATTGGCTGGCAACTTTCTATAAGGTTGATTACCTCATAAGTGAGAATACCGGATTCCTGAAAAGCGGCATAGGTTTTCTCAAACTCTTCGGAAAGTAGGGAACGGAGATATAGAAAACGAGAAGGTTTTAGATCTTCGGTAAGTACATTGAGACAAATTTCTTCGATGATATATTGGGGTGTACCCTCAGATAACATATCCTCGAGTATGGATTTTATTCCATTTACCTTTTCATTGAGATAACCCAATACATCGTAGCTGTCTTGTAGGGTAAACATCAAATCAGGATTGTTATGGATAATATAAAACCATAACTTTTCTTTGAGTAGATCTTCCATGACGACAGCCTTTAGATTCCAAAGAAGGATTTGATTACTGTAGCGACTACTACAAGAAAAACACAACTGCCAAACCAGGCGGCGGCTACTTTTCCGGTATCGGGATCACCTGCATTCCATTTTTGATATACTTTGACGGCTCCAATTAAACCCAGTAATGCTCCAACGGCATACATAAGTTCTGTACCGGCATCAAAATAGCTTCTAACCTGTTGGTTGGCTTCATTGATTCCTGCCAGACCATCCTGAGCAAAAGTCTCATAGCTTATCACAAAAAGGATTTGCGCCAGGAGAATACTAATACGGTTCATTTTTTGAGGTATAAACTTTTTAAAATTCCAGTTCCACTTTTTCATCACACATTATTTTTAAAGTTTAAAAATTCAGATAAAAAACGGAGGTGTTGCCGCTGTCGCAGTTCCACTTTCCTGTTACATCTGTCATACTGCGCCGGGACGGACAGGGACAGCTCCTCCGTTATATTGTTTTAGATTTTTTCGTTCCATAAACCTTCCGCTTCTGCCTGGGTTACAGATATAGAGTCAAGTGTTTTGCATTCTGTCACAATCAGCTCACTTACTGAGGAGCGAAAGGCAGAATCTTTTACAGAAGGATATTCTTTAAAAATCAATTGGATGTAGTCCAGGAATTCTTGTTTGACTAGTTTTCTTTTTGCAGCGTCAGCTATAAAACTTTTTAGTCGGGCTACTAAAGCATCAACATCCTGAAAGGTGGTGTCGAATTCTCCAAACCTAGGCTGGCTTGCAATAGGGTCAGGTGTCTGCTGATGGTTTTCTTCCGATTGAAAGACTCCGTAATCTGGATCTCCTAATCTGCGAAATTGAAATTTTCGCTTTCCTGATATGACTTCTTTGAGGTCATCAAAATAAAATCGAAATCCAACAAATAAATACCAACTTGCCAGTAGCAGAATAACTACAACTATGTAATTACCCCATGAAATGTTTATAAACATACGCTCTTCATTTTATCGTTCTACATTAGTTTCTCACAATCCTGGTTTCTAAATCCGGATCTTCATCATTACAAGGCAAAGGAACAATAGATAACAAACTGCTACAAGTACAACTTTTTGTTGTACCCCAGTTGTACCCCGTTGTACCCCCAGTAAAATCAAGGAGAAAAAAATAAAAAAAATGTAAAAAAAATAAATTAGCCTCCCGAGTGGAAGGCTAATTAGATGAAAAAATGTATTATTTTAGGATAGTTATTTCTGTTCTAAAATGCTGAAAAATAGATTTTGAAACAAGAATAATTGAAAAATAAAATTAGACAATGCCAAACGACTGTTCGCAGTAGTGTCTGTTTTTCTATTGTTTTTCTAATTGTATTGAATTCGTTTTCAAAAAAGCCACAATAACATCACAAATATTTGGTATTAATTCGTTAGTAATTCTATTTGTCAATTGTCTTGTGTGAATTAATAATTTTGGTTTTATTCCAGTTTCATTTTCTGAATGTATCCAAATTTTATCTTTTGCATTTGGATTATGTAATTTAATAAATTTCACATTGAATAACTCACAGATTTCTCCTGGATATGTTTCTATATATTTATTATCACTGGCGAATATTATAACTATTTGAAAATCTGCAATAAATTTACTTTTGAGAAACTCTATTTTTCTTAATTTTAGTTCTTGTCCAAACTTCTCTTGCTTTTTTGCGTCTTTTGTGTTTGGTGCGTGTAAATTGCTTAATTCTGTTGTAAATATATTTTCAATAAAACTGATTTCATATTTGTCTTTTTTATTAAATTCTATATTTAAATTTGATAAAATACAATCGTATAGTTTTTGATATCTTTGCCAAGTATGATTTAAGTTTCTAATTTTTGCTTCTTTTGGAACATATCTTTCAGAATAATTAAATTCTTTTTCTCTCCAAGATTTAGCGCTTCCGTGAAACATTTCTTCTTCAATTTCAGCTCCAGCTTCTTTTCCTATAAATAATATTTTGGAGTTAGGATTTCCCAATCCAACATATTGATTTTCGGATATTGTCTGAAGAAGTTCTTCTAAATATATATTTTCTTTTATCAGATTTTTTTGGATTTTATGCAGTAACATTACTTCCAAAGTTCTGTTACTAGCTTGGGTTTAGGATTAGATAAAGCCCTGTTTTCGGATTTGCTAATTATCCCCAAATATAAAACCAACTTTCCATTGTGCCAATTGCACAAATCCGTTGTAAACTGGTCTTCATTTCATTTCGTTCTGTTTGTAGCGTTGGCAAATACATACTCTTTTGCAATTTTGGTTTTGTTTGTTGGCTGGTGCGAATTGCAAATGTGTATGGCTTCATGCGATGCTTATTTCAAGTAAAGTCCAATTCCTAAACCAATTCCAATAGCAATTGTAACAACTAGTAAAATTTTCATTGTTCTTAATTCCTTAGACTGTAAATTAAACTGCTCTTTGATTTTAGATTCCATTGAATTAAAGTTAGAATTAAGAGTAGTTTCAAATGCACGTTGTATTTGAGTTCCTTCGTTTCTAATTTCTATTTGAATATCAGATTTGTGTTTATCAAGCCTAGTAATAAGCATTGCATCTAGTTCTTTTTGGAATGCTTTATTGTCTTTATAAATCTCTCCAATTTTTTGTTCAAGAAAATCGTTGGCAACTTTTAGTTGTTCTGTATTTTCTTCTGTCTTCTGCTTGATTACATCACTTATTGAGTTTAAACTTTTATTATTCTCTTCTATTAATTCCAAGTTTCGACTAATATTCGATTGAAGTGTACTTATCTCCGAATAAACAGCAGTAAAACCTTTTAGTTGTTGGGAATTATGTTCTAATTCATTTACAATGCTATCCAATTTTTCTAAATCCATATTCTATATTTTTATTAATGATTTTAAGTCTATTGTTATAATGTAAGAGTAGAGTTTCTGTGTCTCCTAATTCTTTTGCAAATCTTATTTTGTCTTCTTCCGATTTGCTGAATTTATATAAGAATTGCAACAGCATTATTTTTCCTTTTTGGTCTAGCTTTTTCGATACTTCAATAATGTGGTCAATAATGTAATCAAAGATTGATTCTTCGTAATTTGAGATTGTATCGAATGATTTTGTAAACCTTTGTTCTTCAATTTTATTAAGCGATTCTTCTAAAAGCAAGTTAGTTAAACCATTTATTAGATTTAGCCCTGTATTAGATTGAAAACTCTCTAAAAAGCGTTGTAAATTCCCTTTTAAATCGATTATTGAATCTTTATTTATAAAATTATTATTTTCATCATAAAACACTTCAAACCATTTAGAAATATCTTTATTGTTGTTTTCTGCAATATGTTGTAAAACATAAGTTGCTTCTGTAAATTTAAAATATGCTTCTAGTGACTTTTTAAAAGATTCTTTTCCTTCAGTTGTATTATCATATTTTAAGCAGTTTTCGTAAACGTTTTTTAATGATTCTCTTCTGTTTGTTCCAAATTTATCATAAGACCATTGAAGTAATATTTTTACTAAACGTTCAAATTTCGGCAACTCTTTATCATTTAAGATATTTGTGTATTTTATTCTGTCTAAATGGTTGTCAAACTCAAAGTCATCAATATATTTTTTTATAAACTTGAGCAAAGTAGATTCTATGCTTTTTTCCGAGAAGTTGTTATATTTAACTGTAAACACACCATTAAAAAAGTCATCAACAGTCCAGTCTAAAATAACGCCTAAATTTGATAAACGGTAAATGGCTTTTTCAACTTTTATTTTGTTTGAACCTAAATTTGTTGCATATACAACTTTAGATGTTCCTGTTTCTGAATATGTATTGTGGAGTAGTGTTACAAGTTCTAATTCCTTAGATATTGAGTCTAATCCATTTTGATACAAAAAGATTTGACGAAAGACATCTTGACCATCCCATTTTACTTTTTCAGTTAATGATTGAATTTCTTCATAAGACGATTCTGGATTAAATATTATTTCAATATCAGTTTCGGGATTTTCTTCAGTTAATAAAACGTAACATTTTGCATTACTTTTATCTCTGCCAGCCCTACCTGCTTCTTGATAAAGCGATTCCATTGATGCTGGCATTCCATAATGAACGGTAAAGCTTATATTTTTTTTATTAATTCCCATACCAAAAGCCTTAGTAGCTGTCAATAAAGTGAACTTGTTTTGTTTGTATTCATCTTGAACCTTTATTTTATACTTCTCAAAATCTACTTCATTTTGATAATTCGTAGGCTTTGAACCTGAATAGAATTTTACAGGAATATTAAAGTTAGTAGTTAGTTTATTTGACAAATCAAAACAGCCATTTGCTCCATTAACAAAAGGTGTAAAAATGAGGCCACATTTGGGATTCTCAGAACTTAAATCAAAAATATTATCTTTTTGATTGTGATTTTCTATAATAGTTGTAATTTCTTGATATTTATTACTATTATCATTTATAACAATAAATTCTAATTCTGGTCGAGTATAATCGGTTAGAGTTTTTACATTTTGTTGGTCAGTATTAAACTCTAACTGAATATCCTTTAATACATTTACAGATGCAGTTGCGGTTAATCCCAAGAAGTTTATTGAAGGGCAATATTGTTTTATAGTGTTTGAAAGGTTTAAGTAAGAAGTTCTAAAATCGTGTCCCCATTCTGATAAGCAATGAACTTCATCTATAACAGCATATGAAAAATTTAATTGTGAATTTATTGCTACTAATCTTTCTCTGAAATCTTTTGTTTGAAATCTTTCAGGCGAAATAAAAACAAAGAAATATTTCCCATTGGTATAATTGTCTAATATCTCCGTTCGTTCAGATCCAATTACATCACTATTTATTGATTCAATATTTTGAATGTATGCTTGGTCAAGGTCTTTTATTTGGTCATACATTAAAGATTTGATAGGACATACTACAAAACTAATGCAAGGCTGTAAAAGGCAAGCAAGTTGGTAGGTCAAAGATTTTCCGCCACCTGTTGGTAATAATCCAATTGTTGTATTGTTTTCTAGAATGTTTTGAATAATTGAAATTTGACCATTGTTGAATTTATCATATCCAAAAATATTTTTAAGGAAAAATTCTAAGTTCTCTAAATCATCAGATTCTTCATTAAAAATAAGCTTGTAATTATATTTTGTAGAAGTACTAAGTTTAAAATAATTAATTCGGTCTAATTTGTCTTTATTTCGATTATGAAATAAGTCTAAATAATCTGTTCGTAGATAAATGATTTCCTCATTTAGCAAGTTTTGGTCAGTCCAACGTTGTAAAAGGCTAAAATCTATCTTAATACAATTTGCATTGCTGAAATTTTGAACATTTTTAATTTCAAATTGCGGTTCATTAAATGTGATTTTTTGCAATTTTAATAAATGGTGAAGCCATTCAAATATATCTTCTATTGAATGATTTTCGTATCCATTTACGTCTTGGTTTTTAACTTCAAATATCCATTTGTCATCTTCAAGACTTATTTTACCACTTTCGAGTAATTCCAGAATCAAAACTTGAAAACGAATTATTGCTGTAGGCAATAATTTTGTTTTTTTCGTTTCTTCTGAAATCTCAGCAAAGCTGAGATTGAAATTTGTTTTGTATAAATTCAGAAATCTTGAATATTTATCAAGTTGATTTTTTATTTGTTCTATTTTTTCAAAATAAGTTTCATTTTTCGCCTCTAAATCTTTTGTATCAATTCTAACGGTTAAAATCTTTGATAGGATTAAATGATTGTCTCTGATTGAATCAATAACTCTTCCGACTTCCTCTTTGTGTTGTTGTCCATCTATTTCTATTACTAAATTTGCTTGAGGTAAGAAAAAGTCAACACACTGATATTCGAAATTTTCATCATTCCGTTGAGTGATTTGATTAATTTCAATTTCTGGAATTATTAGTTGTTTTATATAATCATACTCAGATAAATCTTCATTAATTCTCTCTTCTAAAAATATTCTTGCGGGGAAATAGTTGTTTCCCTTGTCTCCTTTTATTGTATTATGCCACTCAAGATTTGATTGATTAATTAAAACAAAAGGTTTTTTGAATTGCTCATCATCTTTGTGGACTGAACCATATATACTTTGCAAGTATTGGCTCATTAAGGTTGGCTTACCTCTTTGAATAAGATTTTTGATTATTAAAATTGCTGGCAAAAATCCCGACTCTTTTCTAGGAATCGCCAAGTTCTGAATAACAAAATTATGATTAGTGTAAGAATAGTTGGCAGAATATTTTTTCATTTAAAAAAAGCTTGATTTAGTTTGTTATTTTAGCTTTTTTAATGCTATTTCTATATCGTTTTTTGATACATCAGTTGAATCAATATTGAATTTTTCATTTGCCTGTTTAAAACAAGAGATAGCAAGTTCAATATTTCCTTCTGCTTCATTAATTCTACCTAACCAATAAAAATATAGGTGTGTATCAGGAAATTCATCATTACCTACTGTCATATTACATTCTCCAAATAGAGACCTAGCTTCTTCATAATTTTCTTCAATAAATTTGATTCTTCCTAATAAATAGAAGTATCGAAGAATTAATCTAGGCTGTTGTCCTTTAGTCTCTATTTCAGTAACTAATTGGTTTAGTAAAGGTTCAATTTCCTCAGATGTTGCATTTAATGTTAATTGATTATTTAAAATGGTAGTATTTATTTCTACAAGGTGTTTTTTCCATAATGCTCTAAAGCGTATTTCTCCATTTCTAAGCATTTCTGGGTCAATAAGTGCATGTCCTTTATTAGCTGTAAAGCCGAGCTTATCGACAACTTTTTCAGAATTTAAATTATCTTGGTCAATGTCAGCTTCAACCGTCAAAACTTCCTGTTCTTTTAACTTATTAATAATTAGCTCTGATGCCAAAGTCGCAATACCTTTTTTTCTAAAATTTGGAAGTATTGCATAGCTAATTCGAGCATTTTTTAATGTGTCTCTAAATTCAAATGTAATAAACCCACAAGGCTTATTTCTGGAAAAAATGCTAGTACCTTTTTCAGAAATTATCCAACAAGCACCTGCTCCATTTTTATTATCATTCAACCAATAGTCGACTAGTTTTCTGTAATCTTGTTGGGCTTCCTTTGGTACTATATAATAATGCTTTATATCTTTATCTTCAAACACTTCATTTATAAATGTTCTATCATTTTGAGAAATTGGGTTTAATATCAATCGTTCATTCTTCAACTCTATATTTATTTTATTAAAGTCCATATTTCTATATTTTGTTTTACATTTCGAGGGTTGGCAAAAAAAAACAGCACATTTGGTTTTATACGTTGAATTTCGTGTCAACAAAAAACTAAATGTGCAGTTGGCTCTTCGGCTTGCTTGCAACTCGTTAATACCAGCCATACAATAGGATAAATACAACTTTTTTCACTTGTATTTATGAAGTAAGTTAGCTTTTCTTCAAGCGAATATAAGAAATATTTTTGCTATATTTTTTTTACTTTTTTGAAATTGAAATAAAATAATTTCTAAGTATTTATCTCATTGAAATTCCCTCTAAATCATGCTTGAAATGGTTTGCGAACAGGTTGGTAACAATCTGTAAATGAAAGGTTTAAATGAATTTATTTTGATAGATTTATATAGTTACTAACTTGGTATTTATTGAAGACGTGAAAATTTACAATTGAAGTAGCTCAGTAATTTGAAGATAATTTTCATATTCTAATAAGATAAAAATTCAATTTCAGACTTTTTATCCATGAGCTGCCAGCCATCATCAGCTCGTATAAAATACACTTCATGACTAAGTGTGTCTTTCAAGCCATTTTTAATTGCAGCAGCAAAAATATTCTTTTTTCGAATTGTAGTGTATTCCATAATTGCTTTATTACCGGAACTCATAATCCTGATTGATTTAATTGCTCCAAATTCTTCATCGGCAACTTTTACACGTTGAATTTTATGTTTTTTATCCGTTGCAGGTGTTGGCAGTAGGTACGGTTTTGCTGTAACGCTAAAACTAACAAAAGCCGTTGTATCACCAAATTTTCTGGTTTGAAGTACTTTAACAAACCCTTTTTCTACAAGTCCGGATTTAAAAATGGTAAAAGCATGTGCGGGATCACCGCAGAAAATATCATGATCTACAATAGTAGGATAATGTTTTTTTTCTTTAATAAGGACAGCGGCCAATTTCTCATCTAGCTTTTTAGGCTGACAGCTTGTAATTACCAGAGTCAAGATGGTTAAAATGTAAGATAGCTTTTTCATGTTTTAAATTATTTAGTTAATATTCTTTAATTTGCTTAATCATACGTTCCAATGTTTCAATTGCTATTTGCTTGTCCCTTTCTTCAAAAATGTAAGCCTTGCTGCGCATGGCATTATAGGAAAGATCCACTTTATTTGGAGTGGATAGAAAAGGAACGATTGTTTTAAATAAATGATTCATTGATTTTGAAATAAGAATTTTTAGTTCATCGGATGCTCTAAGTATTAAGGCTGTCTGATCAGTCGAGAGTTTGCATAAAACTTTACCTGAAGCAGAGTCTACAATAGAGGACTCATTTGTTTTCTTTTTAACAATTGGAAAGGGCTTATTTAAATAGTTTGCAAATCTTGATTCTATAAAAGTTATTAATTCATCCAAACAAGAAATTAAAGTAGTTGTAACCTCTTTTAAATGTTCTCTATGCTCATCATTGTTACTATTTATTTCTGTGATTTTATCCAAAAGAAATAGCAACGATGAATAATAATTCCCAACTAATATTTTTATTTGTTTCTCCTTTGTAAGCGAAAAAACCTGTACCGTAAATTGTGACTGAATTAAAAATGTTTGCTCGGTTGCTTTTTTTATAATCGCTTTGGATTGAATTGGAGTAATCATAGTGAGATCAGTTTTACTGGGATTAAGGGTTGAGGTCACCGTTAAATCCATCCATTCTAAAAGATAGGTTTGAGTCATTTTTTTTACTTTTACTTAGTAAATACTTCTCTCGACTTGCAATCGAGAGTACTCTAAATCAATGCTTGTAGAACATCCTTAACCCGGTCAAAACATATATTGTACGGTATTTAATGGAGATTTAATCGTGTCCGATATTCGGTGGGTGACAGGGAAGTATGCTTTTTAAAAAAATTACTGAAAGCGGAAGAGTCGGTGAATTGCAATTCTTCTGCTATATATAAAATGGTTAAATGATTGTTTTGAAGCAAAATTTTTGCTTCAAGGACAATCGCTTCTTCGATAAATTGCTTAGCCGTTTTTTGGGTAACTTGTTTTACAGTTTTGCTAAGATGATCCGTAGTGACCTCTAAAGTATTTGCATAATATTTTACACCGTGTTGTTCTTTACAATTCATTTCTAAAATTTTAAAAAATTGTATCACCAGTTTTTCCTTTTTCGAATGATGAAGAGATATATGCCACGATGACCTGTGATAGATTCCTGCTAGTTCATATAATAACAAATTAAAACTAAAAAGGATTGTCTCATTTTTATAAATGTGAGATTTGGGGTGCAATACTTTACTATTAATTAGCATCAAAGAATCAATTAGCAATGCTGCGTCTTTGTTTTTGAGAAATATTTTGGAAGATAATTTGGTAATAAAAAATTCAAAATACCCAATATGAGGTCTTCGGATACTATTTTCTAAAACAAAATCTGTTGTAAAAGATAGCAGACAAATTTGTAATTGGTTACTCATAGCCAAGATTTCACATGAAGTCTTTCTTGGTATCACTAGGATGTCATTGACTGAAACAGTAACTTCTTTATCATTTATTTGTATAAATAAAGAACCAGAATTCACAAGCAGTATAGAGAAATGATTTGCATTAAATAGCTTAGTAAAATCAATTTTAGATGTTAATTTCTCAAGAATGTAGACTTGCAGACCGATATGATGATATTTTGAATTTTTTCTTACCACAACAAATGCTTTTTTATAAAATTAGAATTGCAATGAGTTAAATAAATTTTAATTCATAGGGATTTAAGTTGATGAGAGCTTACTCAGAAAAAAACCTTGCCATCAATGTAACAATAACAAAAAGTAAATTTGACATACCGCTCACAAAAAGGAGATAGGCCATAGTACGCGGGCTATCAATTTTTATCTCGCCATTTGTGAGATAGCCTCTTATTTCATCATAAGAGAATAGATCTACGATGAAATAAAGACTAACCAGATTGAAAAGAATCAGAAACACAGTGAGGGTGTATATTATTTCTTTTTCATAACAATAGATAAAATACATCATCACTCCAATATTAGATTATGTATCATAATTCCTGTCACAAGTGAGCGTTTTATCGCAAGAGACGAATTGTCAATAGCACCAATTAGTCCTGCAACACGGTGACCAGTAGAGGTATCCCAATCTTTATCCTTTTCTACTATCTCATAGTAGATTGAATATCTGATTATAGAAGAAGTAGTGAGGATAATTCTTTTATCCTCGTTATTAAATGTTGGATTGGATATTACATCTGATTCATACGATATTATGGACTCATAAATTTCTTCATAGGACTGATTGTTCCATAAAATCACATTACTCATAAAACTGGAAAGACTATCTTTTGCGGCACTTGTCATCGTGGAGTTTACAATAGCTTGATCTAGTTTAACCTGAGGGTTATTTACAATTTCTTGTATTATGTTAAGATTAACGGGCAAATTTATTCCTGTATCTAAAAGCAGTAAATTGTTGTTGGCAGCAGCAATGGATTCAATTTGTTGACTGATTTGCGCAAGTGTAGTGTGGTGATAGTTACCTGCCAAATAAACATCAAGGATATCATTGTGCAGTTTACCGGCTAAGTCATAAATGTTTGCTGGATTTTCAGGGGTTAAGTCTTGTACCAAACGTGCTGTTTTTTCTGATTCGGTATTATTGACTTTGTTATTGATACTTTCGACAGTATCAATACTATCTGTAGTACAGGAAACGATTAGTAAGGATAAAATTACTAATGAGAATGAAATGTTTTTCATGATTAAAATGTGTAAAATGTTACGGACTACAACTGTAGTCAGTTCATTTCACCCGGGTAAGCAGAACTTTAATTTAGCACGATGCTAAATGTTTTTGCTTTTGAATTCGAGGCAAATCTAAAAGGCATTTTTTTATCCTGCAAAAAGTTGTTTTCGGATTTCTGAGAAAAACAGTACGGATTTCTCAGATATCCGCATGCCTTTTTTCGTACAAAAAGACACTCACTTTCAATTGTTTATGTTATATTTGAGACGCTTTTTTTTTGAAAAAATGTTCGTAAGGCTATTTAAAAGTTGATTTCTAGGCTATAAAAATGGTTTTGCAAAGGAAATAATGTCTCACTTGAATTCAAATTATGATTAGAAAGTATCTTTTTTTACTCTCTCTTTGTTTGGGAGATCAAATTTACGCTCAGGAAATCCATTTTAAAATTCCTGACACACTTCGAAATAAGGATTACGATTATCTCTTCGATAGGATAGAAGAATCTCAAAATGATAGCTTTAAAAAATCGCTGTATCTTAAATCTTTTCTGGTAAAATCAAAAACAGAAAAGAATTCGGAAGAGGTCGTGAATGGATATAAAAACTACCTCCATCACTCGCCTGAAAATTTAAAACTAACCTATGCAGACAGTATGATTTACACTGCAAAAAAGTCAAAGGACAATGCTTTGATTGGTTCTGCCTATCTTTCAAAGGGAATTTTATACTATTCCCGGAAAAAACTTAATTATGCATTGGATAATTATCTTATTGCAAATAGTTATATTTCCAAAACTAATGACAAGTATTTGATCTATAAGACCAAATATAATATTGCCAACATAAAATATTTTCTAGGGTTTTATGATGAGGCCGTTTCTTTGTTTAAGGAATGTATAATCTACTTTAAAGAGAATAAGGAGAATAAAGAGAATAAGGAGAATAAAGAGAATAATGACAGAGGCTATTTGAATTCATTACATTCTCTGGGTTTATGTTATAATAGAATCGGTAATTATGGGTTATGCTCACAGATAAATGAAATAGGACTGGAGGAGGGCAAAAGATTGGCTAATGATGAAATGCGGGAGTATTTCATTCTCTCGGAAGGAGTCAATCAGTATTTCCGAGGCAATTATGCAACGGCTATTAACAAAATAAATTATTCACTGCAGGTTATTCAAAAAAAGAAAGATTTTGGAAATGAAGCTGTTGGGTATTTTTATATTGGAAAAAGCTATTGGAATCTGAAGAATCCTAAAATAGCAATACATTATTTTAAAAAAGTAGATGCAGTTTTTGAAGATAAAGGATATATTCGTCCGGATCTTCGCAATAATTATGAATTACTAATCAGCTACTTTAAATCCAAAAACAATCCTGAACAGCAGCTTCACTATATTGAAAAATTACTTAAAGTAGATAGTATCCTAACAAGCAGATATAAATATGTATCGGGAAGAATTCACAAAGATTATGACACCAAAGAATTATTGGTACAGAAAAAAAGTATTGAAAAATTACTCACTCAAGAAGAACGTGATAGTTTTATTAAAAGTGGGGTAATAATTTTTTTATTTTTATTTGTGGTCTTACTTATTTATCAACATATTAGAAACAGAAAACTCTACCGACGTAGATTTCATGAATTGATGAAAAAAGATCAGGCTTCTACTAAGGTTGAATCCAAAAACACCAAGTATGGAATCGAAGATATAAATCCGGATACTGTCGCATTGACATTAAAACAATTAGAGAAGTTTGAAAAGGGTAAAAGATTTCTGGAAAAAGAATTAACGGAAACAAAGCTGGCAATATCATTCGGTTCAAATATAAAATATCTTGCAAAAGTAATAGCACATTATAGAGGAAAGAAATTTGTAAAATACATAAGTGATTTAAAAGTGGACTACTTAATTAACCGATTAAAAGAGGATAATAAATTTCATCATTATAATAATAAAGCACTAGCAGACGAAGCCGGTTTTAGTAGTACAGAACGTTTCACAAAAGCTTTTTATTCAAGGACTGGAGTGCCAGCAACATATTTTATGGAAGAACTTCGAAAAAAGGAACCTTTAGATTTAACGTACAATTCTCAGGAGGACAATTGTTTTAAGAAAGACGAAATTTGACATTTATACTCTATTAAGAAATTTAATTGTATCTCATAAAAACACTGAGGGGTTTAGTTCTAGTTCGAATTTTGCATCTTTCAGTATTATGCATCTTTTAAAATTTTAAGGGTAAAGAGTTTAAGAACATTATAAGAAAAGATGCCTAAGCATCTTTTCTTTATTTATCACTATTTGACTTTATTTACTTCCGTTCAGTATTCTCTTTAATAAATTTATCTACATTAATTTCTACATTTAAGATATTAATAGTTTTGAAATTTAATGCTTTTGCTAAAAAAATTAGTTTTTCTAACGTAGGATTTGCAGTACCTCTTTCAGTTGTACCAATTAAGTGTTTTGTTAAACCAATATTTTTATCAGCAAGTTCTTGTTGAGAAATGTTTTCCTTATTATTATAATCTGAGCTTGGTATTTTTTCACGGAGTTTTCTCAGTTCTTCTCCTAACTTTTCTTTTTCAGTCACATCGTTCTTATTAGCTTTCGTTAAAATTCTCACTTATTTATAAAATTAATGGTATGATATATCATACCGTTATCTTTTTTTTGTTATGTTTGTAACATATTTACATATTAAATGTATTTTTGCGATTCTTCATATAAAATATTTGAAGCATTCGCTTTGAATCTCGTTATCAAAAACTGGTAATTTTTACGCACGAGATGATAAGTAAGATGCTCACGCTTTACGGCGTGGGCTCGCTTATTCGTGCGTGGGTATACCAGTACCTTGATAGCG
This sequence comes from Flavobacterium aquidurense, assembly GCF_002217195.1. Classification (NCBI taxonomy): domain Bacteria; kingdom Pseudomonadati; phylum Bacteroidota; class Flavobacteriia; order Flavobacteriales; family Flavobacteriaceae; genus Flavobacterium; species Flavobacterium aquidurense. The sequence continues at coordinate 208,306 of NZ_MUGR01000004.1, read as the reverse complement.
TTTAAGCTGAGTACCCGCGCCTTTTTTTATTCTTAAGCAACTACTTCAGCTTTCATTCATAGCACCAAATCTTCATTGTTTTTTTAGGCTCGTAATAAATTTTAATTAGTTCAACTAACCAAGATTTAATGCCCATGATTTAACAAAACTGGCAGTCGATGCCATAACTATTCAATTTACTGCATAAAAAATGACCCTCTACGACAGCGACAAAACTAGCATAGAGGATCATAGCTAATTCAACCATTGTTTCAATTAACCAATCCAATATTATGAATAATTTTTCATTTTACAAGGGTGGTAAGACTCTTTATTGCCTGTTTTTTTTCGGGTGTTTTCTGTCTTTTACCCCTGTTTTATCATCCAATTCGTTTCAACAACAGTCCAACTTTCAGCAAAATAAAATTCAGGGCATCATTACCGATGGTGCTAATGTATTGCCAGGAGTTACCATTGCCATAAAGAGCAAAGCCAATTCCAGTGCGATTTCCGATTATAATGGACAATATAGTATTACTGCCAATAGTTCTGATACATTAATAGTCTCTTTTATAGGTTACAAAACTACACTAATCCCAATAAAAGGGCGTAAAACTGTAGACATTCAATTACAATACGATACAACAAACCTTCAGGAAGTTCGGGTCAATGCAGGCTATTATTCGGTAAAATCAAGCGAACGCACAGGAAGTATTGCCCGCATAACCTCCAAAGACATCGAAACCCAACCTGTCTCCAATGTACTTGCCACCATGCAAGGACGTATGGCTGGGGTCAACGTCATACAAAGTACCGGAGTTCCTGGAGGAGGTTTTGAAATCAAAATTCGTGGACAAAATAGTATTCGCAGCGATGGAAATGCACCGCTGTATATCATAGACGGAGTACCTTATGCCTCTGATCCTATTGGATCGAGTCGAACCGCAACTACATTTCCGACTCCTACGAGCCCGTTAAACAGTATTAATCCGGACATGATTGAAAGCATCGAAATTCTAAAAGATGCAGATGCTACCGCCATATACGGTTCCAGAGGAGCCAATGGAGTTGTACTTATCACCACCAAAAAAGGAAAGGCAGGAAAAACAACTTTTAATATAACTGCTTCAACAGCCGTTGGAACCGTTACCCGATTTTTAAAACTCATGGATACCCAGCAGTATCTAGCCATGCGCAAAAAGGCATTTGTCAACGATGGACTTACCGAGTATGGTCCATTGGATTATGACATCAATGGAACGTGGGATCAAAATCGAAATACTGATTGGCAAAAAGAACTCTTGGGAGGTACAGCAGAGATAACGAATATTCAAGGAACTGTATCAGGAGGTTCTGAGAGCACACAATTTCTGGTAAGTGGAAGTTATTATACAGAATCTACCGTTTTTCCCGGTGATTTTTTATACAAAAAAGGAGGAACTCAACTAAGTCTCAATCATCGTTCTGAGGATAAAAAATTCAGATTGACATTTTCAGCAGGTTATACAAGTCAAAATAATAACCAGCCTTCATTTGATTTCAGTTATGATGCGCGTTCGCTGCCCCCTAATGCTCCGGCATTGTACGATGCCAGTGGGAATTTAAACTGGGAAAACAGTACTTGGGAAAATCCGCTCAGAAATCTCAATACCATTTTTGTAGCAAAAACAAATGATCTGATCGCCAATACCGTGCTTTCCTATGAAGTACTGCCGGGATTGCTGCTAAAAAGCAGTTTGGGCTTTACTGATTTAAGTACCAATGAAACCCGAATAGTTCCTTCAACCACAGCTAATCCAGCCCTTGGCGCTGACAGTTCCACCTCAGCTCTGTTTCTAAACAATACAGATCGATCTTCGTGGATCATAGAACCGCAAATTAATTGGAGAAGAGAGTTAGGGACTGGAAAATTAGAACTCCTTTTGGGGGCTACCTTTCAAAACCAGATTACTGATCGGCTGCAACAATCAGGGACAGGATTCAGTTCCAATAGCCTGATTTATAATTTAGCGGCGGCAAAAACAGCCCGTGTATTGCTTAATGAAGAAATCCAGTATAAATACCAAGCCTTTTTTGGAAGATTAAATTACAACTGGCAGCAGCGTTATATTGTGAACTTAACTGCAAGACGTGATGGTTCGAGCCGATTTGGACCGGGAAATCAATTTGCAAATTTTGGGGCAGTCGGCGTAGCATGGTTATTTTCCAATGAAAACTTTCTAAAGCACAGATCATGGCTTAGTTTTGGAAAACTTCGTGGCAGTTATGGAACTACAGGAAACGATCAAATAGGGGATTATCAATTTTTAAATACCTATACCACAGGAGTAATTTATAATGGAATAGTAGGTCTAAGACCATCAAGGCTTTATAACTCCAATTTTGGATGGGAAACCAATAAAAAATTGGAAGTTGCATTGGAATTGGGATTTTTGCAAGACCGTATTTTTACCACAGCTGCCTTGTACCAAAACCGATCTTCCAATCAGTTAGTAGGAGTCCCATTGCCCGGAACAACCGGTTTTACACTTTTGCAGTCCAATTTAGATGCCACAGTAGAAAATGCAGGAATCGAATTCACCTTGCGTACCACCAATTTTAGCAGTGATACATTTAACTGGACTACTAATTTCAATCTCACTTTCGCCCGTAATAAATTAATTAGCTTTCCCGGACTGGAAAGTTCGCCTTACAGTCAGCAGTATCGCATCGGTCAGCCCTTAAATATTGAATTGCTCTATAAATTCAAAGGCGTTAATCCCCAAACCGGAATTTATGAATTTGAAGATACCAATAAGGACGGCAGAATCTCTTTTCCAGAAGACCAGCAAACTTTAGTTGATTTAAACCCACAATATTACGGAGGTATTCAGAATCAGCTCAGCTATAAACGATTGACACTGGATTTCTTATTTCAATTTGTCAAACAAAAAAACCGTAACTACCCTATGGGGCCTGCAGGTATGATGACCAACCAGCAAGAAAGAATGGTAAACAGCTGGCAACAGCCGGGAGATACGGCTCCCTATCAAATTTATACAACGGGTTATAATAATGATGCCTTAATCGGAGATAGTCTATATGCTGAAAGTGACGCTGCTATTAGCGACGCTTCCTTTATTCGCCTGAAAAACATCGCTCTTACTTACGATGTACCCTTAAGTTTAAAGCAGACCCAGTTTAAGATTATGCTGCAAGGTCAGAACCTTTTGACTTTTACGTCTTACAAAGATGGAGATCCTGAATTTACCAGTTATGGTTTTTTACCGCCTCTTAAAGTTATATCAGCCGGAGTGCAATTAACATTTTAATCCAACGAAAATGAAAACAACCTATCATACCATAAAACAGATTCTATGGGTAAGCATTGCATGTATGCTGAACGCCTGCGACTCCTTTGTCGATGTTGATTTACCAAAATCACAACTCACAAATGTAACTGTATTTGAAGATTACGCTACAGCAAATGCGGCTCTTATCGACATATACGCTAACATAAGAGATAAAGGAATGTTAACCGGAGCAGGATTAGGTATTTCCAATCAGCTTGGGAATTATGCAGATGAAATAATCAGCACGCAAAATCCAAATAATCCCAGTTTAAATTTCTACAACAATAGCCTTCTGCCTTCCAATACCTCGGTATCGGGATACTGGAATATTAGTTACAACCAAATATATGCAGCCAATGCCGTAATTGAAGGTGTAGCGGCAAGTAAGGATCTCTCCGCAGAACAGAGGAAACAACTAACAGGAGAAGCTCTTTTTATTCGCGCTTTGTTGCATTTTTATCTGGTGAATATTTTTGGTGATGTACCTTATATCACCCAGACAGATTATAAAAAGAACAGCATCGTGAGTAGAACACCAACTCTTGAGGTATATCAAAATACGATTGCTGATTTACAAAATGCAATTGCGGTTTTACCAGATGCTACTGCGACGAGTGATATGGAAAGAGTCCGTCCAAATAAGGCAACAGCACAAGCCTTGCTGGCAAGAGTTTATCTTTATAACAAATCCTATCCCGAAGCGGCCAATATGGCTTCGGCTGTTTTAAACCAAGAAAGTTTATTCGGGTTAGAGCAAAATGTTGCTAAGGTCTTTTTAATTGGTTCTAAAGAAACCATTTGGCAATTACAATCCGGTAATGCCGGAGTGAACACTGCCGAAGCCTCTTTCTTTACTTTTACCTCAGGGCCTCCTCCTTTAGTTTCACTCAGTGATAATCTGGTCAATTCTTTTGGCTCAAATGATTTGCGTAAAGCCAATTGGATAAAAACAATATCAAAAGGAACCTCAATCTGGTATCACGCCTATAAGTACAAAGAAAATAAATCGACTTCAGTTTCAAAAGAATATTCTATTGTCTTTCGACTGGCAGAGCAGTATCTCATAAGAGCAGAAGCCCGAGCCCAGCAAGGAGATTTTATCGGAGCCAAAGAAGATCTGAACAAAATCAGACAGCGGGGGCGACTCTCCGATACCTCTGCTTTATCACAACAGGAAATCCTTGATGCAATCCTACAGGAAAGAAGATGGGAGTTATTTTCTGAACGAGGCCAACGTTTTTTTGATCTCAAACGAGCAGGCAAACTTGATAGCACCTTAACGGGACTCAAACTGGGTTGGAATACCACTGATAGTTTATTTCCAATTCCAGAGAGTGAATTAAGTGCAAATCCTAATCTGCGCCCTCAAAATCTGGGATACTAAATAAAAGAACCATGTCCACAAATCCTATCCAAAACAGGGACACAAAAAGTACCTTTTATTTTTTGCTCCCTCGATTATTTTTAATTTTAGTTTTATTTTTTGTTTTGCCATTAGTAACCTGTCCCTTATGGGCGCAGGTGGTGCAAAAAAAACAGTTAACCTCCACCGATTATCATTTATGGGGAACAGTCGATTTTGATAAAATTTCGCCGGACGCGAAATGGGCAAGCTACACAATGACTTATGACATGGGTATTGATACTTTATTTGTTCGAAATATACAGAGTAATAAAACATACCACTTCCTTGGTAGCACAGGTACACTCTTTACAAAGGAAAACGTTTTTATATGTCAAAAGGAAGAAGAACTACAAATTCTAAATCTAAAAACGGCAAAAAGAGAAACCATACAGAAAGTTAAAGAGTTCGGGTATTGCCGCGAAACAGATCAGTTAATATTTCTTGTAGGATCAAACAACGATAGCAATACATTAGTTATTCAATCTCCCAACGGTAAGATTAAAAAAGAAATTCCAAATGTGACTGAATTTTCATTAAGTCCAAATGGACATCAGTTAATGTACAGCACTTTTTCAAACCATAAAAGTTCGCTTGCACTTATTAATCTCAAAGAAATAAAGAACCAAAAGGAACTCATTAGTGATAGCGCAATTCATTTTAATGGTTTTACATGGCAAAAAGAAGCATGTGCTTTAGCCTTTTTTGCTCAATCAAATGATGGGTCCAATAGTTCACTTTTCTATTATATTTTAGAAAAGGATAAATTATATGAGTTGAATCCAAAAACACAGCCCAATTTTCCAAATAACACAACTATAATTGATGACACTTCCTATAAGGTATCGATTTCGGATGATATGCAAAAAGTCTTTTTGGCTATTAAAAATAAAACGGACGTTCCACAAACTAAACCCGATTCCAATGTTGAGATTTGGAATGCCAACGATAAGTGGGTTTATCCACAACAGCAGAAAAAGGGAAATTTTGAAAAGGCAGAAAAACTAGCTTTATGGCTGCCTGTGGAGAACCGTTTTACTGCTATTACATCAAATGAGCTTCCCAAGGTCATGCTATCCGGGGATCAGCAGTATGCCATTTTATCAAATCCAAAAGACTATGAGCCTCAATTCGAAGCAGAAAGTCCCAGAGATTATTATATAATGAATCTGAAGACATTTGAAAAAAGCATTTTTTTAAGCAAACAGGACAGTAATTACATGCTTGTTATTGCTTCACCAGCAGGAAAATATATAGCCTACTTCAAAGAAAACAATTGGTGGGTTTACAATATTGTCGCTAAAACTCATAAAAATATCACAGATGCTATTGGTGGCAAATTTACCGCAAAAATGCACACGCTGGTTAATGAATCTGCTTGTGGTAATCCGGGCTGGAGCAGCGACGACAACGAGATTTTGATTTATGACCAGTATGATTTATGGGCTATTAAAGCCGATGGTGGTACCGCAAAGAGATTAACTCATGGACGGGAATCAAAAATCAGGTACCGTATAGCAGAAGTTCCAAATGAAAGACCCCTGAAATTTATTTATGATGGAATGAAAATAGAAAGCTTTGACATCACGAAGGAATTACTCCTTCGAGCGGAAGGCGAAGATGGGAAAACAGGTTACTTTAGATGGAATGCTACTGGGACAAAACCAATTGCTTACGGAGATCGTTTTATCGATAAATTAAATTATGCCACTCAAAAGAAAACGATGTTCTACAGGGAACAAAATTTTGATAGTTCACCTGAGTTAATGGTGCAGCAGGATTTTTCAAAACCGGATTCTTTCTTTCAAAGTAATCCACAACAAAAAAAATACTTTTGGGGCAAGTCAGAGCTAATTGAATATCAAAATTCTAAGAACCAAAATTTCAAAGGAGTCTTGCTGTATCCTGCCAATTATGATCCAAAAAAGAAATATCCCATGATTGTGCACATCTATGAAATTCAATCTAATGAGCTTCACCACTATAGTAATCCTACCTTTTATAATGAAGCGGGTATGAATCCAACTGTTTTCACCACTGGAGGTTACTTTGTTTTATTACCTGACATTATCCATGAAAATGGAAATCCGGGCAACTCTACAGTCGATTGTGTTATTGCCGCAACAAAAAAAGTCATTGCTAAAGGGATTATAAATCAGGACAAAATTGGACTTATGGGGCATTCCTTTGGAGCATATGAATCTTCATTTGTTATCACCCAAACCGATATTTTTGCAACCGCCGTTGCAGGTGGAGCAATTACGGATTTAAACAGCTTTTACCTGACCATTAATCAGAAATCCGGAAAACCTGATATGTGGCGCTTTCAAAGCGAACAATGGCGAATGGGGAAGACACCTTTTGAGGCTCCTTTAGCCTATGAGTCTAATTCTCCAATAGCTCATGTGCAAAAGATTAAAACACCTCTTTTGTTATGGAGTGGAAAACAGGATCAGCAAGTTGATCCACATCAGAGTGTAGAATTCTATCTGGCGCTTCGCCGATTGGGTAAAAAAAACATAACACTGTTTTACCCCAATGAAGGTCATGTGCTGACTAATGCGACGAACCAAAAAGATCTTACGATTCGCATGCTGGAGTGGTTTGGATATTTCCTAAAAGACGAACCAGCAACCCAATGGATTAAAGAAGGATTAAAGTAACTATTAATAAATGAGTTATAGCAACAATGCAGTTCCGGTTATGGAACTGCATTGTCATTTTGATAAACACTTATAAGATCCGATCAAGGACGATACAAAGGTTGTACACAATTATCGTTATCATCTTTCTCATAGGCTATGGGGCCTGTTGTACCATTAAGACGGCAAAGAAATGGTGATAGTGTACCACAAGTTATAGGTACATCTCTACATAATCCTTGTGCGTCTACCAAATATCCAATTACTGGTGGTTTGACTTCGGATATACTTTGCATAGAAGTGGTTATGAAAGCTCCCGTAATTCCCAATGCAATAACAGCGATTGGTATGCTGCCTTTTAACAATAACTTTTTCATATTATTAAATTTTAAATTAAACTTTGATTTGCATTTTTATACAAGTATTCGATCTAATCTCCGATACGGGTGATAATATATTTTGGTGTCTTGCAAGGCTCTATTTTACTTACTTTTTACTTCTTTTGTGAGTATCGTTTTTCATATCAAAAAAATATTACCAATCCCATGTTCTAAGGCTCGATTATTTTCGAAAAAATGAACCTCCAAGGAAATAAGTTAAAAGAATCATTTAATACAATTATTGATAAATGAGCTTAAAAAACAATGCAATTCCGGTTATGGAACTGCATTGCCATTTTGGTAAACACTTTAATAAGATCCGATCAAGGACGATACAAAGGTTGTACACAATTATCGTTATCGTCTTTCTCATAGGCTATGGGGCCTGTTGTACCATTTAGACGACAAAGAAAAGGTTTAGGTGTATCATCACAAGCCACCGGGATATCGAGACATTCATTTTGTGAATTAGCAATATATCCTACCGTTGGAGCTAAGTCTTTAGATGCACTTTGCATAGAAGTGGTTACAAAAGCTCCCGAAATTCCCATCACTATAACAGCGAAAGGCGTAATTTTTTTTAAAAATAAATTTTTCATAATATTAAATTTTAAATTACATTTTGATCTACTTTTTTCTACAGGTGTTCGATCTAATTCCTGCTACTTAGCGCAAGTATATCTTTATGTCTCACAGACATTTATTTTAGTTGGTTTTCATTTCTTTTGTCAGTATCGCTTTTAATTCATGAACAACAAGATCATTACCTATTATAGCATACAGATGTGTTGCTGTAACAAATATGGAATTAAGGGCTGCGTCGCCCGTTCTATAAATGGGAAAGCTCAATATATAGGCATTTTTGTTTAAGTCATATACATCAATTATAAATGATTTTTGCCAAAGCTTATCATTTTCATATTTGCCTTTTACTTTGGAGTGGACAAACAGTAATTTTTGACAAATAGCTGCATGAGCATTAACTACAAATGGAGGTGATGACATTTCAGCCTGCGTTCCATTTCTGAGGTACGACACTTTAATGTTTGCATGTTTGATCGTATCAATAGTATGGCCCCTGTAATTTAGAGTCCCACTTTTATCAGCCACTATAAATTCATTGCGGTAGTAATACAAATAGACTATTTTTCTTTGTTCTTCGCTATACAATAATGTTCCATCAGTATCAAAAATACCATCAATCTGTTGTTGCAAAAGATCCCTGTTGTATGTTATTTTAGCAGTAGGATTTGAAGTAAAAACTCCTAACACATTTGCTAATTTTTTAGCATTGTTGGACCTAAAAGATATTGTGGTACTATCAAGAGGTACTGCTAGAGTAAAATACGGAATACCTTTAAGTTCTTTTGTGATTTTCCAGTCCGAAGTACTCCCTCTAAAAATAGTTGGTACGCTTCCGTCCATAAGGTAGAAATTGGAATCTCTTATAACAACGGTAGCCATTTTAAATGGTATATTTTTCGGATCAAAAGATATTTTTATTACTTGTTGATTCCCTAGATTGGTATCCATTGATATTACATGAAGCGGATTGGTGTAATTTCCAAGGTATATTCGGTTATTTCTATAACCTGCAAAATAATAGGAGTTTAATTTTAAATCCGTTGCATTAGAGAATACTACGGGATGTTGTGGATACCGTCTGATAAATGGATTTTCATTGTGCATAATGTCCTCAGAAGACAGAAATAAAATCACCACGATCGCTATACTGCCTATTATTGAAATCATAATTTGTTTTATAGTCAAATACTTTCTCGTTGTATTTTTATTCGTTTTATTGAATGTGTTTTTTATGACTATTGCCAAACCTGCCAATAACACAAATATGATATTAAAAACAAGGTGGGCATTCCAACTCATTTTTTCTAATATTCCCCCACAGGAACATGGTATAAATGAACTGTAATGCAATACAATAAAAATATAAGCAGTAAACATGGTCATCAAACTAAATGCTGCCAAAAGACCTGCACTTCTAAATTTTGGAATGATAAGAAGTAAGACTATTGCCAACTCAATTGCGGGTACTAACCAAGATATCCAAGAAGCAAAAGCACTTAATAAAGGTGATTTTCCGAGCTGCACTTCAAAGTTCTCAAAATCTAATAGTTTGCTTACAGCTGCATAAACAAATAAAAGTACATATAGCAGACAAATTATGTCAAGAATTATATTCTTAATTTTTGTATTCAATTTCATGCCTTCTGATCTTTAAGTTGATATAATTATGGAATGTTATTTTATGGAATTTTTTATGTAATGGTTTTCAATTTTTTTAATAATAATTGTAGTACCATAATTCAAATCCCATTAAACTCAAAAAAAGAAAAGCATTTTAACTATGATTCAATTGTTTAGAGTTGGAGCGAAAACAAAATTACAACAGCTTGTTTTATAGTGCGTTATAAAAATCCGGCATTGATTTGTCAAAATCCGCTATTTTAGTTAAAGTTTTAAAAAAGAAGTAGTTAAAATAGTATTGAGCAATAAAAAAAGGGTTTAAATAAACAAATAATGTTTATTTAAACCCCACAATATTTTTTACTTTTTTAATCTATTATGCTTTCCCAGTTTCGCTCAAGGTCTTCAGTTTTGCACTGAGTTCTACAAGTCCGGCTTTTTGTAAACATTCCTCCCCAAATAGTTTTAGTTCCTGGAGATTTTCCTCCGGAACACTCATCATAAGAGTCGACGGTTTATCATTGTCCTTACCAGATAACCCACGTTCAATAATATGGTTTAATAACAATACATTTTTTCGTGAAATTTTCAAATCAATTTTCACTCCTTCATTCATTCCAGGGATACTAAGCACCGTATCTAAAACCTGAGCCACATCATTTGTTGTCATAATCTTCACGTTTTTAATTAATAATTTATTTCTACAAAGGTATAAAGGGAGTCGTAAAGTCTCATGGACATAATATGTCCATCATAGGTAAAATCCATTTTGCTTACTTAATTTTGTATCTGAAATAAAGAAGAAAGGTTAAAATGAACAACCAAAAACCTTCCTTAAAACAGTCAGGATTTTGTTGTTTTAAAATTAGTTTATTGCTTTGAAAGAGCACGTTTTTTCAATCTAAAATACAGACGATAAATTGGCATTATAGCTATCCAGTTATAGTAGTTTCCGAATTTTATGCGGTGTGCACTTTCCTAGAGTTCTAAAAATTAAAGCGAAATAGACTTTATAAAGAAAGCGCAATTTTAATGACTGTATTTAACGGGTATAAAATTTCGAGATTACTACAATTAATAGATCACATATAATAATAAAGTGGCTGTAAATGAAAAAACTGAATTTGAAATATTGTAGAAATACCAGGATGTCTAAAGAACATTTAAAGTATCAGGAAGATTGCCACGTTCCTGCAATCGGCCAGATGTCCGGTTGTTAAACAACCGATTCTGGCTGCTCTACACTCGGGACTCGTTAGCAGTGATACTGAAAGGTTAAAAAGAGTTTGATAACAATGAAAAGGAGAGATGATGGAAAGAGAAAATTCAAACAGAACACGTATTGTCGGGGTACGATTTACACCCGAAGAGTATGTGAAAATTGAGCGCAAATGGAAAGCTAGTACTTGTCATAAGCTAAGCGACTACATTCGCAAACACCTATTTAACAAACCTGTTACGACTAATTTTCGTAATGAATCTCTTGACGAATTTATGTCGGAGATTATACGGCTCAGGGGAGAACTCAGTGCTATTGGCAACAACTTTAATCAGGCAGTAAAAAAGCTGCATACTCTTAATCAAATTTCGGAATTTAAAGTTTGGATTATCAGTTCTGAGTTGGATAAAAAAAGCCTTTTGGAAAAGGTGGAAGAAATCAAGGAATACATCCAGAAAATCTCAGTAAGATGGTTGCGATCATAAAGACTGGACATTCGATACACAACATTTTCAACTACAATGAAAATAAGGTAAAACAGGGAGTAGCAGAATGTATCGGTGAAGGAAATTATCCTGTTGATGTGGATAAAATGAGTACCACCATGAAATTAAATCGGTTTCTCAAACAAGTATCTCTCAACGATAATGTAAAGCGAAGCAGTGTGCACATATCGCTCAATTTTGATCCATCAGAAAACTATTCGAAAGAGAAACTGATGGACATTGCCAATACTTATATGAAGAAAATTGGTTTTGGAGAACAGCCATATCTGGTGTATCAACATCATGATTCAGCACATCCACACATTCATATAACCTCAATAAAAGTTAAGGCAGACGGAAGCAGAATTGATATGCACAACATAGGTAGAAATCAATCTGAAATAGCACGAAAAGAAATCGAAAAATCTTTTGGACTTGTAATAGCTGAAGGACGAAGAAAAAATGAGAATCTGGAGTTACAGCCTATTTCAATGGGTAAGGTCCGATACGGAAGAATCCAGTCCAAAAAAGCAATTTCAAATGTATTATCTGAGGTGCTGTCATCTTATAAATATGCCAGCCTTGCAGAGCTTAATGCAGTGCTCAAACAATATAATGTTTTTGCTGATCGTGGTAATGAAGATTCAAGGATATTTAAAGCTAAAGGATTGGTGTATAGGATACTTGATGAAAACGGTAAACCAATTGGTGTACCGATAAAGGCTAGCGACTTTTACTATAAACCAACACTGAATTCTTTAGAGGGAAAATTTGCATCCAATACCACAAATGAAGCATCAGATATAAGAAGGGTGAAATACGCTATTGATATGGCATTTTTCAAAGCGGAAATATCGCTTGCTGAACTAGTCAAAATACTGGAAAAAGATGGAATCAATACTGTTTTTAGAAAAAATGCAGAAGGATTAATTTATGGGATTACTTATGTAGACCATACCACAAAATGTGTCTTTAATGGTAGTACACTCGGTAAACAATACAGTGCCAAAGCAATACAAGAACGCTGTGCATCCATTAATCAGGTAGAGCAAAACAGGGAAAGTTTAACGAGTGAAAAATCAAATACAATCATATTTGAAACTCCGAAATCGGAAATAGTTGCAGCACTGTTTGGTGATGATTTTAGAGATAACAAATACATAGGATCCAGTACAATAATGGGACAATTAGCAGAGATGTTAACGCAAGCCGAACAGACGGCTAATTACCTTCCCTACGAGCTTAGAAACAAAAAGAAAAAAAGAAGAGGACAGTCTAATAATCAATAAAATTTGAAATTATGGCTATGCAGACAGGAGAAAACGAACAGGCACTGAGAAAGATCTTGGATATGACAAGACTCATCAGTATTATTATTTTAACAATCCATTTTTATTATTACTGTTATGCCGCATTTGGAAAGTGGCATTTGGTTAGTGGGTTCAGTGATAAAATCTTGCGTAATATTTACTATACAGGATTGTTCAGTAATTTTCATAAATCCAAACTCTTTGCATTGGGATTTTTAATAATCTCACTAATTGGAGCTAAAGGACGAAAAGATGAAAAACTGAATTACAAAACAGCTTTTGCTTATATAATCACAGGGATTCTGATTTACTTTATAAGTTATCTTTCATTATACCTGAAAATAGAATTAATGCTGGCAGCGATTGCCTATATGACTATTACTTCTAGTGGTTTTCTTTTAATGCTCACAGGTGGGACATTATTATCGCGTATTATAAAAAACAGGCTCAACAGCAAAGATATTTTTAATACTGAAAATGAGACCTTTCCCCAAGAGGAAAGACTTTTGGAAAATGAGTATTCCATCAACCTTCCAGCGCGGTATCATTTAAAAGATAAGATAAGAGACAGTTGGATAAATATCATAAATCCTTTTCGGGGTTTACTGGTTTCTGGTACTCCAGGTTCCGGGAAATCCTATTTTGTAATACGTCATGTTATTACCCAGCACATCCGTAAAAAATTCACCATGTTTGTCTATGATTTCAAGTTTGATGACCTGACAAGAATCGTCTATAATACCTGGCTTAAATACAGACACCTTTATCCGGTATTACCGCAGTTCTATGTAATTAATTTTGATGATCTGACAAGAAGCAATCGATGTAATCCATTAGACCCTTCAGCTATGAGTGATATTACGGATGCTTCTGAATCTGCACGTACAATTCTGTTAGGGCTCAACAGGGAATGGATTAAACGACAGGGAGATTTTTTTGTGGAATCACCGATTAATTTTCTCTCGGCTATAATATGGTATTTAAAAAAATATAAAGATGGTGAATTCTGTACTCTTCCTCATGTAATTGAACTCATGCAGGAGGATTACGATAGTCTCTTTACCTTACTTAGAGCTGAGAAAGAAATTGAGGTACTCATTAATCCCTTTGTGAATGCCTATCTAAATAATGTCATGGACCAATTGGAGGGGCAAATTGCTTCGGCAAAAATTGCCATGGCAAGGCTTTCTTCTCCGCAATTATACTATGTTTTATCAGGTAATGATTGCACTTTGGATATCAATAATCCCGAAGAACCTAAGATTGTTTGTATGGGCAATAATCCTCAGAAAATACAAATATATGGAGCAGTGTTGTCACTTTATGTAAACCGATTGGTTAAACAAGTGAACCAAAAAAACAAGCAGAAAAGCAGCTTGATCTTTGATGAATTTCCAACAATTTACCTCAATAATATGGATAGTTTGATTGCTACTGCCAGAAGTAATAAAGTAGCAACTTGTTTGGGTATTCAAGACTTTAGTCAATTGCGTAAAGATTATGGACGAGAACAGGCTGATGTAATTATGAACATTACCGGAAACATAGTCAGTGGTCAGGTAACAGGTGATACAGCCAAACAATTATCGGAACGTTTTGGGAAAATTATGCAAGACAGAGAAAGCCTTTCCATCAATAGTGGAGATACTTCAGTCAGCCGGTCCAAACAACTGGAATCTGCTGTGCCACCGTCTAAAATTTCCGGACTTAGTTCCGGTGAATTCGTGGGTATGGTAGCGGATGACCCTGATTGTAAAATCGAACTCAAAACATTTCATTCTGAAATAGTAAATGACCACGAAGCATTGAAAGAAGAACAGGATAATTATGTAGATATTCCCATTATTCGAAAGGTAGATAACTCTATGGTGCAACGCAACTATTTGCAAATAAAAAAAGACATCAAGGATATTATTTATTCTGAAAAGGAAAGATTATTAAATGATTATGAACTAAGACATTTGGTAATTAAGAAGTGACAAGAAATAATTTAAACTGAGAAATAATGATACTAGAACAATTTAACGATATTATTCAATTAATAAAACAATCCAGATCAAAAGCTATTGCTGCTGTTAATACTGAAATGATTAATCTGTACTGGAATATTGGACAGTATATTCACAATCGTTTAGAAACAGCAGAGTGGGGGAAATCAGTCGTAAAAGAATTAGCTAATTTTTTACAACGGAGTGAGCCTGATTTAAAAGGATTTTCGGATAAGAATCTTTGGAGAATGAAGCAATTTTATCAAACATACAAAGCTTTTCCAAAACTCTCAGCACTGCTGAGAGAAATTAGTTGGACAAACAATCTTATTATTCTAAGCAGGACTAAATCAATCGAAGAACAAGAATTTTATTTGCGACTGTCAAGTCAGGAAAAATTTAGTTCAAGAGAATTAGAAAGACAAATAAACAGTGGCGTTTTTGAAAGAACTATTATAGGAAATACAAAAGTCTCATCAGTGATGAGAGAATTACATCCAGATATCGCAAACACATTTAAGGATAGCTACATTTTTGATTTTTTAAACCTTTCTGACACCTATACCGAAAGTGATTTGCAAAAGGGTCTTATCAATCAGATGAAAAATTTTATACTTGAATTGGGTAAAGATTTTCTATTTATCGCAGAAGAGTATAAAGTGCAGGTGGGACATAGTGATTTTTATATTGATCTTGTATTTTATCACAGAGGGTTACAATGTCTGGTTGCATTTGAGTTAAAGTCAGATAAGTTTAAACCCGAACATTTAGGACAGCTAAACTTTTATTTGGAAGCTCTAGATCGAGATGTAAAAAAGCAGAATGAAAATCCAAGTATAGGCATATTATTATGCAAAGATCAGGACCATGCAGTTGTAGAATATGCGTTAAGCAGAAGTCTTTCTCCTACCATGGTAGCTGAATATAGAATTCAATTACCAGATAAACATTTGCTAAAACAAAAGTTAGATACTCTGTAGTCCAAAACTTTAAAACGAGAAGTTTATGATTGCCATACGAGATCTTTTAGAATTAAATCATTTTTACATAATATCAATTTTGTGTATTTAGCACAACTACCTAATAGCATTGGAGAATTCATTTGTAAGGTTTTCAAATATTACTGGATATTTAAATTTAGAGTTTAATAATATTTATTTTTTTAAATTGAGGAAAATCGTCTGATAAAATTAAGAACAAAGTTTATTTTTGTTTTCGTGAAAAACAAGTTGATTAGAGTTGTTACACTTTTAACCTCGGAAAAATAGATTTTACAAATTTATTTTACCCCAATTTAATATTACCTTCGGCAAATCATTTTCTTACATATAAAAAAATCAAATGAGCTTTAATAAAATACTAGAAAAATACCGTAAAATTTCATTTTCTGAACGTGACAAAGGAGCTCGTTTTGAAAGATTAATGCAAGCCTATCTTTTAACTGACCCACAATATGCTTACAGATTCAAAAAAGTTTGGATGTGGGATGAATTCCCAGGGAAAAATGATTTAGGTAGTGGCGACACCGGTATCGATTTAGTTGCTCTTACTATTGATGGAGATTATTGGGCTATTCAATGTAAATGTTATCAGGAAGCTTCTCTAATTGATAAGCCGGCTGTAGATTCTTTTTTATCTACTTCTAGTCGTACATTCAAAAATGAAGAATTAAAAATTGTTCGTTTTTCACATCGTCTTTGGATTTCAACAACAAATAAATGGGGGCCTAATGCAACTCAGGCAATCAAAAACCAACATCCTCCAGTATCAAGAATTCATCTTCATGATTTACAAGAAGCTCCAGTCGACTGGATACAAATGGAATTGGGAGTTCATGGCGAAATAGCCCGTTGTGTAACCAGAGATTTAAGGGACCATCAAAAAGAAGCATTAGAAAAAACTCACGAAAATTTTAAAACTTCCGAGCGTGGTAAATTAATCATGGCATGCGGTACTGGAAAAACGTTTACTTCACTTCGCATCGCCGAAAACGAAACTAACGGAAACGGTATGATTTTATTCTTGGTTCCTTCTATTGCTTTACTAGGACAAACTTTGAGGGAATGGTCTACTTTTGCAAAAGAACCTATCAATGCGATTTGTATTTGTTCTGACCCTGATATTTCCAAAAAGAAAACTAAAGAAGAAGATACCGATACATTTAGCACAATCGATTTGGCTTTGCCTGCATCGACTGATCCTGATGAAATTTTAAAACAATTCAATCTTTTTAAAAGAACTGGAAAAACGGGGATGACTGTTGTTTTTTCTACTTACCAATCGATTGAAGTTATCGCAAAAGCACAGAACGTTATTCTAAAAAATGGGTTTAATGAATTTGATTTAATCATCTGCGATGAAGCTCATAGAACAACGGGGTTAAAAATTGCTGGTTTTGATGAATCCGCGTTCACAAAAGTACACGACAACAATTTTATAAAAGCTAAAAAACGTTTGTACATGACGGCTACACCACGCTTGTACAATGACGAAGTTAAAAGCAAAGCAGCTCAAGCAGAAGCTGTTTTATGTTCGATGGATGACGTCAATTTGTATGGTGAAGAAATTTATAGAATAGGATTTGGCGAAGCAGTAGAAAAAGATTTATTAACTGATTATAAAGTTTTGATCCTTACTTTGAATGATCATGATATTCCTCCGGCAATTCAAAAAATGATTGCGGATGAAAACAGCGAAATATCTACTGATGATGCCTCAAAACTAATAGGCTGCATCAATGCACTTTCAAAACAAGTTTTGGGAGACGAGGGAATTATAAAAAATACCGATCCGCTCCCAATGAAAAGAGCTGTTGCCTTTTGTTCCAAGATAAAAGTTTCAAAAAAGATTACAGAAACCTACAACACCGCTTCTGATTCTTATATTGATTCTCTACCAAAAGAGAAAAGAGAGACGATGGTTTCCATTGCTTCTAAACATATTGATGGCTCTATGTCAGCTCCTGAACGTGATGAACTTTTAAGCTGGATTAAATCTGATATCAAAGAGGGAGATTGTCGTATTTTGACAAATGTACGTTGTTTAAGCGAGGGCGTTGATGTGCCTTCCCTTGACGCTGTTTTATTCCTTTCCGCCCGTAATTCACAAGTTGATGTGGTTCAATCCGTAGGCCGTGTAATGCGTAAATCCCCAGGGAAGAAATGTGGTTACATTATTATTCCGGTTGTAGTCCCTTCTAATATTACTGCTGAAAAAGGTTTAGACGACAACGAACGTTACAAAGTAGTTTGGACGGTTCTCAACGCGCTTCGTGCACATGATGATCGTTTTAATGCACTTGTAAATAAAATAGAATTAAACAAAGTTCGCCCTAATCAAATTATCGTTGGTGGTTCTGAATATGGTTTTGACGACGATGGTAATCCAGTTCGTAAAGATGATTCCTCTTTGGATTCAAACAAAAACAATGATTTAAACAACCAAATGAACTTGCATTTTGAAGAATTACAAAGTGCAATATTTGCCCGTATGGTCAAAAAAGTAGGAGATAAAAACTATTGGGAAGTTTGGGCAAAAGATGTGGCGCAAATTGCCGAACGCTATATGGAGCGCATCACCAAACTGATCAGAACTGACGGCCAACACAAAACTGCTTTTGCTAATTTCTTAGAAGGATTACAAAAAAATATAAATCCGAGTATTAATGAAAATCAAGCCATCGAAATGTTGGCTCAACACATCATAACTAAACCAGTTTTTGAAGCCTTGTTTGAGGGTTACTCCTTCGTAAAAAATAATGTTGTTTCTATAGCCATGCAAAATATGACTTCACTTTTGGATGAACAGGCTTTGGAAAAAGATGTTGATATACTTCAAAAATTCTACGAATCCGTAAAAATGCGTGCTGCAGGAATCGACAACGCCGAAGGAAAACAACGTATCATCATAGAGCTTTACGACAAATTCTTTAAAACTGCTTTCCCAAAAATGGTGGAGCAATTGGGTATCGTTTATACACCTGTAGAATGTGTAGATTTTATTATCCATTCCGTAAACGACATTCTTCAAAAAGAATTCGGTAGAAGCTTGACAGATGAAAACGTCCATATTCTAGACCCGTTTACTGGAACAGGAACTTTTATCACCCGACTGCTTCAAAGCGGATTGATCAAAGAAGAAGATTTGGAACGTAAATACAAATATGAAATTCACGCGAACGAAATTGTTTTATTAGCCTATTATATTGCAGCTGTAAATATCGAAAATGCTTACCATGATGCTACACTTGATCCTGATGATGGTATTGGTAAGGAAAAATATACTCCTTACGATGGCATCTGCTTAACAGACACGTTCCAATTGGGTGAATCGGACAACAGTGAAAAAATGTTTTCCGAAATGTTCCCTCAAAATTCTGAACGTGTTCTAAGACAAAAGAAAGCTCCTCTTCGTGTAATTATTGGAAATCCGCCATATTCAGTAGGGCAAAAATCTGCAAATGACAATGCGCAAAATCAATCTTATCCAATTCTTGATAGCAGAATTTCGAATACCTATGTAAAAGAAAGCAATACAACAAATAAAACATCACTTTATGATTCGTATATAAAAGCTTTTCGTTGGAGTTCTGATCGTTTGGATGAAAATGGAGGCGTCATTGCTTTTATATCAAATGGATCTTGGCTTGATGGAAATGCTTCGGAAGGTTTTCGTAAATCTTTGGAAAAAGAATTCAGCTCCATATATGTATTTAATTTAAGAGGAAACCAAAGAACCAGCGGAGAATTGTCAAGAAAAGAAGGTGGTAAAATTTTTGGATCAGGCTCCAGGACTCCAATTTCAATCACTTTCCTAATTAAAAATCCGGTGGGAAAACAAGAAAAAGCAACCGTAAACTATCATGATATTGGTGACTATTTAACCCAACAAGATAAACTTAAAATCATTACACAATTTGGCTCCATTGCAAATGAGAAAATGCCGTGGAAAATATTAGAAGCAAATGAGCACGGAGATTGGATTAGTCAAAGAAATGATAGTTTTATTAACTTTATTGAAATTGGAGACAAAAAAAATCTTCAAAACAAAGCTGTTTTTTTTAATCCTTTCTATTCTACTGGTGTAAAAACAAATAGAGATCCATGGGCATACAATTATTCTAAAGAAGAAGTAAAAATCAATATGAATAAATCAATAGATTTTTACAATAAAGAAGAAGAATCTTTTAGAATATTATCTAAAGATTTAAAGAATCCAAATGTTGAAAATTTTATAAATTTTGAAAGCAAGGATATTTCATGGACAAGGGAGATAAAAAGATCTGTAGAACGTGGTATTAAATATAGTTTTGTTAATCAAGATTTGGTAACAGCACATTATCGCCCTTTTTCTAAATCTATTCTATATTTCAATAAAGATTGGAATAATATGCAAGGGATGATGAAGAAAATATTTCCAACTAGAAATACAAACAATTTATTAATTTGTTTGCCAGCTCCAGGAGGCAATAAACCTTTTTCTGCCCTAATATCTTCATCTATTCCTGATCTTCATATTATTGGAGATTCCCAATGTTTTCCACTATATTATTACGAAGAAAACAATCATGCCCAAAAAGGATTATTCGATACTGGTGACAAAAGTGACTTCATCCGTCGTGATGGTGTGAGTGATTTTATACTCGAAAGAGCTAAAAATCAATATGGGAAAAACGTAACCAAAGAAGACCTTTTCTATTATGTATATGGTTTACTACATTGTCCAGAATACCGCGAAATCTTTGCCAATGACTTAAAGAAAATGTTGCCTCGTTTACCTTTGGTAGAGGATGTTAAGGATTTTTGGAAATTTAGCAAAGCAGGTCGAGAACTCGCAGAACTCCATATCAATTATGAAACCGTTCCGGCTTTTGATACCGTCCAGATAAAAGGAGCCGAAAGTGAATTTTACAGAGTAGAAAAAATGCGCTTCCCTAAGAAAAATCAAAAAGAAACCATCATTTACAACAGCCGTATTTCTATTTCAAACATTCCTGAAACAGCTTACGAATATGTTGTAAATGGCAAATCTGCAATAGAATGGGTTATGGAGCGTTACGCCGTAACCACCCACAAAGACAGCGGCATCAAAAATGATCCAAACGATTGGGCTGACGAAGTTGGGAATCCGAGATATATTTTAGATTTAATTTTGAGTATTATCAATGTAAGTGTGCAAACTGTAGAGATTGTTAAGGGGCTGCCTAAGGTTAAATTTGATTAAAATATAATGGACTTGGAGTTTAAAGATACATATGTAAAAACTGTGGTAAAAAAAGTGTAATTATGTAACTTGCTATAACGATAACGTGGTATGTGATTCATTTAGTTATGAAATAGGCAGATATATTTAACCAACTAAAATGCCATTTATAAGTGATTCCCTAGTATTTCCTATCAATGACAGGTAATTCAAAGCACATGAACGTATTCGGGGAAGATGTAAGCATGACGCATCGTGTTCCGTACCAGTAAGAAAGTGAAATTAATTTGTAGGGCAAAAGATAAACATTAGATTATGGCTGACAGTATTAAATCATACTTAAAGATATCTATTACGGTTTTCCGTACAAACAACATCCTAAATAGGTTATTTTTGCTAGTCACCTTCAAGTTATTTTGAAAATAACAGAGGACTAATCACGAAATATATACTCTCTTATTAAATATAACTAACAGAAAATGAGCCAACTTGACGATATTAATAGTGAAATAGTCCATAGTGCAATATCAACATGGAGTGGCTTTGTCTATCAAGGAAAAGTTGCTCTTTACCAAACACTTAAAATATTAAATGATGTCACGGCGGCCAACAATTACTCTTTACAATTGGACAGCTTGGAAGATTTTGCAATACTTCATAATCAAGTAATAAAGTCAATCCATCAGGTTAAAGCAGTTAAAAGCACATATTATAGTAGATATGAATCGGCATTTAAAGATTTAGTTAAAAAATCAGTCAAATATAAATGTAATGATGCCTTCTTCCATTTGGCACAATATATACATGACAAAACTGTCACTGACATTGAGGGAGCTCACCCGCCTATGAAAATTTGCATATACAATACAAAAACTCATTGCCCATTAGACGAAATTGATAGTTTCATAGAAGAACAAATAAGTATTTACTATTCAATAAATTTTAATGATACTGCTTGGAAATTAAGTCCTGATTATATTAAAACATCAAGACAGTTTTTGGAGAATATCATATTAACACAGGTTATAAAAATTCATAGTATAATTCATAAAAGTAAGAAAAGTGAAAATAATGCAGCATTCACTGAGCCTATTAGTTTTATTGATTTTAAAAATATCCTTGATCATGATAATCTAAATGAATCATTTAATCCTGATTACTACTTATATCTCACAAAAGCAGATTTAAATCGTTATTATCAGGAATACTGCATGGAATTAGATGATGATGATATTACTGAAGATGAAAAACAAAAACTTGCAAACTATATTGTTGAAATAAACGATTTGAATGCTTCCGAATTAGTACAATTTATCAGAAACATTATGCCTAATAGATCCTTTAAAATGGACTCTATTTCAGATTATAAGGATAATAATATTCAAAAAAATGAATTTAAAAGAGGGTTTTGTAAAATTCTACATCAACTGCGACTTTTTGATGGCAATGTAAAAAATGATTTCGTTTGGGTATGTGCTGAGAAAAGTCGTTCGTTTCCAACAATTATATGTGAAGGAGAGGACCTAAAAAAAGATGTCTGCCGTGATATTATAACAAATATCAAAAACACAGATCTAGAAATTCCATATGCTGGACATAATCTTATCACCTCAAGCATTAATGTAGACTCCTTATATCTAGAAATCAACAACATTATAGATGTTGAAGATAAGGATCCAATAATTAAAAAAAACTATACTAGAATTACCGCCTGGGGTAAAGTTTCATTAATAAAACTAGCAGATGCAAAACTAAAACTAAATGAAAACAATAGTTAACAATATTTTTCAAAATCATGGCTTTCTACTCCGAGAGTCGTCAGTAGGTAATTTATACTCTTTTCCGCTTAATCAAGAAAAAATATCTTTTTGGTTAGTAATTGAAAAGGATGATCTTGATATTCTGGAGAATCAAAACCAATATTTTGAAGCTTGTAAAAATGCCATAGAAAGCAATGATATTGATAAAAACACTTCATTACTTATTTTGGCAAAAATTCCAGAAGACACACAATTCAAAGAGTTAAAAGAACACATTCTTACTGTAGAAGAGGATCCCTACCTATTTAAAAAGCTTGTATTGTTTTATTCTGAAAATGAATTGGAAGAACTAAAATTTCAAATCAGTAAATCAGCAGAAGAGCCTTTAGCCTTTATAGAACAAAATATTATCGTGTCTGAAAACTTCACTAAATACAAAACAAATCCTGCTCTTTTTTGCTGGGAATCATTAATTTACAGAATAACGCATAAAATTCCTTTTGTTAAAATTAATGTGGAACAAGATAATAATTTACAATCGTTATTTGATACTAATTATAGCGTACTGACTAACAAAGGTATTAATGAATTTGCTGATTTAATGGAAAACTCCCTGTTTTCTTTAAGTCCTGAAAACTTTGAAAATTTAAGTCCACAGGAAATTTTAGAAAGGCTAACTCTAGAAACACCCACAGATGAAAATTAAAAAAATCTACATTCAAAACTTTAAAGTCTTTACAAAAGCGACATTTAAATTTGAAGATTCTCATTTACTAGTATTGGATGGACCAAATGGATTTGGAAAAACATCATTATTTGATGCAATTGAGTTATTACTTACCGGACAAATAAGAAGATATGTCAAATTGGGAGAGCAAACAATTAAAGGATCTCAAACTTTTGGCGAATATCCGTTTTATAATCAATATGGTGAAAATGAAGATTTAATTATCAAAGCAGAAATTGAGCATGATTCTCACATTATTGTATTAGAGAGAAGGGCTGAGAAGACAAACCTGTCTAATAATCATTTTTTTAATTCCTATAAATTGTACTTAAAAGCAGATTTTGAAAATCATGTAGAAACCCTTATAGAAAATGAAATTACTTATCTAGAGAATTTACTTGGAAAGGACTATAAAGAAAACTTTGAGTTTCTCAATTATGTAGAACAGGAAGACAGTACATATCTTCTTAAAAATAAGGACAAGGATAAACAAGACAGTATTGCATATTTATTTAATACCCAGGAGTTCCAAAATAAAATTGCACTATATGATGAGATAAAGAAAAAATTATTAAAACTATGTGATGCGCCAGCAAAAACAAAACTAGATGAAAAAGAAAACGAACTTACTGAATTAGCAGATCAATTATCCTCTAGTGATGAAGTTGTATATATAAAACTCTTTACAGAACAAAGCTATGAATGGGATAAAAATGAAATTTCTTTTGATGTAATAAAGTATACTGACTTATTAAATGAAGATGGAATTATTACCAGAATAAAAGACTTAGTAAATAATAAATTAATTTTTCTAGATTTTCAATACAATAACGAAATTGAAAAGTTAATTGGTCAATCTTCTAATCTTGAAAAGGTCATACGTTATCAAAAGTATTTAAGTGAAAAAGAAGACCTGACCAAAGAAAAAGAATTACAGGAGTTACAAAAAACTTTCTTGATTAATCTTAATAATATTAGTCTTGATATCGTAAAGTCAGATATCTTACTTATTGAACCAATTAATTTATTCCCTAAAGACAACGTAGTAATTTTATCAAATTATATTTCAGATTTGAGTTCTTTAAAAGTATCTGCAAACGAACTTAGTGATTTAGCAACAGTTCACAATCAGCTAAATAGTACACGTGATTCTTTATCTTCAAAATTTAAAGATTTTCATTATTTGACTCATAGTGAGGGTGAATGTATTTTATGTGGATTTGATTGGAAAGAGGCTGATATTTTATTAGAAAATATTACTGCTCAAACCGAAAAAATCAAAAGTCTGGTAGTTGCTTCTTCAGGAAGCATCACACAACAAATTCAGGAATTTAAAGACAAATATATTCCCATTTACACTAGAATTATTAATATACATCAAATAGAAAATGAAATTGATATAACATTTGTAAATAATTTAATTAATCAAGACGATCTGCTAATTAATTCTCTAGCCAGAAAAATAGAACAGATAGGATTGAATTTAATCCCATTTTTAAGCTCAACCCCTAGTATGTCATATGTGCCCGAAACTGTTTTATTACTTGATTCACTTAAAAGACTAAAAAAAGAAATTCCTTTAGATATAATTAAAGCTCATTTTAATGAAACTTTTACGCAATACTTTTTCTCTAATAAATTAAACATCCTCGATTTTGAAGGTGACACAATTGATGAAAAAGCTAATTATATAAATTGGCAGTATTCAAAATATCAAAATAAAAACTTTATTTTAAAAGCTTCAGAACTAAAAGCTCTACAGTTGCAATTTAAAAATGCGAGTGAAAAAGTAGATTCTATAAAAAAAATAAGTACTGTCTACAAAGAATCATTAAAAAGGTATAATCAAAAATTAATAAATGATATTGAAATACTATTTCACATTTATTCTGGTAGAATTGTACAGGACTTTCAAGGCGGCTTAGGATTATTTATATCAAATGACAAAGGAATTAAGTTCCAGACTGATCCTTCTAAAACTTATGATGCAATATTTACAATGAGTTCCGGACAATTATCAGCTTTGATTATTTCATTTACTTTGGCATTAAATAAAAAATATTCAAAGAACAAGATTTTATTTATTGATGATCCTGTACAAACTATGGATGAAATAAACGTTGTTGGTTTTATAGATCTATTAAGAAATGATTTTGCAGATCACCAAATTTTCATGTCAACCCATGAAGATTTAATTTCTACATTTATGAGATACAAATTTAAAAAATACGGATTATCACAAAAAAGAATAAATGTTAGAGAAACTGCTAATGAATAACTAGTAGTATTTTAAAATAAATATAAAACGGTTTAAAATTCCATTAAAATAATAAAGCTATGTCAGAATCAGAGCAACATATAGAAAGTAGTCTTTCAAAAAGTAAAATCTATACTGCATTACGAACAAAAACAGTCAACGAAAGCACTACTGTAGATTCTAAAGTCAGTGATACTATACACAAATGTGTGCTGTATGCTTATGATAAGGCAAAACTTATTATTAAATATATGCCTGAATATACATTACATGACAGCGAACACTTGTTTAGGGTTTTGTATTTGATGGAGAAACTTATTCCAGAAGAGAATTTAGAAAAACTTACTGTACCTGAGCTAATGCTTCTGATATTATCAGCATTCTTTCATGATTTAGGAATGTCTCCTGATGAAAATGAAATAAAAGCTTGGAAACAGCAGTGGTTGGATTTAGATCCTACTGATTTTGAAAAAAAAGAATATTCTAATTTCGAAAGATTCAAAAATACATATCCTGATAGGTTAGAAGATATAAATCGATTACGAGTAAATCAGGAGTTTTCAAAAGCAGAATTAATAGAACAATTTTTAATTTCTGAATATATCAGAGTTAATCATGCGCAACGAGTAAAAAAACTTCTTGCCCGAGATTGGAAAGATAAAATTTTTTATCATGATACACCATTAACAAAAATCCTTGCTGATATATGCCATAGTCATAATGAGGATACCCTTTCGTTAATGAATTTAGATCCAATTTTTTTAAGCGGTGAGGATGTAAACATTTGTATTCCGTATATTGCAGTAATTCTTCGCTTGGCTGATTTACTTGACTTTGACGCTAAAAGAACACCGTCTGTATTATTTTCTCATTTATCAGTTAGAAATTCTGTTTCCTTATTTGAATGGCAAAAACACAGATCAGTAAAAGCATGGAGAATTAATCAAAATGAAATTTCCTTTTTTGCAGAATGCAATCATCCTGCAATAGAATCCGGAATCAAAAAATTTTGTGACTACATTGATACAGAACTAAAAAATTGTTCCGCAATCCTTTCAAAAATTTCAGAACAAAACGGCTACATCGATTTTTCTCAATATAAATTAAATCTGCCAATAAAAGTAAACCGAGAACGAATTGGTCCCGAAAAAGATATAGAATCGGGAGAACCTTTATATGAATATTGGGACACATCTTTTGAACTGAATAAAAATCAAGTTATTGAATTGCTTATGGGGACGCAGCTGTATGGTAGCAAAGAAGTTGCTTTAAGAGAGCTTATTCAAAATTCAATTGATGCTTGTCTGCTTAGTGAAGCTATGCACAACTCATGGCAAGCTCCATATGTCCCAAACATCATAGTGAAATTTTATACAATTGGTACACAAGATTATCTTGAAGTTATTGATAATGGGATCGGAATGAATAAGGATATTATTAATAATTATTACTCAAAAGTTGGTTCTTCTTTCTATAAATCTAAAGATTTCTTTGACCTAAAAGCACAAACTGACTTAAGTTACAAACCTATATCGAGATTTGGAATTGGTATCCTTTCAACATTTATGGTATCTGAAAGTGTTGAAGTCCAAACCAAAAGATTGAAAGGCAAATATAATTTTGATGAACCATTAAAATTAGTTATTGAAGGCTATGACAGTATATTCACTGTTTTAAAAAGTGATAAAGATGAGCCTGGAACATGTACAAAACTATTACTAAAACAAAATCATCCTTGGAAACATTATACAGGTGAAGCTTTAATAAAAGCTATAAAACTTGCAGTTCCAAATCCACAAATCCCTATTAAAATAATAGTAGAAAATCAAGAAAATAATTTTTCTAAAATCGATTTTCAAAATAAAAAAGCAGCAGAATTAAAAAGTTACTACTGGGCAGAAAATGCAAATATACGCGAGGAATTAATAGTGTTTGATGAACCCGGATATATTGGAAACGCAATAATTGGAATTATAGAACAAAACGGAATTCCTGTTGAGAAAGTTGATGTGCACTCAAATGAAACTAATGTAAATGGGCAAAAATATAGTCTAAGCTTACAAATGCACTGGGAAACTAATGAAATAAAAAAGAAAGGGGATTCAATCGAAATTAATGATACAGGTGAGATTAAATTAACACCACGTACACAAACACTGGCTAAATCAAATGCGTCATTTTCAATACATGGAATAAATTACTCCGGAGGTTTATTTCCTGAATATAGCTTTAACGCTAAAAAGACTATGTTACTTTGGCCTTTTCCTATGCTACTTGTTTTAGATCTTAATGGAAATAATGATTTAGATCTCAATTCAGCTAGAAATGAGATTGTATTAAATGAACTATGGAATTCTTTTGAGCAAAATCTTTCATTCATTATTTGCAAAAATCTTTCAAAAAACTTAGAACTAGAATATACCAATAAATTATATAGTCTGTTTCGTGCAAATTCACAAAGCGATAATTTTTTGATTGGATTAGAAAAAGCTCAAGAACTTTTAAAAAATGAATAAAGTCAAGAAAAGCTTAATGTTGCTTTATAGTTTATATAAAAATATTGTAATCTTCAATATTTAAGTCTTTTTTAGGAATAGTCAGCAACATTTTTCATTGATTAATTAACTCTTAATCTGATACCAAAAGTATCAGATTTTTTTATGTCAACTATTGAAATAATATTTGATTTTTCATGCCATTATATTATAAAATGTTCTAATAAATTATCTTAGAATATTGCAACATTTTATTTGAAGTTCAATTAGATTTTCACTCGAAACGGACTAAAAGGGCAGCTAAGATAGTGACTTAAGCATGCTGCGTGCGCATAATGGCGGCGCTTCCCTTGCCACCCTTCGGGACTTATAGCACTTGCGCATCCTTAAGCCCCTTGCATCTTGCTTTCTTTTTTTCCGTTTTTTCGTTTTGAAAACAATTTTTGTGGAAGCAGGAGGAGAGAGAAAGTAAATAATAGTAATCCTTAAAAATTAAAATTATGGAAATCACAGGGCGCATTACAGCAAATGCAGTTGTTCACAAAGTGGGCAATGACAAACAAGTGGTCAATTTTAGCATTGTCATCAATGACAATTACAAACCCAAAGGCAGTACGGAAGTAAAAGAAGTAGCAACCTATATCAATTGCTCGTATTGGTTAAATCCAAAAATAGCCGAGTGGCTTAAAAAAGGGACAATTGTACAATTATTTGGACGTATTGGTATGAATGTTTATAGCAATGACGAAGGCAAAGCAATAGGCAGTCTTACGTTCCACACCAACAACATCAAGATTTTGGCTTTTGCGAAGAAAGCGGAAACTAATACAGCTCATTCGGCAGTACAGAACAAGAAATCAAAAAAGACTGAAGACCTACCTTTTTAATAGTATCGCAATCACTTAAAATTTAACATCATGGCACATAATATAAATTACAACGAGCAGTCAGGAAAACACAGTTTTTTCAGCACTAAGGAAAAAGCATGGCACAATTTAGGGCAGATTATTAGCGATTACCCGACAAGTGCAGAAGCAATTAAGCACGCAGGTTTGGATTATGAAGTAGAAAAACGCAAACTTTTTACAACAAGTTCAGCGGAAATTATTTTGGATAATGAAATCATGCACATTAAAATAGAAGTACCAAATTACTTCAGTACAGTACGTACCGACAACGATGCAGTCTTGGGTGTGGTTGGTAAAGACTACCAGATTGTACAAAATAGGGATGCCTTTTCTTTTTTTGACAGCATTGTAGGTGGTGACGGTATTCTATACGAAACAGCAGGAGCACTTGGGAAAGGAGAGCGAGTTTTTATAACCGCTAAACTGCCTGATTATATCAGGGTTGGTAAAGATGATTTAATTGAGAAATATTTGTTCTTAACCACCTCACACGACGGAAGCGGAAGCATAACCGCAGCATTTACGCCCATACGCATCGTATGTAACAATACCCTTAATGCCGCTATGAATAATAAGACCAATACCGTGCGTATTCGTCATACCTCCAATGCCAAACAACGCTTGGAACAGGCACATAAAGTAATGGGCATATCCGATATGCTATCGGCACAGATGGAGGATATTTTTAACCATTGGGCGAAAATCCGCATCACGGATAATGAAGTGAAAAAACTAATTCAGTCCGCCCTTGTTCCTAACAAAGAGGTACTTAAAACCATACAAGACGGCAAGGAAGATGAACTCTCCACTTGTTTTACCAATATGGTGGATAATGCTTTTGAATACGCCATGAGCAACCCGACCCAACTCATGGACACCACCAAAGGAACTGTCTTTGGCGCATATAATAGCGTAACAGGCTACTTTCAAAATATGAGAAAGTACAAGGACGATGAAGCCAAACTAACCTCCCTTTTGATGGGTGGCACAGGGCAGATTCGTACCCAATCCGCTTTTAACCTTTGTTTGGATTTTGCAAGTAAAGGTTCGGATGCCTTATTGCTTAATTAGTTAATCGGGACAGGCATAACCTGCCTGTCCCTTTAAATCTCGACATCATGATACAAGTAGAAGATAAAAACGGAAAAATTATAAGGGTTAACAATTTAGCCCAAGCCATTGAACAGGCGGACTATTTCAGAAATTTTGCCCATGAAGACAAACTCTTTGAAAAGTTTGACAAAGAACGGCAAGCCTATTGGCAAGACCTATACGAAAAGTTAGTAGCAATTAATGGTTTAGATGTAAAACAGACTAAAGAGTAAAACAATGGAAACCAATTTTTTTAAATCCATACTAGCCTTGCAGTTAGCAGGAAATTGGAATATAAATATAGCCAAAGAAGATACGGACAAACTCATTGTATCGGTGTTATTTTTTAATGACAGTATTGGCGATGATGCCCGCAAAAAAGTACCGCCTATTTTACTAAAAGGTACAGCAGAAGAAATTGACAGCGGATTTTTTGAAGCCATAGAACAGCCTGTGAAAGATACGGCAGAGCTTTTTGCCAATATGGAGCAATTCCTCAAAGAAAAAGAACAGGCGAAAGTCAGTTCCCAAATGGAAAAGGACAACGTTCTGAAAATAGATAAAGAAAAAACCGAAATGCAAAAACAATACGAACAGGCTATGAAAAAAGCAGATGAACTCGAAACGGCAGGTAAGTTTAAAGAAGCGTGGATGAAAGTACCCCCTGCTGACCTTTACCCCGAATACAAAGATATTATTCACGCTCGCAAAGCGGAACTTTCCGATAAATTTCCAATCGACCTTTTCAACGACCCTAATACAGAAGAATCATGTTAGTAGCTACCAACTTAGAACGTATTTTTATCTTTAGGGATAAAGAGCAGGAAATTAAACTTGCTGACCCATCATCTACATTCAGCCCCGAAGCGGTACTCAATTTTTATGCGCAGACGTATCCGATTTTAACCACTGCAACCATAGAGGGACCAATTATAAATGACGATGCGGTGCAATACAAATTTGTATCACAAATAGGAACAAAAGGATAAACCATGAAAACAAATATGATAACAGGCAGTATACAATTGCCTAAAAGTAGAAAGCTATGCAGACTATACAAACAGTTAGGAACATTCGCAGAAAACACAAACCGATTGCCCGATGCAGAGGTGATAAAAAAGAACAGGAACAATTCCGCTCCAATCGAACTATTACCGATGGTTTTTTAAGACACTCCTTTTTGCCATTATTTGAACAAAGCGAAAATTTGCCCGAGCCGGAACAAACACAAAAAGGATTTTTTGATTCGCTTGCTATCCTGACAAGGCTGTATGGTTTTGAAACAATAGATATTGTACACAAATCCTATCCGTATAATATTCTGTTGGCATACGCAGACATTCAAAAACAATTCAGAAGATCTGAGCGGGATATTGAGCTTAAAATTTTACAAGATGATGATGGCACGGTAAAATTAGCAACGAACCACACATATAACACGGGCAATACACTGTATTATATTCCTGTATTGCCCTTATACCGATTATTACAGAACAAAAAACAAAAACAATCCGCTGAATTATTGCTGTCTGTATTTGCCTATCTGTATCATATTGCAGGGATTCCGTACTATAGGGAAAATAACAGTTATCTTTTTTATAGCTACGAGTGTATGGAAGAATGGCTCATAGATGATTTGGAGAATGAAGAATCTCAAGAAGATAATAGTATAATTTCAGAATTTAATCGGGCTATTTATTATGGGGATATAATGCTCCGTAAAATTTTCAATCCCTATCATTTGAATTGTTTCCAAAGTCGTGTGGACAATTATAGACCAAGAAATTCTTTTGAAAAGGACTGTCTAAGCGTTGCAAAAATAGCGTTGGAATTATTACGTGAATATCCAAACGATACTATTTTTAGCAATACCTCTAATCAGGAATTTGATAGCGAGGAAGGGATAATCAAAGCCGAGCAGTATATTTCTTTCATAGCAGATAGTGATGGATTGTTGTATGACAATATAGCCCGAATAATCAATGACGAATTTAATGAATGCTCTGAAATAGAAGAACCGACTGTATTACAAATCTATGATACTGAGAACGAGCTATCCAATAAGGTACTTGATTTTGAATACAAATTATTTGCGCTTCTAAATGATTTATGTACCCTTTTAAACAATATGCCATGAAAGATATAACTGCACAATTCGGAACATTGTACAATCCAATAAAAGCCTTTGTAGTCTATCAAAAAGAGACTGCGGATAAGACCATGTATGTAGAAGCCTATGATATGGACAAAAATGGCTATCCCATAAATGCACATCCCTTAAACCTTAAAGAAAGTACACAGCTTGCTAGTGCCCTCGATACCTCCGAAAAACTTACACGGAAATTTTTAAAACCGTCGGGATTGCTTTCCAAAAATTTACTTTATATAAATCCTGACCATGATGGGTATGCCATTTGGTACACACCTGCCCAAAAAGTCAATTTGTTTTTTGTGGAGAGTTTGGGCATTGCAAATGGTAAGGCATCCGTACCTCCTTTACTGTGGAAAGCTTCCAAGAACACCCTGTACATTTATGCAATGAACACTGACACCAATATAAACGAACTAACTGCTCTATACAATGCGCCCTTTTTTAACTTATATGAAGATGGCAAAGTTTGTATGGGTACAGTATCAGTTAGCATAAAAGCAGACTGTTTGTTGGAGGAGTTCATACGAGAATGGGAACAATACTTTTTTAACAGCTATTTCAGTCATCTTATACACAAACAAAGTCCTGTTAAGGGAAATATTATTCAATTGTGGCAAAGATTGGTCAATACCCCAAAACCATTCCCAATGAAATCCTTGCTTAAAAATGGTTTAACAATTAAAAATTTACTGTCATGAACTCACAAAAAGCCATGCATTACACAGATAATTACCTGATAAATCCAGCCAATCCAATAATGGTAAATCTTATTGGAGCAGGAGGGACGGGAAGTAGGATGCTCACAGAACTAGCTAGAATGAACCATAGCCTTATCGCTTTGGGTCATGCAGGATTACAGGTCAATCTATTTGATGATGATGTGGTCACCACAGCCAATCAAGGACGGCAACTTTTTGCAGATGCTGAGGTAGGACTGCCCAAAGCCGTGGCGCTCATTAACCGATTGAACCGTTTTTTTGGAACTTCGTGGAAAGCGGTAACAGAGAAGTTTAGTTCCTCCAATCTGAAATCCTTACCCGAAAGGGGCAAGGCAAATATTTATATTAGTTGTGTAGATACCGTAACAGCACGTTTCGACATAGCAACTTGTCTAAAGGATTGTACAGGAAGCAGTAATTTTCAGCGTACCAAATCGTTGTATTGGCTAGACATAGGAAATTCCCAAAATACAGGACAAGCGATATTGTCCACAATAGGAGAAATCAAACAACCCAACTCCAATCTATACAGGACTGTCACCAATCTTCCAATGGTGACAGATGAATTTAAAGAATTGCTCGAAGCACAGAGCGATAACAATGAGCCGAGTTGTTCCGTTGCAGAAGCACTCGAAAAACAGGATTTATTTATTAATTCCACTCTTGCCAATATGGGAGCGTCACTCTTATGGAAATTGTTCCGTGAAGGCATGACCTCGCACAGAGGATTCTTTTTAAATCTTGCCAATTTCAAATCAGAACCTCTAGCGGTGGGTTGACACCCGCCGCCCCGCAATTCAGCTTCCTCTCGTCAGGGAATTGCGGGGCGCTTTTGTCCGGTATTCCCTCTTGCACTAAACATATCCTAATCGGCTGTTTAGTGCAAGAGGGAATTTTTCAGTTAAATACAGAATTAAAAAATATGTTAAATCTTACAGATTACGAATGTCTAATCTTTGAAATGTAAATTATAGTAGCTATGTTTACTAAGTAATGCCCTTTAAAATTTCAATTACCATTAAGTTGGAATAGAGTGTTGCGAAACATACTATTGATAGAAAATTAAAAAAGGGAATAGTATATAAAAAAAAATAAAAATGAGCTATATAGATTTTGATTACGAAAACAATTCAATATTAATTTGTAAAGGGGATGCAAAAAAAAGAAACGAAATTAAAAAAGAAAAGACAAGTAAACATTTTTCGGAATATTCTTTTGAAGGGCAGTTTAATGGAGTAGAAATTACAGATTTTTTGTCAGATACTGAGAAAGATGGATTAATAGGAGAATTGAGATTTAAAGAATTGCTGGAAGAAAATAATATCCCATTTTTATATATCGGACAAGGCCCCTATGGCATAGAAAGGTCTGGGATTTTAATTGACAAAATGAAATCTAAAAGAGCCGATTTTCTTGTGAATATCCAGGATATGGGAACCATTCTTTTTGATGCTAAATGTAGAAATAAAATAGGATTCCATAATTCCAAAGAAAAATATTTCCCACTCTTTATATCAGAACTTGAAGCTTTAAAGAATCTGCAAGATTCCATATTAATGCCTGTTTGGCTTGCTTTTACAGAAAGGCAGCTCATAAATAAAAAAGAGAACACTATTTTTTATTTCATTTCAATTTCGACAATTACCAAGTTTCATTCAGGGATTAAAGACCATATAATAAATAAAAAGGAGTTTGATGAAATATCGGTTTTAAGAATACCGGATGTTTTATTAACCAAAATTGAAAATCAAATCGTATTTGAGGTTGGTTATAAAAATGTTGAAGAAGAATTATTACGTAACTATGCCGCTAAGAATACGGGGCTGAACCGAATTTTAAAAGACAAGATTAAAGAAATAATAAGAACCAGGCAGTGTTTCAAATCAAATGTCCATAAAGAATTGATAAAAGATAAAATATTTTATAGTTTTCCAGCCGAGATCTCTTTTAAGGTGGAGAGTTTAATAAGTGAAAACATCATTGAATATAAGCCTAAAAGCTATTTAAAACTAATCGGAGAATAAAAATTCTATGTTAACAAGGAGTATTTGTTCTGTAACTTTCATAAGCAAAAAAACCGCGTCCTTTAAAGCGGAACAACATCTCTAAACCAATTGCTCATTAGGCAATTGCAATGGGTTTAGAGATGTTTGTGTTTTTACACTACTTATTTCCGGACACTTTCAATGCAGAATATTTCTAAAAAATAAGACACCACTATTTTCCATAAGAAATAGTTTAAAAAAGCCTGCTTAATTATCAAGAGCATCTATTACAACTTCTTCCTTAATCCATTTCACCTCCTCATTTTCGATAACAACAATCATCTTATCCCCATCTTTTACTTCACCGGAAATAATTTTCTTCGCCAGCGGCCTTCTTAGATGACTTCGGATAATACTTTTTATTGGTCTTGCCCCATATTTGGCACTATAACCATTTTCGGCAAGAAAGAGTTTGGCTTCCATTGGAATCTCAACTGTTATGTTAAGGTTTTTTAGTAAATCCATGAATTCTTTTTTAAGATGGATTTCAAATATTTTAAGTGCATTTTCCTTACTGATAGCCGTAAAAGGTACAATCTCAGTTAAACGTCCTAAAAATTCAGGTCTGAAATAATTCCCCATAATTTCCATTAAGGAAGTTGAGGATGGAATTTGACCCTTACTGAAAGTCTCCACAATATGATCTGCCCCAATATTGGATGTAAAAAGGATAATGGCATTCGAGAAATCGCCTTCTTTCCCCAATCGGTCATGCAACTTTCCTTCATAGAATGGGAGTACCTATGTGAGAGCTTCATGAAGCATTTAAAAAACAGATCATCAAATGTATTCCCTTATAGATTATTTACAGAATAAAAAAAAACATTTTATTCGGTCTTCAACTTTAATGAGTATTTATTCTAATAGGTTCTCTTCATCCATGGATGAAAGACTGATTGTACTTGAAGGATTTTATTCTGATAAAAAAGGTAAGCTTTAAAGATAAATAAAACATATAATAGTGATTCAGCTCCGAGAGAATAGAAAGTTAAGTTCAAATAAATATTTTGAATTTGAAGGCTTCATAAATAAGGACAAAACGGTGGATAATGATTTCAGGTTAAAAATCTTCTTTAGAGTAACTACGTTATCAAATTTGAAGATGAGCGGGATGGAGAATCAATTTACTCTAAAAATATGAACCTGTCTGGATTGATTGCGCCGCATAAATTAAGGCACCTACTAATTTAATAATTAAATATTTTTTAAAATGAAAATAAAGTTACCAATACTCATTTTTTTTCTTTTGGTCGCAAATTTACCATCCCGCGCCCAAATTTCTGGCAGCTATATACTTCCTGGAGGAGACGCAATGTCTGCCACGCACCTGTACATTCTTTCTGATAACGTTTATGTATTTTCATATTTCGGAGGTATGGACATTGGAAAATGGAAATTGAAATCCGACAACGTCCTTGAATTAACACGTGCAGATTTTTATGATGATGAATTTCAAGTTTATGGGCGGCAATCGTCCGGAATCAAAAAGGACAGCATCTCTATTCAATTTTCAAGATGCGAAGATAGAGCTACTGCTATTTCTTTTGATGATTCTACTAATCAAAGATTGAAGTTTTATCCAGTGTTTAATGAAAATGCTAATTGTTTTGCTTCTCGGATTAAAAAGAATATTCGCAAAACAAACCAAATACATCTCTTTTGTCAGCCCAATGATTTTTATTCCGATCCATCCTTTATAGACCAAGTGATTGATAAAAAAAAGATTCAAACCTTTGATTTACCAAAGCAGTTCAATGAATTTTTAATTGTCTTTAATAAAAAAGCAAAGTCCGGTTATAAAACGGTACATATGATTTTGAATGAAAAAGGCGACTTGTTTCAGGCAGAAAGCGGCAGAACGTTTAGAAGGAGCGGAAATATTTTAGACTTGCCAGAAGAGGATAAAAAAGGTCTGCAAGAAATAAGCGAGACCTTGAAAAGTAAAGAGAACAAGCACAATGATACTGTATATGATAGTAAAGATGATGGCAAACAAGCGGGCTTTCAAAAAATTTCAAAAATAAAAGAAGATTGGAGAAAAATAAATATAGATACTGCACATCCTGTAATTACAAGTGTTTGTGATCAACCGTCGCAAAGAAGGTCGTATCGTTAAAATAAAAGTACGAAAACAATGAAAAAAATATATGCTTTTTTGTGCGCAATATTAATATGCACAAGCGCCGCCCGCGCGCAGTCTCCCATAGAGGGAACTTATTATCAAAAGGGAGATGTTGCATCTCAGGATTTGTATCTGCTTATGCTTCCTGATGGAACATATGCTTATGTAGAGCACAATGGAATAAGTAAAGGATCGTGGCAAAACAGTAACAGCAATACGATTGAAATGATTCGGGATTCATCTGAAAATGAAGCATTTTATTTGTATGGCAGAAAATCAAATTTTTTAACGGAAAAGTCTGACTGGGTAAAAGGTATGGGAACTGGAATGGTGAGATTCGATTTTAATTTTATGTTTTCTCCTGTTGCAATATCCTTTGACAAAGAAAAAGCATTGACAATGCGCCCAGTATTTAATGACGAAAAAAATATAGGATTTACTTCATCAACAGTTGATCTCCCAATTGACTCACTAAAGCAAATTAATCTGACTTTTTATCGTACAAGCGGGAGTTCCACCGAAAGTGACTCATTATTAGAACATCCAACTGTTTATAGTTTTGCGATTAATAAAGATTACAATGATTACAGTGTTTATGCTGTAGAAAGTGATGGACGGGAAAAGCAAACCGCAACAATAACCAATGGATATTTACATGTGGGGGATCTCGTATTTGAAAGGATTGATAGTGTAAGTGAAACTGAAATTAAAAATTTAAAAACAGTTTATGATAAGCAAAAAAGTATTGAACCGGGAATGCTCGCTGATAATATTATTATAAAAAGATATAAACATGAAGGATATGCAGATTATGAATTTGACCTGAAATATGACAAAGTACCAATTATTCAAAAAATAGTCACCCCAATAAAACTGGATAAAATAAAGCCATACATTGAAGGAAAAAAAGGCAAGGATAATTGACAATTTCGCAGCCTGTCAACTAAAAACTTTTTATAGTTGTAGTTGTATTCCCTTATAGATTGTCTATGGAGAATTAGCATTATGGTGAAAGTTTTTTTTCTGACAGTCCGATTAAGTTGTAGTTTAAGTCCTAATATGGTGCAATAATTTAAACAAAAAGTAGTTTTATTTAGCAAACTAAACTCTTAGTTTTGCTTTATAATTTAATATATAAAATATCATGAAAGATTTATTAGTAAAAATCAACGCTGAAATTGAAACATTCAAAACAGAATCTGAAACACTTACTGAAAAAGGAGTTAAAGCTGCTGGACCAAGAGCTCGTAAATCAAGTTTAGAACTTGAAAAGCTATTCAAAGAATTTAGAAAAGTCTCTGTTGCATCAGCAAAATAATAATTAATGTTGAAAAACGACCCTCGCTTAAAATGCCTGAGCGAGGTAGCTTCTTGGATTTGAAAGATCTTATTCTTGTATTTTAATAACTTCAAGAGGCCATTTTTTATTTCAATTACTTTTACTTTTACATTTCAATTAAAAAGGATTAATTCTCATATTTTAAAGACTGTAATGTTTCTTAATTTAGGTAGTTAAGAAACAACAAATTACATGAAGGAGTCTTAAAAATATTTTTATCTTAAAGATGCTCAGAGATGAGCATCTTTTTTTTATACCCAAATATCAAATTTTTTAGAACAGGTCATAACGGATTGAATTGTCTAATCAATTTTTTTTAGTTTATTTTTTAGCAAAATTTAAAAATCAGATGCATTCTTTTCATCCCGCTATCAGCTCTAATTAAGAAAAAACACATTAAAAAATAATACAATGATTTTTTCTAATACGCCGTTTTTATGTCAATTTTCAATATTTACTGGGCATTACATTGTCAGACAATAGTTGTCAAATAATTTTGTTCCAAATTAGAACATAATAATATTTAATAATGTTATAATCTGTACTAATTTTGTCGTGTATAAAATGAGAAGATTATGGAAAGGTCAATTGTACATATGGACATGAATACGTTTTTCGTTTCATGCGAACGGCTAAATAATAAGGCGTTGATTGGAATTCCGCTCATTATTGGAGGAGGAGAAAGAGGTGTTGTGGCATCATGTTCCTATGAAGCGAGACGTTTTGGAGTAAGATCTGCAATGCCTATTCACATGGCCATGAAACTCTGCCCACAAGCTAAAATCATGAAAGGCGACATGGAACTTTATTCTAAACTTTCTCATGACATTACCGAAATTATTCAGGGCAAGGCCCCCGTAGTAGAGAAAGCAAGCATAGATGAATTCTATCTGGATATCACAGGAATGGATAAATTCTACGGCAGCTACAAGTGGACCAATGAACTTGCACAGACCATCATAAGTGAAACCGGACTTCCGCTCACTTTTGCATTATCAATTAACAAAACAGTTTCTAAGATAGGCACTGGGGAAGGAAAACAAAAACAAAATTTGGAAATTCCCCCTCATTTAGTACGTTCCTTTTTAAATCCCCTTTCCATTCAAAAAATGCCAATGGTGGGAGAAAAAACTTTTCAGCTTTTGTCCCGAATAGGAATACGGACTATTGGCACCTTATCTGAAATGCCTCAACAGGTGCTGCAGGAAATGATCGGAAAAAACGGTTCTGAACTTTGGAAAAAAGCCAATGGTATTGATAATAATCCTGTCGAGCCTTACACGGAAAGAAAATCGATATCAACCGAGCACACCTTTAGCCAGGATACTATAGATATTCCAAAACTTAATAGAGTCATACTTGGGATGGTTGAGAAACTTGCTTTTCAGCTCCGCTCCGAAGAGTGGCTTACCTCGACGGTAACAGTCAAAATCCGTTACGCCAATTTTGATACCGAGACCAAGCAATCTAAGGTACAGTACACCTCTGCTGATCATATCCTGACAAAGACTGTTCAGGAACTTTTCGATAAACTATACCAGCGCCGAATGCGCCTGCGGCTAATTGGTGTTCGCTTCAGCGGACTGGTCCGAGGTACCTATCAGATTGATCTGTTTCAGGATACCGAAGAAATGTTGTCCCTGTATCAGGCAATGGATAAAATGAAAACCAGATACGGGTTTGATGCTGTAATGCGTTGCGCCGGAGCCTCCTTTAAACCCAATACTAAAAATGAAATCCTAAAACGAAAACCCTGATTACATGTACCTTAACTGCCACTCCTTTCACTCCTTGCGCTATGGTACCATACCGCTGGACGAGCTCATTCCACAGGCCATTGCCTGCGGGGTTAAAGCTATGGCGCTCACCGATATCAATACGGTAACAGGAATTTACGATTTTATTAAAAGCTGTGAAGATGCCGGCATAAAACCTTTGGTAGGGATGGAATTTCGCTCAGAGTTTCAGCTGCGCTTCATCGGTCTTGCCAAAAATGCGAGCGGTCTTGCGGAGATGAACCGCTTTTTGACCCGCCATAATTTTGACAAGACCGCCCTTCCTGCTTTTGCCCCGGATTTTACAGATGTAGTTGTAATTTATCCACTGGAAAATACTCCTGATATTTTAAAAGAAAATGAATACATCGGTATTCGCCCAGACCAACTGCAGCAATTGATTTTGTCTGGATGGAAAAAAAGACAGGACAAAATGGTCATTCTCCAGCCGGTAACTTTCCGTACTAAAAAGGAATACAATCTACACAGGATACTCAGCGCTATTGACAGAAACATACTTCTCTCCAAATTAGCTCCTGAGGACTGCTGTGCCACTTCTGACAAAATGATCAGTCTGGATTCGCTGCTTTCACTTTACAGCCAGTATCCACTTATTGTAGACAATACCCAGAAAGTTATTGATTCCTGTAATTTTTCATACGATTTTACCACACCCAAAAATAAAAAATTCTATACATCTGGCAGGAAAAGTGATATGGAACTGCTAAGTTCTTTAGCCGAGCAAGGTTTATCATGGCGCTATGGCAAAAAAAATATTCAGGCGCGTGAACGTATGCAAAAAGAACTCAAAGTGATTGACGAGTTGGAATTCAGTGGCTACTTCCTGATTACCGCAGATATCATTCGTTTCAGTAACAGTCAAGGATTTCTTCATATCGGCCGTGGAAGCGGTGCCAATAGCATTGTTGCTTATTGTCTTGGCATCACCGACATCTGTCCTTTGGAATTGGATTTGTACTTTGAGCGCTTCTTAAATGTCAACCGCAAAAGCCCTCCTGATTTTGATATCGACTGGAGTTGGAAAGAGCGTGATATTATACTCGAATATATCTTCAAACGCTATACCTACGAGCATGTAGCCTTTTGCGGTACCAACGTGGAATTCAAGTACCGCTCTATTTTCCGTGAAGTCGGCAAAGTTTTCGGTTTGCCAAAAGAAGAGCTTGACATGCTGGCCAAAAATCCCATGAAATTCCATCAGAGCAACAACATTGTGAAATTTGTCCAGGAATATGGAATGATGCTTGAGAAATATCCCAATCAGCGTAGTATGCACTCCTGCGGGATCATCATTTCCGAAGAACCCATTACCAATTACACTCCTTTGGAGATGCCTCCAAAAGGATTTCCAATTGCCCTTTTTGATATGCACGTAGCTGAGGATATTGGATTTGAAAAATTCGATATCCTAAGCCAGCGTGGTATTGGACACATTGATGAGAGTGTAAAGATCATTGAGAGAAACAGGGGTATTCGTATCAATATCCGCGATACCACAATTTCCAAAAACGAGGAAACAGCAAATAAATATTTGGCGGAAGGAAAAACCATCGGCTGCTTTTATATTGAAAGTCCAGCTATGAGAGGACTGCTCAGACGTTTAAAATGTGATAATTATAAAACACTTGTAGCCGCCTCTTCCATCATTCGTCCCGGTGTGGCACAGTCCGGAATGATGAAGGAATATATTTTCCGCCACAATCATCCTAGCAAGTTTGAATATTTTCATCCCGTATTCGAGCAGCAGTTAGGAGAAACCTACGGGATTATGGTCTATCAGGAAGATGTGATAAAAATTGCACTGCACTATGGCGGACTACCGGCAGCTGACGGAGATATCCTGCGCCGTGCCATGTCCGGTAAAGGACGGTCCAAGTCAGCACTCCAGAAAGTGAAAGACAATTTTTTCGCCTGCTGTGCCGTAAAAGGTCATCCCGTGGCACTCAGCGAGGAAATCTACCGACAGATCGAGTCTTTTGCCGGTTACTCTTTCTGCAAAGCACACTCGGCATCCTATGCAGTTGAGAGTTATCAGAGTCTTTATCTTAAGGTGCATTTTCCCATTGATTTTATGGTAGCAGTAATTAATAATCAGGGAGGCTTTTACCGTCTTGAGATATATGTGCATGAAGCGCGTATGGCTGGCGCAGTGATACACAATCCCTGCGTCAACAAGAGTGTGTTTGAAACTACTTTGTATGGAAATGACGTGTATCTGGGTTTTATGCACCTGATGAGCCTTGATTCCAAAATGGCACAGTTTATTGAAGCCGATCGCGAAAGGAACGGTGAGTTCAAATCATTGGAAGATTTCATAAACCGGATCCCAATGGGAATTGAAAGCGTAAAAATCCTGATTTTTATAGGTGCGTTCCGTTTTACGGGAAAAACTAAGAACCAGCTTCTGGTGATCGCAAGCCTGCTGCTTAACAATTTTAAACCTGAAAATAGAGGACTTATGCTGTTGCAGGAACCAGTGAAGGAGTATAAACTACCGACACTGGAAAGATCAGTTTTTGAAGATGCTTTTGATGAGATTGAACTGCTCAGTTTTCCGATTTCCTGCACTGTATTTGATCTGCTGCAAACCAAACACCGCGGTGACATAAAAGTAAGGGATCTTGTTAATTGCCATAAAAAACAGGTTCGTATGCTGGCTTATCTTATTTCAACCAAACAGGTACCAACCAAAAGAGGCAATATGTATTTTGGAACCTGGATAGACAATGAAGGTGCTTACTTTGATACTGCACATTTCCCGGATAGTCTTGCCGTACACCCGTTTCAGGGAGGCGGCTGTTACCTGCTGCTTGGAACAGTCGAGATTGATTATCATTTCCCCACTATTACGGTTCATAAAATGGCAAAAATGCCATTTATGCCTGATCCGCGTTACATGGATACCAATAACCAGTTTAAAACACAGCAGCTAATAAAAGAAGATGTCAGCAGTACGGATCGGCAACCATATCCACAGGAACATGAAATCGACCTCCCGCGTCATCGGATGAAATTTTAGTTTTTTATTTATGTAAAGTCCTAATTATGAACTAAATTTGATATAAAGCGAAAAATATAAAGGTGAAAATCAACGTATAAATTAGCAATCTGTTGCTGTTTTTCCGGCGTAGATTATTTTTCCTTTCCGTATTTTTCCTAACGAGGCTTTCAATATGCCTTACGTCAAATTGGTACTGGCTCATTTTAAATAATTTTAATGCCAAATTTATGACAGGACATTTGACCAAAGGGCCTTTAAAAGGTTTAGCATTATTAAAATAAGGTATTTTTTAAACTTTAACGGACATAAAAATTATGTGTTACTATACCCAGCAGTCAGCAGCTATTGAAAATGTAAAACGACGTTTTAATGCTGAAGTGGATAATGAAGAGACTTATCTTCAATCTGATTTTATAAATGGATTTTCCCATCCTAATATCCCTGTAATTCTTAATACATCGCCGCATTTAATTACAACGGACTTTACATGGGGACTGCTTCCGGCATGGGCAAAAGATATCGAATTTAGAAAAAATACCCTCAATGCGAGGATTGAATCCATCGACGAAAAAGCATCTTTTAAAAATATAACGCACAACCGCTGTCTCATAATAGCATCTGCCTATTATGAATGGCATTGGAATGATGAAAAAGGAAAGAGCAAAGACAAATACCAAATCAACTCACAAGATGATGAAATTTTCACCTTCGCAGGATTATATTCCTCATGGACAGATCCAGTTTCGGAAGAAATCAAAAACACCTACACTATGGTTACAACAAAAGCCAATGATACTATGCGGTATATTCACAACCATAAGATGCGAATGCCAATTATGCTCAAAAGCCAGGATGAATCTGCATGGCTGGACCATTCGGTAAAAATAACAGATTTTGCCTTTCCTTATGAA
The DNA here is from genome assembly GCF_002217195.1 of Flavobacterium aquidurense. Classification (NCBI taxonomy): domain Bacteria; kingdom Pseudomonadati; phylum Bacteroidota; class Flavobacteriia; order Flavobacteriales; family Flavobacteriaceae; genus Flavobacterium; species Flavobacterium aquidurense. The sequence continues at coordinate 163,839 of NZ_MUGR01000004.1, read as the reverse complement.
GGGAACCTAATAGCATTTCCCTCATTGTAAAATTTCAGTATGGACTTATTTAAAAATGTTTCAGTCGAAGATTTTAACGCGCGTTTTTTCATTGAACTTAATGCTGTAACGGAATTTGTGCAATACAATAGCCCCAGTGATTTTTTTGATCCAGAACAAGAATACGGCGTACATATAATGAGATGCCAGGAGAATGAACTGAATTTTATACGCAGTACGATGAAAGCCAATATGTATGCCCATGGAATTACTTTAACGCAGGAGGAATTCACGGCGATTTTCCAATCGAAAAGGGAAGAAATCATCCGATCCAGACCAAGTGGAATTGACCAGTATATTGAAAGAATTAATGTTACTTACATAGATCCCCCAGCTAGTGAATGCAGACAAAAATACGTCATGCATAGTTGGTTTTGCAAGCTTTGGAAGCTATTGAAATCATTTTTTAAAACAGGCTGATATTTTACAGTTCTACTCTATACAATACATGCTTTAATTTTCATCCTTACCAAGATTCGTATATTTTTCATACATTTTATCAAATGTCGGCCTCATAAAGTTCATAAAGGAATCTAGTTCCGCCTGACTTTTAAAATCTACACCATTGCTGTCAAGTATAGCGTTCATTTTCGCATTTATGGCTTTCACAAAAAGATCAAATTTCTCCAGTAACTCGTATTTTGCTTTTAGCCGCGCAGCTCTTGCCGTTTCTTCGATTGCCAGCTCAGCTTCAGAAATGAGCGTTTCAATTTCCTTCGTGAAAAGTTCTTTTATTTTCTCTTTATCCATTTTATAAATAAATTGTAATGTCTTTTAGGTCAGCTCTGATCTCAGGATTACAATCGTGCAGCATTGTTATTGCTAATTGGTCGACCTCAGTTTCGTTCAGGGAGTCATACGCAATGGTCAGCTCGGTGTCAAAGTGAATATCGATATATGTAATTTCATTGCTGACTGCCTCCATATCATCACTGATAATATCGCAGTGATTGTCAATCTCAATACCAAAATATTCCATCTGGGTTAATCCACGATTAATTAAACTGGTTACAAAATCAATTGTAGGGACATCAGGTACGGCAATTTTCGTTGCAGATAAAACAAGAGTATGTGCTTCCATAAGATGTGGTATTTTTATTCAATACTCTAAATTACAAATAATTACGATAAATGCCATAGTGTAAGGGAAGATTATTTACTTGATAAATTAGATATTAAAAAAATTAAATCTTTAACTTATAATGTATGATTCAGTAAATATTTTTATCGGTAATTTCTATGTCAATAATTCACTCAATTATTGTTTATTTCTTATCTTGATATTTTATTTATGATTAGAGCCCCTCTTTTAAATATTATTTTCTAAACCTTGTATTAACTAGGATTGACATAAAAGTGTCGGAGCCTCTTTTTCCCCATAAAGACAAATAAAGACACTTGCTTTTGTTTTTTTATGCTTAATTATTTTATAATTGTCACATTCTAAATCCTCTTTTTTGAGAAAAATCTTTTTGTTGAGAAAATACAGAAACCTCGGCAATGGATTCCTTTAGTGTCGGAATTGAATTTATTGAAAGGTTTTTTAGTTCCGCTTTTTTCAAAAGTTGTCCGTATCTGTTTTTACTTGTAATTTCCATTTTTTGTATATCAAAACCGTCGTTTTCTTTTCTTACCCAAAAATCGCATACAATACTTGAATTATCATCTCCTGACCATTGCAGATAAGTCGATAGTAAAAAGTTTCCGTCTCTATCAGATTCTTTACCATTGTTGCAAGCTTCCATAAATTCGGTAATGCTTTCTTTCAACCTTCCGGGATAGGCTACTTGTGTTTGAAAGAAAACATTAAAGCCTTTGTCTATAAGAATTTTTGCGAATGCATCTAAATTAGGCAACTGTTTCATAATTTTAAATTTTAGTTTATTATTTTAATATTCTAGTTGACAATACGATGAATTTTTAATATTGAAACCTTTCGAGTTATTACATATATAAATACAATATTATTAAGCCTAACTTTTCAATATTGCTGGAACAAATGATAAACTTTCTGTGTATTTATTAGATATACTTAAACTAAGGGGCTTTGCATTTCATACAACCGAATGTGCTTTGTATTAGTCCAATTTTGGCTAGTTACAACTTTTTAATAAACTCGGACAATCAAATACTTTTATTATTAAACCTCTGTCAACTCGCTTAAAACTTGGAAATCTTCAAGTAAAAGGTTCGAATTTTGTACTTGCAAGTTCACTTTAAAATTTGAAAGTCTGAGAATATAGATTCTCAGGCTTTTTGTTTTTTTGCTAATTGCTTCATTATGAAATAATCATTCATAGATTATGAGAAGGGATTTGGATCATGTTAAATTTTGTTTATAAAGGCTGTGGCTCAGAAGTAACTCATGTTTATTAAGATCTTCCTTTGCTTACTCTTTTATTTCTGAGGTTTAAACATAATCTTCCCATAGAATAAAACACCTATAAAGATCAATATACACGAAAAAGTCCACGATCTAAATCCAATTTTGCAGGTATTGATAAAACCTTGCACGACTAGAAATAAAATTATTTGTGCTACAAATCCAAAACCAAACTTTATAGTTCGTTCCGTGGCGCTCATTTTTTGCGTAAAATGAACGATGAAAAATGGAATGAAAAAACTTAAAAGTATTGCTCCGGTTTTGCTGTTTATAGTGGCTTCAGGAGGCAATGTCAGGTAGCCAATAATACTCACTAAAAGCAGGTTTAAAAGAATTAAGAAGATGCCGTCGATAATAAAAGCGGTAACTGTTTTCTTTTGCGACAGCTGATTTAATTCCTGCAAATGTGCTTTGTCAATTTGAAGAACATCGCAAATCATACTCAGCGTTTTTCCGCGTGGTTCGTTTTTGTTGTTTTCAATTCTTTGTATTGTTCTCAGGTTTACTTTAGACAATTCTGCAAGCTCTTCCTGAGTAAGACCTTTAAGTTTTCTTGTGTCGCTGATTTTTTTTCCTATAGAATTCATATTGATATAATTTATTTTACTTCAAAATTATTTTAAAAATAAGAATCTGGTAACGGTTATCCCACGACATTTTTACGACATTTGATGTAGTGCTAATTTAAAACTAATTTTATGAGATTGAAATAAGGTTTTTTTAATAAAATTTGCAGTAGTTTTTTAGACGATATTTGTTCAACTTCGCAATGATGCGCTGAGAACGAAGAATACTAAGTTAAGAATACGGATGAAAGAAGAGCAAACAGATAAAAAGGACTGTACGATTGAGGATTGTACCACAGATTATATCAATCAATGTGGAAGTTCGCCTATGTACAACATTTTTCTTTTGGAAGGAAGCGGCAAAGTAAGTGTAGATCTCAATGAATATGTTTTTGATGGTAAAATAGCATTATTTACAACACCATATCAAATTATTTATTTTGATACAGAAAAGCCGCTTAAAACAAGAAGGCTTCAGTTTCATGGGGATTTTTACTGCATAGAATACCATAAAAAAGAAGTCGCCTGCAATGGGCTGTTATTTAATAATATATACCAGCAGCCTTATATAAATCTTGAACATGAAGATCATGTCGAAATGAATTATATCTTAGGCAAACTGATTGTTGAAATAGAAAATACAGACAGTTATTCTAAATCAGTAATAAAAGCTTATTTGCAATTGATTCTTGCGTTATGCAGCAAAATCAAATCAAAAGATCTTGTTGTTGATGAGGAAAAGAATACCCATCATCCATTAATGAAATTTAAAACATTACTAGAAGAAAATTTTCATAAAGAAAGGCAGCCTTCTTTTTACGCTGCCCAAATGGGACTTTCTCCTAATAATTTTTCGAAGACATGCAAACAGCATTTTCTGAAAACACCCTCTGCATTAATTCACGAAAGAGTAATACTTGAGTGTAAAAAATTAATTCATCTTAGCTACAAGAGTATGAAAGAAATAGCTGCCGAACTCAATTTTGATGATGAGAATTATTTTAGCCGGTATTTTAAAAAACATACCAAAATTACTCCCACAGCTTTTAGGGAAAATGTAGGGATATCTATAGTAGCAGATTTGTCCAGATAATATCCCTATTTGTCCATTGTAACCGGAACCGGATGCAGGTAATTTTGTTGTCAATATAAAAACAACAAGAATATGAGCATTTTAGCAACATTGGCCAATTTACAAAATCAATTTTTTAATATAATGCGAATCGCTATTTGTATCGTAATGGTATGGATTGGCGGTCTGAAGTTCTTTCAATATGAAGCAGACGGAATCGTTCCTTTCGTTGCGAATAGTCCTTTAATGAGTTTCTTTTACAATACTAATTCAAATGAATATAAAGACCATAAGAATAAAGAAGGGGAAGTCGTAAAGAAGAATATTGATTGGAATACCCAAAACGGCACTTATACTTTTTCGTATCTGTTAGGAACGGTAATCATTGGCATTGGTTTACTAACTTTACTGGGAATTTTTAATAACCGTCTGGGACTTATTGGCGGATTGCTCACGGCTGGAATGGCACTAGTAACACTTACTTTTCTAATTACCACTCCTGAAGTCTGGGTTCCTGATTTAGGCGGAGATTTGCCTACACCTCATTTTGGTTTTCCATATCTTTCAGGGGCAGGAAGATTGGTTATAAAAGATATTATTATGATGGCGGGAGGTCTGATTGTAGCTTCTGACTGTGCCCAAAGGCTTTTGAAAGATTAAAGTATAATGGCTGAAAAGCGCAATGAAAAATAGTTAGTGAAGTCAACAACACAAAGTTTAGAAAAGTGAATAAACTCAAATTAATACGATATCTCTTTGCCCTGCTTATCATTGGTTTAATGATTGGTGCATCAGAATGGATTGACCAGAAAGAAATACTTTTTCCGGAAATGGCCGCATTAGTACTTGGTTTATGGGTCATCGATAAAAAAATATGGACAGTAAGCAGAACCATGCTTGTCATACTAATGACTGTTTGTGCCATATTCGGAATATTATTAGTTCGTTATTCTCCGTTTCCTGTTTTAGTCAATATTGCGATTTCCTTTGTATTTACTTCGTTTTGCCTTATTGTTACGCGTACCACATTAATCCCAATAACGTCAGCAGCTATGTTACCGGTTTTATTAGGAACAGATTCTGTTGTTTATCCTGCTTCTGTTTTTATCATGAGCCTTTTGGTTGTTTCGGGACAATGGTTTCTGGAGAAAAATGCATTGCGTCAGGTTATCGCTTTTGATAAAAAAAAAGGATATTACAAACATAGTTCAAAGCACTGGATTAGATTGTTTATTTGTTTAATCCTTATAGCTGCAATTCCGGTGTATACTGGAGAATTATTCTTTATTGTGCCTCCGTTGATCGTTATGTTTATAGAATTCAGCTCTTCTTCGTCAGGGTTTCGCAATCGCCCTTTACAAGTTTATATGGTCGTTATAATTTCGGCTATTTTAGGAACATTTTTTCAGTATTACGTGCATACAATATTGGGATTGCCTTTATTATATACGGTGCTTTTATTATTTATATGCCTGTTTTCTCTTTTCGAACTTGTCAGGAAACCTTTTGCTCCGGCTTGTGCTATTGCTCTTGTGCCTATGATTATTCCTCAGGAAAATATACTTTACTATCCTTTTCAGGTGGCCGTGGGAGCAGGAATATTTCTGTTTGTGTCGATGTTTTTTTTCCTGAAATGTTACCGCTGGAAACGCGAGCATCTCTTAGTTTGTTTTGTGCCAGGTTATATCAGATCCGGAATGCAGCGGCCAAAACGCAGACAAAGAAAAACCGGGCAGCCGCAATAAATGTATAATTACTGCTGCAAGAGCTTCTGAAGTTCCAGTTCAGCAATAATTTGTTTTTTCATTGTAGTATGAATATAATCTTTGGCTTCAGCATAAGAAATACTGTATTTGCGCTGAATATCTTGTAAATGTTCAGGAAATTCAGCCAGTACTTTATCATAATAAACATCCAGTTCGCCTTCGTTGGGCATTTCGAATTGTAAACGGATCTGAAATCTTCTTAATAAAGCCGTGTCAATAGAATGATAATGGTTCGTTGCGCAAATGAGCAAACTGTCTGACGGGAAATAATCTATCAGTTGAATGATTGTATTAACAAGGCGTCTCATTTCTCCAACATCTTTATCGTCGCTGTCGCGGCTTTTTCCGATCTGGTCAAATTCATCTAAAAACAATACGGCCTTTTCTCTGATTGCCTTGTCGAATATGGCTTTTACATTTTTTGATGTTTCGCCAATTCGGGCATTAATTAAAGTACTCAGGTTGATAATCACGATATTCTTGTTCAAAGCACCGGCAATAGCCTTTGCTGTCGTCGTTTTGCCGCAACCCGAGTGACCATGAAGTAATATTTTATGATCTACCTTAAGATTGTACTTTTTTAATGCATCAATATATTCATGCTCCTTAAGCGTTTGCAGTAAAGCAGCTTTGTTCTCGTCACTAAAAAGTAAGTCATCTAATGTTATTTTTTCGGTATCGTTTACAGTAAGCTCGTATAGATTCATTTCAGTTTTATTTGGTGCAAAATTAAAGTTTATTCTGCAATATTTTCATTCCATATTTCTTTTCCTAAAAATCGGTTTCCAAAAACTGAAGTCCCAATCCTGACCATATTTGAACCTTCGGCAATAGCCAGTTCTAAATCCTGTGACATTCCCATAGAAAGTTTTAGTTCCTTGACGTTATCAATTCCAGCGGCATAAATTTCATCCCTGATCAGGCGTAATAAACGCAGAGAAGGCTGCATTTTTTCTTTTTCGACATCCAGCAAACCAATCGTCATTAAACCTTTAATATTCAACGTGTCGTATTTTTTTATTTCCCGAATAAAAGAAACTGCTTCGTCTGGCCGAAGTCCAAATTTGCTTTCTTCAAAAGAAGTATTCACCTGAATGAAAACATCCAGGTTTCTGTTTTCTTTTTGCAATTGCCTGTCCAGTTCCTGTGCAAGATGTAACCTGTCTAAAGACTGAATGCACGAAACATATTTCAGGACATCTTTTATTTTATTAGTTTGTAAATGACCAATAAAATGACGTTCTATGTTTACTTTTTTTAATCCGGGATCTTTATCCCGTAATTCCTGCATTTTGTTTTCACCAATCAGAGTTGCTCCGGCATCAATGGCCATTTTTATTTTTTCGAAAGGGACAGTTTTAGTTGCCAATAACAATTGTACCTCTGAGGCATTTCTGCCGGAAAGTTCACAGGCATTTTTGATGCGGTCCTGAACTTCTTTTAAATTGGAAATTATTATCTCTTTCATTCTGCAAAATTAGAATTTGTCCGGAGTGTAAATGTGATCCAGTTTTAAGTATAAACAATAGTCCAGTTATTGTTTGATAAAGGTGTTGTATGCCTGTACGGCGTTATTGTATGACGTACTTGCGGAGCTGTAGGCACTGCTTATAGTTTGTTGAGAGGCCTTTGTTTTTATTTTGTCTATTACGCTTTGCAGTATGGTTGTACTGTTATTGCATTCTATGAAGAACTTCGTGTATACTTCTTTATAGTATACATCACTCAGTTTAGAAAAATCAGTACTCTTGTCATTTATTTTTTGAGTGATAAGCGCTTGTACAGTGGCCAACTTTGTATTCACGATTTCTACATCTATGCTTTGATCATTTAGCATTGTGTTTACTTGTTGTATGCTGTTTAAGCTTTCTTTCATTGGAATAATGTAAGAAGCAAGTTTATTCTTTTTTAATAAAACCAGTTCAGCCCTGTCACCGGCATTTGCAGCTAATTGAGCAAACTCACTCCAATATTGGCTGCATTGCTTAATGTTTGACTGCATACTGTCTTTTAAGACTGTGTATTGGGTAAAGTTCGTGTCGTTTTTGTACTCCGCCTTAGAAAAATATTGACTGATGTTTGCACAAAAAGCATTTGTTTTGTCATAGTGTGCAAGTGCTTTTGTACTGAGGTTTTGTAAATTTTGTTTTTCAGGAATAGCAGGAATGTTTTTAAGAGTAGTTCTGTTGGCTTTGTCTCTTTCAGGCGAAAGTGAGTTCCTGTCGCAACCAATATAAACAGGCTGTATGTTGGGATTGCGTTTTAGTTTTACTACATTTTGATCAGCATTATTATCTAGTGTACTTTGATGTGATTTTAAGGCACTCACATAACTATTATGCAAATCAATAACAGCATTACTATATTTAATAATGGCATAAGCTTGCTGGTCTGTAATACCATTGGTGGCTGCAGCAGTGCTTTTTGTTGTCGTTTTCTTTTGTGCAATTGTTATGTTGCAGGTTAATGCCATAATTGTAGCGATTAGTATCGTATTGTGCTTAAAATAATTCATGTTTTTCTTTATGTAAGATGAGAGACTATAAGTTATTGTGAAATAATTTTTTTTATGTTTCTGAGTTGTTGGTTGTGATTTTTATTTTGGGATGAAAAGATCTTTAAAAATCGAACAAAATTAAAATGAAAAAGAAAAAGGGTGCTCCTCTAAAAGTCAAAAAACTAATAGAATAAGATTTGTTTTTATTTTGAGTTTGAAATTGTTTTTGTACTGCTTAAATTGATTAGGGAACATTACAAAAAAAGATATAAAGAGAAACCCAAATGCTTAAACTCCGGATTGGAATCGTTTTACATTTGGGTTTAATTATTTTAAAAATTTGCTAATTTGGGCACAAAGTTCCCGTAAAAATTTCTCTTAAATTGATATAGTAAAAAAAGGAATCAGAGGAAAACCAACTAAGAATATCGGAAGACTTATGTCTAAATAACCAATAGCGCACCTGATTCATCGGTAAGTAAAAGCACGTGGTTTTCAATTTCAATCCCGCTGTTGGCTTCTGTTTTCATAATTTGTGCTTTTACTTACCGCTGAATAAGATAAGGCGTTATTGCCTAACTCAAAAAAGTGATAATGGCCTGCCCATTTTTATCAGCTTCAGCATAAAATTGCTGTAAACGCTTAAAATAGAAATCTACATACTCAAAAGATTCAGCATCCCAGACAGAAGGATAAACATCAATTTCGATCATTTTTTCGGGATTATATCTTTGTTGAAGTTCTTCGGTGGTAAAGATTAAGATTTGGCTGTTGAGTTCTTTAACCTGTTTGGGTGTCAGATAATGACCAGGGCCGTAGCCTAAATCCTGTCCTTCGTCAACAATCTGTCCGCTAAAGAGAACCTGAACAAGCGGATGATCGGCATTTTGAATATTCTGGCCCGTTAATAAAAAAATAATGGCATCCCAGGATTTGTCCAGATCTTTAAGATTAAAATCCCTTTCGGCATGAGGACTATAGATCCTTTCTTCTAAAAGAGTACTATCGTTTAAATACGTTTCAAGTTCAGTAGGAGTAACCCGAAGTAAATTGGCAATCATTCCCATAAGGCATAAATTTAGGTTAGTTAATTAAATAGATTTTAAATACATATTGTTTTTTAGGAATTTGAAGCCTGATTTTTTATTTCTTAGAAAATAAATTTTCCACCACCCAAGCCGGACCAATCATCAGGAACTGAAGATCTTTTAAGAAAGAAGGTTTTTTGCCCTCAATATTATGTCCGTAGAATTGTCCGATCCAGGCGATTATAAAAACACCAATAGAGAAAATCCATAGAGGTACAATTTGCCCGATATAATAATTTGTTATCAGACAAATTGCGGATAAAATCGCAATTTTAATCGCCATAGTTATTGATAACCGAATATAGAAAATAAGTACGAAAACTAAAACAACAGCAGCCCAGTTTTCAATAATCGGCGCGTTTAATTGGAGTGTATTGGCAATAAAACCACTCGGAATACTCATTAATAATCCCACTATAGAAAAGTAAATTGCAGGAACACATACATAATGTATGGCTTTGTTTTTCGGGTTTTGGTGACTTACGGCATATTCTGCAAACCATTGATCTAATGTTCTCATTCTTTTTGGTTTTAAGGTTAGTTAAGTAAATCTACTGAAATTTCTTTTTCGTTGATCGATATAGAAATTCGGATCAAAAAGAAATTATAAAATCACCATTAAAAAAAGATTCAGATCAAAACTAGCATAACATTATAAACCTATTTCCCATTGTACTCAAAAACATTATCCCATAATTCATCAATTGTGACAAGTGCTTTGTCTAAGGCGATAACTTTCCATTTGCCGTTGGTTTCTATGCCAAGACCAATATTTTTCAATTTTATTAAAGCATCCTGAACATCAAAGTCAAGATCAGTGTGTAATTTTGTGGTAAACCAGGATTCAATCTGAATGTCGAGTTCTTCTGCTGTTAAAGGATTTTCGCTTTTGTATAAAAAGATATAAGCCAGAATTGTTTCTTTAAGCACTTCTTCTTCAGATGAATTTAAAAGCGAATAAAAAGCGCCACTGTTGTTTCCGAGATTCTTAAAATAAAGACTGTCAGAAAGTATTTTAGAATATTTGATCTTCTTATTTACAAAGTTGCTGTATTGGCGAAACAAATACAATGACAGGATTCCCAATGCAATTAAACCCTGATTAAGCGAAGCTTTACTATTTAATAAATCAATTGTCTCGCCGGATTGATATGCTGCATACATGCCAATCAAAGCAGGGATTACGGTCGTACTTAACAAGGAAATTCCACCGCCAATTCCGGGAACCCAAAAGAACAATTTGTCTTTTGTTGACATTCTTGGAATCGCATTTGGAAAGATTGTTTCGATGTCGTTTTTAGGAACACGCTTAAAGATTTTTAATGATACAGATCCCGGTTCAATTGGCATTTTTCCCAATTTGACTTTATTTTCCCTGATGTAATCCGGATCGCTGTAATGTAGATAAATCAGAACACGATCGTAGTATTCGATTTCAATTTCTTTTTTCCAGAAAATGTATTTTTTTACTTTTTCCTTGGCTTTGTGCTGACCGCGAACATACAATTCGTAATCTTTGAAAGCATTAAAATCAATCGAAAGATCTAAACCAATTAAATCAGATTCGCTGAAAGCTTTGTTTAATGTTTCCTGATCAATACGAGAATAATTTCCTTGCTCTAAAACGGTAAGCAGTGTTTCCTTGAAAATTGAAAAATCACTTTTGCCTATAAAACTTTTGCGCTCTTTCTCGCTTAAATCCGGGTCGAATAAAGCGTAGTTTTGTTTTAGGCTTCGGTTGAGGTTAAAAGCTTCATAATGAAAATAATGCTCGATAATATCGAACAGCTTTTTAAAATCATCGACTTTTTTCGAATCTTCGACAAATGAACTTAGTTGTTGTTCGAGTAAAAATTCCTTGTTAAATGGAATATAATGTTCTCGTGTCATACAGGTTTAGGGCTTTAATTTTAGGATATTCCACAACGCAAAAGTACCATAGGAAATTTGATTTTTGAACGGATTTTAAATTAAAGTTTCGTTATTTTCCTGTGCAGCCAAAAGTGATTAACCACATGGATATTAAACAACAATGCAATAAAAAATTTGCAAAAAGCATACTTTATATTGTTGTAAATTTGAGAGAATCAATTTTTTTAAATTGGAAATAAAACGTTAGGCAAATACTATTGGATATGGAAAATATAAAAACATCTAAATCTCAGAATTTTTTCAGAATCCTTCTCGGAATTTTCATGATAATGGCTGCTATTGGTCATTTTACTTTTCAAAGAGCCGATTTTCAGGCACAGGTTCCTAATTGGATTCCGCTCGATAAAGATCTTGTTGTGATCCTTTCGGGAATTGTAGAGATTGCATTAGGGCTTAGTATGGTATTTCTAACAAAGTATAAAGTACAAGCAGGAATTGCGCTGGCGGTATTTTATGTATTGGTTTTTCCCGGCAATATCGCCCAATATTTAAATGGCACCAATGCTTTTGGGCTCGACACTGATCAGGCACGTTTGATGCGATTGTTTTTTCAGCCTGTTTTGATCTTCGTGTCACTATGGTCTTCCGGAGCAATTGGTTTTTTTAGGAAGATTAAAAGGGGCGAAGAGGCAAAGGGATAAAAGTTGGAATTTCTTTTTTCCTGCTTTGGAATTTGGTATTTTATTTTTTGGAATTTTTCCTTCCGTTTTTATTTTTCCCAATACTATCGTCATTGTGGCTTGAGCCATTTCTATTAACCTACCTTACCAAAAAAAGGATGGGAATAGAAGATAAAGTTAGGCAGGTTGAAGCATTATTTGACCGCCTGGAGATTGAGATTACCGCCTTTCAGTCAGAGACTCATTTGTATTGCAACGCAGGCTGCGGCAAATGTTGTACGACACCCAATATTGATGCTTCGCCTTTAGAGTTTTTACCGTGGGCATTTCATTTGTTTTTAAATGGCAAAGCTGAAGAAACCTTAGCATTATTAAACAATACTACTGCAGGCAATTGCTTGATATATAGACCGCTTTCTGTTTTAGAGCATAAAGGGAGTTGCAGCAATTATCGTTATCGCGGATTAATATGCCGACTTTTTGGTTATGCCGCCAATACTGATAAATATGGAAAACTGCGATTGGCGACCTGTAAAATTATAAAAGAACAGCAGGAAGAAAACTTTCATAAAGCCGAGGAATCAATTAATAATGGAAAAAACATTCCTGTTTTTACGAATTATTACATGCAGTTGAACCAAATAGATCTTAAAATGGGAATTATTCTGCTCCCGATAAATGAAGCATTAAAAATAGCGATCGAAGAAGTTTTGCATTATTATGCTTACAGACCATTTCCTGGCGGACTTGGTAATATTGCTTAGAAAAACGGCCCTAAATATTTTGGTTAAAAAAATGAGGGAGTAGTAGGAAGCTCCCCCATTAAAATACAACAATAAAGAAAACATGAACTTAAAAAAATTGATGTATTTTATTTAACCAACGTACTAATTATAAATATGTATTAAAAGAACCGTTTGTAATTTTATAGAGCAGTAATTATTTAGTAAAAAAGTTTTTTTTGTTATTATCAACCTTCTTCACAAGACACGATTTCCGTGTTTTATTTGTCTTTTATTCTTATTGAGAATCATTTTCTGATTTATTGATAAAAATAGTATACGTTGCATTCAGCTTTTTTTCTAACGTTTTGTAATCCAGTTTTATATTATCAGCAGTGGCGCTGTTAGAATGACCACTTAAACACTGCCGGACATAAAAAGCCGTTATCTTATATTTCTCTGCCAAAGCCTTAATGATACCCTGATCATAGGTATATTTCTTATTTTTTTTCGTAGGTTTGTCCATTGCTCAGTTTGTTTCTTATTCAATAGCAAATATAGTAGGATATTTCCTAAACAGCAAATAAATGGTAAGATTTTTTCTAAAAAAGAATATTTATGGCAGAAACTACATTACAAAGAATTAAGCAGTATATTGATTATAAAGGTGTTAGAGTAAGTGCTTTCGAAAGAAAAATTGGCATGTCTAACGGTTCATTTGCGAGTCAATTAAAGAAAAACAAAACAATTGGACTCGATAAATTAGAAAATATCGTAAAAATATACTCAGATATCGACCTGGATTGGCTCCTGTCGGGATCCGGAAATATGATAAAATTGAATATTTTAGAAGAAAATGACGGAAGATTCTACAAGAAAATTGGTAAATCAGAAGATAATCCTGACATTCCTCTTTATGATATTCAGACCACTTCCGGAATTATCGACTTATTTGGTGACAATGAAAACCAAAAACCGGCAGATTTTATCAGGGTGCCAAAAACGTCAAATTGCGATGGTGCATTGTATGTTGCCGGCGATAGTATGCACCCTTTATTGAAAAGCGGAGACATCGTCATGTATAAAAAGATATTCAATCTCGAAAACAATATTATTTGGGGCGAAATGTATCTGGTTTATGTAAACAATGATGGCAATGAATCTTTTTTTACGCGTTATCTCAAGCAATCTGAGCGAGAAGGATACGTGCAATTTGTAGCACAAAACCCCGATCATCAAACTATAGAATTTCATGTAAGCAGTATTAAGGCACTTGCTTTAGTAAAAGGTTTTGTGAGAACGAACTCTTTGTTTTAAGTTTTTTAAAAAGCAAAGTTTTAGTTTGAATATAAAAACAAATAGACAATAATAGATTGTTGTTATGTAAATCATAAAAAAAATGAGATTTTAATCGTTATTGGCGATTGAAATCTCATTTAATTGTTCCAAAAAAAATGACAACACTTTAATAATTTTCCGTAAGGGAAAATTATACCTCAAGTAAAAATTATTTACCGCAATTTTACCACTAAATAAAGTTCTGACAATGCGTATTTATACGTGTTTTTAAAAAGTTTTTTGGCCTGTATAACAGGAGTTTTATTTTTGAATTTAATTCAGTTCAGCTCTTTTTAGTTCGATTATTTTCTCAATATATTGAACTAGATTTTCTCTTTCCAGCGAAAATAAAGCAGTTTCATCTTCAGTTGTCAGATAGAGATTCGCAATACTTTCAGCGCCCATTTTGTTATTTAAGTATTGATTTTCAACATATTTTATAAGATTGTCTAAGAAAAGTTCGTGTATTCTTCCTTTTTCTAATGTTTCTTCGTCACCATCTTTTATTTTTTCCATTTCAGATTCCGGTAAATCTATCGTGAGGTACGTGTAATCTACGGGAACTTGTGCAACCATTTCTTTAGAAACCCTTCCGGTGCCTAAACAATAAGCACAAGGTCCTGGCGCCCATTTTAATGTTCGGTTTAAACGATGTATGTCATCCCAGTCTACAAATGTTGTACCTAGACATCTTGGGCATTCTAAAGTTGATTTCTTAAACAGGGACTTAAAAAGCATCATTTTTCTACAATTTTTTAACGATTAGTGGCATCGCGAATATAATTATTTATGTAAGAAAAATTAGTTTAATCTCAGTTTTTTTTAGAAGAAAATTTAAGCAGAGGAAGCAAAGTCAGGAATTATTGCATTTAAAACGTATTCTAACTATTGGGTTTCTTTTTTATTTTTGAAAAATCTTATACACTTTTATCCATATAAAGACACTAAACGAAAAAACAAAAATACCTTTAGTTTGTCCATTAATGATTTGTTTGATGTTTTTTTAGTTGATTTTAAAACGAAAAGATATACGTTTTCTCGATTTGATGGCTTAAAATAATCAAAATTTTCCAGAAGATTTAAGAATGTTCCGATTCTAAATCCGACAGG
>NZ_MUGR01000004.1:0-148676 GCF_002217195.1 Flavobacterium aquidurense | reverse complement strand
CCTGTCGGATTTAGAATCGGGCTGTCAATTATTGTCTAAAAGGTATGCTGTTATCTCTATTTAACAAAAAAAGCCAATCCTAAAAATTGAGCTTTGCAAATTATCTAATTTTCAAATGGACTAATTATTTAATTTTTTTAGATTATCTAATCATCAAATTATCTAGTAAAATCTGATATTTTCTTCCCACAGGAATAATTTCCCTATTAGACATTGTGAGAGACCGAAATGTTACAGAGTTAATTTCGCGGGTATTTACAATAAAAGAGCGATGTACCTGCAGGAAATCAGTACTGTCAATTTCGTCGCTTATACTGGATAACGAACCGTAAATAATCATAGGTGACTTTAGTTTTTTACTGTATAACTTCATGTAATTACCCAAACTTTCGATATAGATAATATCGCTTACAAGCATCTCCGTCATTTGGCCGTTTACACGTTGCGAAAGGGTTTTTTCGCCAATCTTATTTTCTTTTTTTATGTTGTTGCCGGAATAATAAATTTTAGCTTTCTCGATAGCTTTCGAGAATTTCTCAAACGAAATGGGTTTAAGTAAATAATCGATCGCATCGTTTTGATAGGCCGAAAGAGCAAAGTCAGAATAAGCCGTTGTTATAATCGTAAGCGGTCTTTTGGGTTGTAATTCCATCAACTCAACACCCGAAATTACAGGCATATTAATATCCAGAAAAATAATATCATAAGTGTTTTCGTTGAGCATTTTTACTGCCTCCATACCGCTAAAAGCACTTCCGGAATGTTCCAGATCGTCAAATTTTGATATATGCGATGTGAGCGCCTTATGTGCCGGCGATTCATCGTCTATAATAAGACAGCGGTAGGTAAGTGCCATATATTTAGTTTTACGATAAAAGTATTCTTTTCTTTTTTACAGTTCAGTTCATGTTTTAATCCGTAAACTTCAAGACGTCTCTTTAAGTTTTCGATTCCAATCCCTGTACTCGAAAGTCGGGAGCCGGAATCAAGATAATTATTCTTTAAAGTAAAAGACAATTGGTTGCATCTTACCTTGAGCTCTAAATTAATAAAAGGTTCGGGAGTTTCTGCTGAAAACTTAACAGCATTTTCGACCAGAGGCAAAAAGAACAATGGCGGAATATCGATAGTATCAAAAACACCTTCATAGTTTTGAGTCACCTTTAATCTTTCGTTTCGAAACGTATAGTATTCAATGTATTTTTTTATAAACTCTATTTCTTCGGCAACCAAAACATAATCCTTTTTAGTGGCTTCAATCTGATAACGCAGCATATCGGCGAGGTTCAGAATTCTGTCCGGTAATTTCTCGGGCTCACTTAAGGATTCGCCATACAGATTATTCATTGCATTCAATAAAAAATGAGGATTGAGCTGCTGTTTCAAAAACGAAAGTTCCGACTTGAAATTCATGATATCTTTATCACTTTGTAAAAATTTCTTCATAATTACAGCGTGAATAAAATAAAAAAAAGTACCGTTGATAATCAGAGATAATATTTGAAGCGTTTTTAGATTTCCCAGTCCCGCCATTGGAAAAAACCAATTCATGAAAAAGTAGAAAGCCGTCCAATAAATAAAAAGAAGAGTCGTAAAAGTTTTGAACTTTTTGCGGAATAAAAAAGGCTTAATGATAAACATATTAAAAATAGTTATCCAGATAATACACGGAAAGTAACCAATGGCTATTTTGCTCAGGATATAAGACCAGGTATGTCCGTCTAATCGTATTTCGTCGTAAACACAGGCAAAGATAATTCCGTATATGATGACGTTTACGATGAGGTTTCGTAAGAAAAAGTTCTGATAAATTTTAAGAATCTTCATAACGGCAAAA
Organism: Flavobacterium aquidurense; assembly: GCF_002217195.1. NCBI lineage: Bacteria > Pseudomonadati > Bacteroidota > Flavobacteriia > Flavobacteriales > Flavobacteriaceae > Flavobacterium > Flavobacterium aquidurense. The sequence continues at coordinate 146,839 of NZ_MUGR01000004.1, read as the reverse complement.
TTACGGTAATATTGCAGTTTTTACTTTTTTAAAGCCTGAATTTATACCAACGCCATTGGTATAAATGATACGCCACTAGTATAATTATCTTATTATCATAAGATATTGACGGCTACTTTTGCCCTGAGTTTTGATTGGCTTCCAAAAACAACCTTAATTTTTATACCAATTTATGAAAACAAAAATCTTTTATGTTTTATTCATTTGTGCCTCTATACGAACAATGGCCCAGGAAAAAGATGCACCAATGAAAGCAGTGGTAAAAACGGTAACAGATAAATTTCCTACCACAAGAATTTTAGATGTACAATACGAACAATTGGGGCCAACAAATTTTGACTCAAAGCTTTTTGGAAATCGTTTTGAAAGAGGAAGAATCGACACGCACAACCGACTAAAAGTGGCAATTAATGTTCCGTTTTATGCAACCGAATCAAAACGGTTTATTCTGACCGGTTCTTTGCGTTATAAATATGAAACCTATGGCTTTGGGGATATTTATAATGTCAATTCAAGCGTGCCTTATACCAGAGAAAATAAAGAAATTCATTTTTTTGCCGCAGCAATGAGTGCGACTTATGTATCAAAACTTTTTAATAAACCGGTTTTGTATAATGCTACCGCAACTGTTGATGGTAATGAAGATAATGTACAGCGTGTTAAGGGATTCGTTACGGCAAATCTGGTACTCAAAAGAACTGCCAATACTACTATTACATTAGGTGTTTTGGCGATGTTAGATCCGTCATCTATTATTCCTGTTACGCCGCTTTTTACTTATAATCATAAATTTGAAAACTCAAATTGGGACCTTGATTTTATTCTTCCCCAGCGTTTACTACTCCGAAGAGGGCTGTTAGAGAATGGAAGAATTTCCTTAGGCACAGAGTTAAACACTGAAAGTTTTTACTTAAATTTATCAACGCCGGAATTAAAGGGAATTTATGAGTTAAATCAATTAGAGTTGAAGTCGGGTTTTACGTATGAATATCGTTTTTCATCCAAAATAAACGGACTGTTTAAAGCAGGTGTTAATAATGTTTTGAGTACACGTGTAACAGAAAGGGGTGAACGAACGTCTAAGTATGTGTATGATCAGAAAGAAGATGCCCAGGGTTATTTTAGAATTGGAATTTCTTATAATCCTTTTTGATCAGAATTCGTGATTTAGCGTAGTTCTATAGTTCGTTTATTATTTGATATAGCATTAAAATAAATAATTATGGTGGTTGAAGTTTTTAAAACAAATGTTCAGAAAGAAGCAGATACAAGTTACATTATCGCCGTGATTCAAACCCAGTTTCCTGATTATAAAATTAATTTTGATCTAGAGGATTGTGATAAGATATTGCGTGTAGAAGGTATAGACTTAGAGCCGAAGAACATTATAGACTATGTAAATTGTCTGGGATATACGTGTATAAAATTAGAATAATCAGAATATGATAAACTTTATTATTTCTTGCGTTTTACTGCTGCTGAGACAGTTTTAAAATTCCTTTTTTAAGTAGAGAGCTTTCTTCTGTTTGTGCGCATTATTTTTTTAAATTTGTGCCCTTATGAAAAAAGTGCTTCCTCTTTTTGACTTTTCCCAAAAGGTCAATTACAAAAACGAAATTTTAGCAGGCTTAACCGTTGCCATGACGATGATTCCGGAATCATTGTCATTTGCTATTTTAGCAGGTTTCCCGCCGTTGGTAGGTTTGTATGCTGCTTTTATTGCCGGTTTGGTCACCGCGATTTTTGGCGGAAGGCCCGGAATGATTTCAGGAGGAGCAGGAGCCACCGTTATTGTTCTGATTGCTTTAATGAAATCACATGGCATCGAATATGTTTTTGCTGCCGTAGCACTTGGTGGTGTCGTCCAGATTTGCATTGGTCTTTTTAAACTCGGAAAATTTATCAGATTGGTACCACAGCCCGTTATGTTTGGTTTCGTAAACGGATTGGCGGTTGTGATTTTTATGTCACAACTAGAACAATTTAAAACCGTTGTCAACGGACAAACTTCATGGCTCCAGGGAACACCTTTGTATATAATGCTGGGTTTGGTTGCACTGACAATTGGTATTGTATTGCTTTTTCCAAAACTTACAAAAGCAGTTCCGGCTTCCTTAGTGGCAATTATCGTAGTTTTTGCTATTGTACTAATATTTAAGATCGAAACCAAAACGGTTGAAGATATTGCTTCCGTTCAGGGCGGATTTCCTCCGTTTCATATTCCAAACATTCCGGTTTCTTTTGAGACCTTCAAAGTTATATTTCCGTATTCGGTAATTGTTGCCGCCGTTGGTCTGACAGAAGGTTTACTGACTTTAAATCTTGTAGATGAAATCACAGGAACACGAGGAAACAGTAATCGCGAATGCATCGCTCAGGGAAGTTCGAATATATTGAATGGTTTCTTTTTTGGAATGGGAGGCTGCCCGATGATTGCGCAAACCCTTGTAAATCTTTCTGCCGGTTCGAGAGCAAGGCTTTCCGGAATCATAGCGGCATTAACCATTTTACTCATCATACTTTTTGGAGCGCCGGTAATTGGCAAATTGCCTATGGCAGCTTTAGTTGGGGTAATGATGATGGTGGCGATTACAACTTTTGAGTGGGCAAGTTTAAGGATTATCAATAAAATGCCAAAACATGATATTTTTGTGGGTATTTTGGTTGCTCTTATTACTATCGTTTTACACAATCTGGCTTTGGCGGTTTTAATAGGTGTTATTATTTCTGCCCTTGTTTTTGCCTGGGAAAGTGCTAAAAGAATCCGCGCAAGACATTTTGTTGATGAAGCAGGAGCAAAACACTATCAGATTTTCGGACCGCTTTTCTTTGGTTCAATAAGTGCTTTTACAGAAAAATTTGATATTGCAAACGATCCTGGTCATGTGATTATTGATTTTAAAGAAAGCCGTATAGCAGATATGTCTGCAATCGAAGCACTCAATAATCTAACAAAGAAATACCATCAGGTTAATAAGATAATTGAGCTCCAGCATTTAAGTCCCGATTGTATCACATTGCTTAAAAATGCCGAAGCAGTTATCAAGGTGAATGTTATTGAAGATCCTACATATAAGGTGGTTTCCTAATTAGAGAATTGGGGTAATGCGGCAATTAGATAATTTTATAGACAACGCATAATCACTATCTAATTAGTAAGCATGTTTTTTACTTCACTAAACTTCCCGTCAACTTCTTCAATCTTTAAATCTAAGATATGGGCAATCAAAGGATAAACGGAAACATTCTGAAATGAACCGACTTCTTTATTAACTTTAAAAGCGGGGCCTTTTGCATAAAAAATAGCCTGCATATCTTTTTCTTTATTATCGTAACCGTGTGTTCCGCCTTTTATGTTTTGAGTTTTGCTATTTGCTAAACTATATCCTTTTTTAGCCTCGATAACAAAATCATGCACTCTTGGATTGGTGCCGTAATGCAGTCTTTTAGGAACTTCAGTAGATTTCCAGAATTTAATATGAGGTACTTTTTTCAAAGCTTTATAAATCGAATCCTGATCACCCGGTTTTGCCTGAAGGCTCATAATGGGGTTGATAACGGCTTTGTATCCCAGCCATTCCGGTTTGAGATAATCTAAGACAACTACTTTTTTATCATTGCTGATATTGGCCATTCCGTGATCGGAAACGATAATTAGATTGATTTCTTTTCCAATAGACAATTGATCCAGTTTATTAGATAATTCACCCATTAGCAAATCCATCTTTTTAATTATTTTTTCGTTTTCAGGAGAAAGCGGCCCAAAATTATGACCCGTGTGATCCGGTTCGTCAAAATACAAAGTGATTAAATGCGGGCGTTGTTTTTCCGGAAGCTGCAGCCATTTTATAACCGTATCGATTCTGTTTCCGTACGGGATTTTATCATCATAACTCTTGTAATACGTTGGTCTTTTTTGATCTGTGTCAGATCCCGGCCAGAAAAAAGAAGCAGTTTTTATGCCTTGTTGTTCAGCGACATTCCAAATTGGATTTCCTCCATAAAATCTCGAATCGTTTTTTGCGTTGGTAGATAATGCAAAAGATTCGTTTAGGGCAGCATCATAAAATACATTGTTAATGATTCCGTGATGATCCGGATAAAGTCCGGTTACGATGGAATAATGATTTGGAAAAGTTTTGGTTGGATATGAAGGCCGCATTGATTTAGCGTGAACGCCTTCTTTCGCAATTTGATTTAGGTGATGAAGCTTAAAATGTTTCGCATAATCCCAACGAAAACCATCCATAGAAACCAAGACGACATAAGCGTCTTTATTGGACTGGGAATAGGAAAAAGTGGTAAGAAGTAAGAGTGTGAAAAGTAATAAGTGAGTGGTGAATTTTCTCATTTTGTAATTTTAATAGAACTGCAAAGATATTCATAACTGAATTTTTAATGAAAAACAGAATGTTAAGTTTGCCACTAATTTTACGAATTTTCACGAATGCTTTGTGTAAAAAAAGTTTGCCACAGATTAAAGGATTAAATAGATTATAATCTCTAGCAAAGAAAAAGAGATTTGATTTAAAAAAGGTTGCCACGAATTCTAATAATTTTCGCTAATTTTTTATGTATAATTTATAGAAAAATAATTCGTGCTCATTCGTGAAATTCGTGGCTAAAAAAATCTTTTTAATGCTTTAATCTGTGGTACAAAAAAAACGTCTAATAGAATTCTATTAGACGTTTTAAATTGTAAGAAGTGAGAACGATTACATCATTCCTGGCATACCGCCACCCATTGGCATTCCGCCTCCGTTTTCTTCTTTGATATCAATTAATGCACATTCTGTAGTAAGGATCATTCCGGCAACAGAAGCAGCATTTTCTAATGCTACACGAGTTACTTTTTTAGGATCGATAATTCCAGCTTTAAGCATGTCTACATATTCGTCAGTTTTAGCATTGTATCCAAAATCACCAGAACCTTCACCTACTTTTGCTACAACTACAGAACCTTCTAGACCTGCATTTTCAACAATAGTTCTTAATGGAGATTCAACAGCACGAGATACAATCTGAATTCCGGTTGCTTCGTCAGCGTTGTCTGCTTTAAGATCAGCTAATGCAGCTTTTGCTCTTAATAAAGCAACACCGCCACCAGCAACGATTCCTTCTTCAACAGCAGCGCGAGTAGCGTGTAAAGCATCGTCTACTCTGTCTTTTTTCTCTTTCATTTCAACTTCAGAAGCAGCACCAACATAAAGAACAGCAACACCACCGGCTAATTTAGCCAAACGCTCTTGCAATTTTTCTTTATCATAATCAGATGTAGTAGTCTCCATCTGACCTTTAATTTGGTTTACTCTGTTTTTGATGATATCAGCTTCACCAGCACCACTTACAATAGTAGTGTTGTCTTTATCGATAGAAACTCTTTTTGCAGTTCCTAACATTTCGATAGTTGTATTTTCAAGAGTATATCCTCTTTCTTCAGAAATTACAGTTCCACCAGTTAAGATAGCGATATCTTCTAACATTGCTTTTCTTCTGTCTCCAAAACCAGGAGCTTTTACAGCAGCAATTTTAAGAGCACCTCTTAATTTATTAACTACAAGAGTAGAAAGAGCTTCTCCGTCAACATCTTCAGCAATAATTAATAATGGTTTTCCTGATTGGGCAACTGGCTCTAAAACAGGTAGTAATTCTTTTAGAGAAGATACTTTTTTGTCGTATAATAAGATGTATGGAGAGTCTAATTCAACTTCCATTTTCTCCGGGTTTGTTACGAAGTAAGGAGAAAGATATCCTCTGTCAAACTGCATACCTTCAACAACATCCACAAAAGTGTCAGTTCCTTTAGCTTCTTCAACAGTAATAACACCTTCTTTTCCTACTTTCGCAAAAGCAGTAGCGATTAGTTCCCCAATCACTTCGTCATTATTTGCAGAGATAGAAGCAATTTGTTTGATTTTATCAGAATCGCTTCCAACTACTTTAGCTTGTTTTGCAAGGTCAGCAACGATAGCTTCAACAGCTTTATCGATACCACGTTTCAAGTCCATTGGGTTTGCACCTGCAGCAACGTTTTTAAGACCTTCTTTTACGATTGCCTGAGCCAGAACTGTAGCAGTTGTAGTTCCGTCTCCCGCTAAATCATTAGTTTTAGAAGCAACTTCTTTAACCATTTGCGCGCCCATATTTTCTAATGGGTCTTTTAATTCGATTTCTTTAGCAACAGAAACACCATCTTTAGTAACAGTTGGTCCACCAAATGATTTTCCGATAATTACGTTACGACCTTTTGGTCCAAGAGTTACTTTTACAGCATTTGCTAATGCATCAACACCACGTTTTAATCCGTCACGTGCTTCAATATCAAATTTTATATCTTTTGCCATTTTTTTAAATTTTGTTTAATGTTTTGTTTGTTTCAGGTTTGCCCTGATACTTAATTCCTGAGACCTATGTTTTTTTTAGATTATTGCAAGGATATCGTCCTCACGCATAATCAAGTAATCAGTTCCTTCAAGTTTTAATTCTGTTCCTGCATATTTACCATATAAAACAGTATCGCCAACTTTTACGGTCATAGTATGATCTTTAGATCCATTTCCTACTGCAACTACAGTTCCTTTTTGTGGTTTCTCTTTGGCAGTATCCGGAATAAAAATCCCTGACGCAGTTTTAGTCTCAGCTGCAACAGGCTCAATAAGTACGCGGTCTGAAAGCGGTTTAATGTTTAAAGTCATGATTTTATATTATTAATAGTTTATATTTTTTTAATGCTTAAATAACTTTCAGAAATTATGCCATGCTCGTAAAACTGACATTATTTCCTAAAAAAAATGCCAGCTTTGACAGGCTGGCATTTTAATATTTATATCAAAATTATTATTTCGCTGCAGGAGTTGCCGGAGCAGGAGTTTGTTGAGCAGGAGCAGCTGGTGTATTAGCCGCAGGAATTTCAGATTTGTCAATTATTTTAGAATCTGTATCGCTTAATGATCCTGTAAAGCTTAAGCTTGAAAGCAAAATTAAAGCAATCAAAATAGTAGCAAGTGTCCAAGTACTTTTGTCTAAAAAGTCAGTTGTTTTTTGTACTCCACCTAACATTTGAGTTCCGCTAATAGTAGAAGACAATCCGCCACCTTTAGGATTTTGAACCATGATTACTACGATCAATAGAAAGCAAACTATTGTGATTAAAACTAAAAAAATTGAAAATGTGCTCATTGTTTAATTATTATTGTTATTTTGTTGTAAAATCTTTATATCCGAAATACGGTCTGCAAAGAAACTAATTTTTTCTGGATATTTCAAAATTAATATTTCATATGCTTGTATTGCTTTTGTATATTTTTTTTGTTCTAAATATACTCTGGCCAAAGTCTCTGTCATTAAGTAAGAATTATCATCTGTATTAAGATCGAATTGTACCGCTGGTACTATTGCAGTCTGTTTTATAGGAGATATTTTTGGGTTTGTTTCGATGAATTTATCGATTATTTCTGCCTTTTTCTTTTTCTCAACATCAATTATTTCAGCTTCTACCTTTGGTTTCGCTGTTTTTTCAGCCTTTTTTGCCTCTTGGGGACCTTCTTCTGTCCTGTCAATTGGTTCTGTTCGTGATAATTGAAGCCATTCCTGAAAAGAGTGTTTCTCATTAACAGAGAAATCCAATGGTTTCCCTATTTCCAGATTTTCCTCAGCAATTTTTACCGTTTCCGGAATTTCAGTGTTTTTTGGTTCTTCAAAAACTATTTTTGTTGCTTCTTTGATAGAAATCAGGATAGATTTTTCGATTGGATCAATTCTTACTTCCGGAATTTCATCCTCTACTATTTCCTCAAAAAATGTTGGCATTGTTTCTTTATTAGAAGGTAAAACAGGCTGCTCTGCAATAGGCTCTTTTGGTTCTTCTATTTTTGCAGCTTCTTCAAAAGTCAAATTTGACGCTTCTTTAATAGACTCTAAAATTGATTGTTCAATGATTGGATCAATTGGTTTTTCCTCAATTTTTATCGATTCAGCAGTGGTTGGTACTATTTCTTTAAAAGTGTCTAAAATAGATTGCTCCGTAATAACGGGTTCTATTTTAACTTCCTCTATTTCTACCGGTTCTTCAAAAGTAGTGGGTACCACTTCTTTAAAAGTATCTAAAATAGATTGTTCCGTAATAACAGGTTCAATTTTGATTTCCTCCGTTTTTACCGGTTCTTCAAAAGCAGCTGGTGTTACTTCCTTAAAAGTGTCTAAAATTGATTCCTTAATAATGGGTTTGTCTTCTGTTTCTAAAGGCGCTCTGAAAGTAACGTTTGTGGCTTCTTTTATAGAGTTTAAAATAGATTGTTCAATTGGATCAATTCGGACTTCAGTTGCTTTTTTGATTTCTTCAAAAGAAACAATTTCGCTGTCGACTACTTTAATTTCTAAAAGATCTCTTAGTTTTTGATCGTAAAATTCATTCTGGATAGAAATAAAATCTTCTGAAGTGATAAAATCAAACAAAACAGCACGATCCGTTGTGTGGGCGGCCGTAACTTTTAATGCATAATTATACTTAAAGCTATTTTGATTGTAAAGTCCTTTTAATCGCAATGCCCTGGCACTTTGAAAATACGGAAATTCATTCAAAACACTTCCTAATGCGTCCGCTTGCTTCTCTGTGATAGCATCAGGTTTGTTCATTAAGTAGGTATAATCAGTTACATTCATCTTTTTATTTTGTTTAATTGTTTTTTGTTTAACTGTTTAATCGTTTAGAAGAATCGATTAGACAATTAATCGATTTCAACAAATAAACAATTTTACCATTTTGCCAATGAATCATTAAAGATATCCTGTGTGATTCTTTCGAAAATCGTTTGAATCGCTGTGTTTAAAACTGCTCCTGTTGGTAATGTTGCACCAGGATAGTCATAATAGAATTCGAATGGTTTCTCGAAATCATCAGTTTCTTTCTTTTTATTTGTAAATCTCACATTCACCCTAATCGTCAAACGGTTTTGTGCTGCTCCCACATCACCACCGGATGTTACAGCAGTTGCTGTCATTGGGGTTGTTCTGTAATCTACAATTTCTCCTTCGTAAACTAAATCGCCGCTATTGCTGACTAAGTTTAGATTGGTTTGATTCTGAATTAAATCCTGCAAGGCCAATGTAAATTGACGGTCGATTCCCGGCTCGATCAAATCAGCATTGTTCTGAAAAAAGTTAACCTGAAACGTTTTGGCATCAATTTTTCCTGTTCCTGTAAAGTTGTAAACTGAGCAGCCGCTTAACATAAAGAGGCTCATTAAGGCTAATAAAGAATATATTTTTTTCATAAAATCTATTGTAGTAAATTCCAATTTTAAAAATCCCAAATTCTAATCTTTGCGACTTTAAATTTATTTTTTTCAAAGATACTAATTTGACATTTGCAATTTAAGTTTCTCTAAATTGGAATTTGGAATTTAAATATTGGAATTTATTTATTTTTATAAATCGAATTGTTTAATTTTTCTATATAAAGTACGTTCAGAAATGCCTAATTCATCAGCGGCAGCTTTTCGTTTTCCTTTGTTTTTTTCTAATGATTTTTTGATCATTTCAATTTCTTTTTGTTCTAAACGTAAAACTTCCTCTTCTTCAATGGTTTCGGCAAATAAATAATTGTCGTCCTGCATCTGATAGTTGTCTTCGCGCGTTGCCGGCGTCATGACAGCTGTTCTTGGTTCTTCTTCAAAATCTATTTCACTTTCGTTTTCCTGAGAACCGTATATTTTCTGAATCAAATTAGGATTGATGTCTTGCACTTTTGTACCATTCTTCATCAATTCCAGAGTAAGTTTCTTTAAATCATTCAGATCGCTTTTCATGTCAAAAAGGACTTTGTATAAAATGTCTCTTTCCGTACTAAAATCACTTTCTTTTTTCTTTTCATTGATTACAGAAGGTAAATTGCTTCCTTCGGTAGGTAAATACGATTTTAGAGTCGCTAACGAAATATCGCGATTGGTTTCTAAAACTGAGATTTGTTCCGCTACATTTCGCAATTGACGAATATTACCGTTCCATCTGAATTTTTGCAGCAACTGAACCGCATCATCATCTAACTTTAACGGAGGCATTTTGTATTTATGGGCAAAATCAGCAACAAATTTTCGGAACAATAAATGAATGTCTTCGTTTCTTTCACGTAAAGGCGGTAATGTAATTTCGACAGTAGTCAGACGATAATACAAATCCTCACGGAATTTTCCTTTTTCAATAGCGTTGAATAAGTTCACGTTTGTAGCGGCTACAATTCGAACATTGGTTTTTTGAACCTGAGAGGAACCTACTTTTATAAATTCACCATTTTCAAGTACACGAAGCAAACGAACCTGAGTTGTCAACGGCAATTCGCCCACTTCATCCAGGAAAATAGTTCCGCCATCCGCTACTTCAAAATAACCTTCACGTGTACTTGTTGCACCTGTAAAAGCACCTTTTTCGTGGCCAAAAAGTTCACTGTCAATAGTTCCTTCCGGAATTGCTCCACAGTTTACGGCAATATATTTACCATGCTTTCTGTGCGAAAGCGAATGTATTATTCTTGGAATGTTTTCTTTACCAACACCACTTTCCCCAGTTACCATTACCGAAATATCAGTAGGAGCAACCTGAATGGCTTTTTCGATGGCGCGATTTAATTTAGGATCATTTCCAATAATTTCAAATCGCTGTTTTATTGCTTGAACTGTTTCCATGTATGTTTTTGTTTCAAGTTTTATTTGTTTCAGGTTTCAAGTTACGGAATGTATACAAGTCTTAAAACCGCAAATAATGATTTTTTCGTTTGCCACGAATTTTACATTTTTTTTGAAATAGGGCTAATAACTTTTTTTGAGTAATGTGATTATCATTAAATTAACCACAAATTACGCAAATTAGCGCAAATTTATTTTATGAATTTATTAATCGTTTATGTATTAATGATTTGTTTTGAAAGTTTGCGATTATTCCAACAGGAGTATCAGCCAGTTTCATGTAATTTAATGTTTGTGCAAGATGATCATTACATATTTCTTTTACAGATTTCACTTCTAGTATTATGTCATCATAGACTATGAAATCAGCATAAAATTTATGAGGCAAAATAACTCCTTTATATTCAATTGAAAATTCCTTTTCTCGTTGATAAGGAATTCTATGATTCTTGAACTCGACTTCTAATGCATCCTTATATACAATTTCAAGTAAACCGGGGCCTAATTGTCGATGCACTTCCATACAGATTCCAACAATCTTATAATTTTCGTTTTTCTTATAGTAATATTCGTTCGAATCAGACATGGAGATTAATTTGTGAAAATTTGTGAAATTTGCGGTTAAAAATACTTTAATTCATTTCACTCAATCCAACCGCTTCACCTTTTAAAGTTCCACTAGTACAACTTGTAATTTTTACATTTACAAAATCACCAATTTTATAATTCTCTTTTGGAAAAACTACCGTGATGCTTTGAGAGTTTCTTCCTGAAAATTCTTCTGTTGACTTTTTAGACACTTTTTCTACTAAAACTTCAACCGTTTGTCCAACAAATTCTTCGCTTCTGAACCAGGCGTGTTTCTGTTGCAAATCGACAATTTCCTGCAATCTTCTCGCTTTTGTTTCTTCAGTAACATCATCTTCCATTTTTCTTCCTGCCAAAGTTCCCGGGCGCTCAGAATATGAATACATATAACCAAAATTATATTTTACATACTCCATTAAGCTCATGGTATCCTGATGATCTTCTTCTGTTTCTGTTGGGAAACCGGCGATCATATCCTGCGAAATCGAAGCATTCGGAATAATTGATCTGATTTTATCAATCAAAGTCATGTATTCTTCGCGGGTATGCAGGCGATTCATTTCTTTTAGAATCCTGTTGCTTCCGGACTGAACCGGTAAGTGAATGTGTTTGCAGATATTAGGATGTTTGGCAATAACATGCAACACACTTTCGTGCATATCCTGTGGATTAGAAGTTGAGAATCGGATTCTCATTTTTGGAAATCCAACAGCAACCATTTCAAGCAATTGATCAAAATCAACCGCTGTCGCTTTTTGCATATCAGAAGCATTTTCGAAATCCTTTTTTAGTCCGCCACCGTACCAAAGGTAACTGTCAACGTTTTGACCTAAAAGTGTGATTTCTTTAAAGCCTTTGTCCCATAAATCCTGAATTTCCTTCATGATACTTTGCGGTTCACGACTACGTTCACGGCCACGTGTAAAAGGAACTACGCAAAACGTACACATATTGTCGCAACCACGAGTGATTGAAACTAATGCTGTAATTCCGTTGCTCATCAAACGAACCGGCGAAATATCTCCGTAGGTTTCCTCTTTTGATAAAATGACATTAATGGCGTCGCGGCCTTCCTCAACTTCTGCCAATAAATTGGGTAAGTCTTTGTAAGCATCGGGACCAACAACAAGATCGACTATTTTTTCTTCCTCCAGAAACTGACTTTTCAAACGTTCCGCCATACAGCCCAAAACGCCCACTTTCATCTTCGGATTGATCCGTTTTACTGCATTGTATTTCTCCAGACGTTTACGAATAGTCTGTTCAGCCTTATCCCGAATCGAGCAGGTATTTACCAGAACCAAATCAGCGTCTTCAAGAGTTTGTGTGGTATTGTATCCGTTTATTGATAAAATGGAAGCTACGATTTCACTGTCCGAAAAATTCATCGCACAACCGTAACTTTCTATAAAAAGTTTTTTAGTATTCTCAGGTTTATTTTCTAAAACAAGACTTTCGCCCTGTTTGCTTTCTTCAATAATCTTTTCCATTGTATAATTTCAAAGTGCAAAGATAACGTAAATGCTATCAATATGACAAGATGGCAGAAAAGAAATTTTAGATTTAAGAGTTAAGATTTTAGATTGTTTCCTGGAAACTTTAAAATTGCTTTTAGTATCAACAAATCAATATAAAAAATTAATTTTAAAATATATAGAAGCGGCAGATTAGAAAGGTAACAGATTTTTTAAAGCTTTGTTTTTGAAATTATACTCCGCGCTTTTTGCTCTACAATGATTCATTGGATTCCCATTAAAATAAAAGTGTAGTGAAGTAATATGGATTAGGGTTTTAGGATTGAAAAAAGAACATTTCTCGGTCATGAACCTTTAAAATTTATACCTATATATATAATAGGTATGATTACAGATAAATCTTTATTTTTAGGAAACATAATAATAAAATAACTCAAAAATCAGTTCTCGGGGTTAATATTTAAAAAAAATAGATACTTTTGTTGCAGAAAAATAGAGCAATGGCAAAGAATTTAGTAATAGTGGAGTCACCTGCAAAGGCGAAAACGATCGAGAAATTTCTGGGAAGTGATTTTCAAGTAGAATCAAGTTACGGACATATCGCAGACTTACCATCAAAGGAAATAGGAGTAGATGTAGAGAATGGTTTTAAACCTAAATATGAAGTTTCTCCGGATAAAAAAGCCTTAGTAAGCAAATTGAAAACACTATCTAAGAATGCCGAAATGGTTTGGTTAGCAAGTGATGAGGACCGCGAGGGTGAGGCTATTTCATGGCACTTGGCGGAAGAATTAAAACTAGATGTTAAAAAAACGAAGCGAATTGTTTTTCACGAAATTACAAAGTCTGCGATTCTTAAAGCAATCGAGAATCCAAGAGAAATTGATTATAACTTAGTAAACGCACAACAGGCACGTCGTGTTTTAGACCGTTTAGTAGGGTATGAATTGTCTCCGGTTTTATGGAGAAAAATTAAAGGAGGATTATCTGCAGGTCGTGTACAATCCGTTTCAGTACGTTTGATTGTTGAGAGAGAGCGCGAAATTCAAAACTTTAATGCAGTTGCGAGTTATTCTATCGTAGCAGAATTTGTAAATGAGGCTGGGAAATCTTTCAAAGCCAAATTGCCAAAGAACTTTAATACTAAAAAAGAAGCCGAGGATTTTTTAAATAAAAATATCGGATCAAAATATAAGGTAGCCGATTTAGAAACTAAACCTACCAAAAAATCACCAACAGCACCTTTTACAACTTCTACATTGCAACAAGAAGCAGCGAGAAAATTGTATTTGCCAGTTGGAATCACCATGCAGCTTGCACAGCGTTTATACGAAGCCGGACTCATAACTTATATGAGAACTGATAGTGTAAACCTTTCTAAAGATGCAATGGATGCTGCTGAAGCGGAAATCATAAAATCATACGGAAAAGAATTTTCGAAACCACGAACTTTTGCTAATAAAAGCAAGGGAGCGCAGGAAGCGCACGAAGCAATTCGACCTACTGATATGTCACGTCATACCGTAAATATCGATCGTGATCAGGCACGTTTATATGATTTGATCTGGAAAAGAACATTGGCATCTCAAATGAGCGATGCACAATTAGAAAGAACAAACGTAAAAATTGAAGCAGACAATCACAGCGAGATTTTTACAGCTTCAGGAGAAGTTTTGCTTTTCGAAGGATTCCTGAAAGTGTATTTAGAAGGTCATGATGACGATGAAGAAGAACAAGAAGGAATGCTGCCTGCATTAAAAGTAAACGAAAAATTAGTTAACAATTATATTACGGCAACCGAAAGATATTCAAGACCACCGGCAAGATATACAGAGGCTTCTTTGGTAAAAAAATTAGAAGAACTAGGAATTGGTCGTCCGTCTACGTACGCGCCAACTATTTCGACTATCATCAATAGAAATTATGTAGAGAAAGGAACTCTTGAAGGTCAGGAACGTAATTATACGCAACTTACTTTACAAGCGAATAAAGTAGGGGAGAAGCTGCTTAAAGAAAATACAGGTTCAGATAAAGGAAAATTAGTTCCAACGGATATTGGGACAATTGTTACGGATTTCTTAGTAAAGAACTTCGGTAATATTTTAGATTATAACTTTACTGCAAAAGTAGAACAGGATTTTGATGAAATTGCCGAGGGAAATATTGACTGGGCAGTAATGATGCAGGAATTCTACAATAAATTTCATCCAAATGTAAAAGAGGTTGAAGCAAATGCAGAACGTGAAAGCGGAGAAAGAATACTGGGGAAAGATGCTGACGGAAGACAGGTTTCTGTTCGTTTAGGAAAATTTGGTCCAATGGCTCAGATTGGAGAAGCGGATGATGAAGACAAGAAATTCGCCAGTTTGATGTCTGATCAGAATATTGGAAATATTACGCTTGAAGAAGCTTTGAATTTGTTTTTATTGCCTAAAAACTTAGGGGAATATAAAGGTGAGGAAGTAGAAGTTAGTAATGGACGTTATGGTCCTTATGTACGTCACGGAAGTGTTTTTATCTCTTTGCCAAAAGGAGAGGATCCTTTAAATCTTTCGAAAGAAAGAGCGCAGGAATTAATAGATGAAAAAGCACTTGCTGATGCTCCAATTGCAGTTTATAAAGGTGAGGGAGTTCAGAAAGGTGTAGGGCGTTTTGGTCCGTTCATCAAATGGAATGGTATTTTTATTAATGTAAGTAAAAAATACAATTTCGATAATTTGTCACAACAAGAAATCGAAGAATTAATTGAAGATAAATTACAAAAAAATATAGATAAAGTTCTTCATAATTGGGAGGATGAAGGAATTTTGGTTGAAAAGGCGCGTTGGGGTCGCTCGGTTATTACAAAAGGGAAGATCAAAATTGAATTAAGCAAAGATGTTGACGCAACAAAATTAACATTGGCTCAGGTTCAGGAAATGATTGCGGCTAAAACACCGGCAAAAAAGACACCAGCAAAAAAAGCAACAACCGCTAAAAAAGCAACAACCGCTAAAAAAGCACCAGCTAAAAAACCAGCTGCTAAAAAGAAATAATAAATGGAATTTGATTTTCTAGAACCAGTTAATGAAGGAATTTTAAAATTCATTAGTTCATTGTCTTCACAAGAATTAGGTAGCAAAATTGTTTTGCATACACAAGATCAGTTTCCTGATATTAGTAAAATTACGATTGCAATAGTAGGTGTTTTAGAGGATCGCCGCAACAATAATGTAATTAATGAAGTAGATTTAAATGCAGTTCGCAAAAGGCTGTATAGTATGTTTCCCGGTAATTGGGATGCGTCTATTGCTGACTTGGGTGATATCCGTGCAGGAGATTCTGTAGAGGACACTTATTTTGCTTTAAAAAAGGTGACATCAAGATTAATCAGGAATAAAGTGATTCCTATAGTTCTGGGAGGTTCACAGGATTTGACCTATGCTTTGTATCGCGCTTATGATGATTTAGAGCAAATGGTGAATATGGTGGCGGTAGATAATAAGTTTGATTTTGGTAAAGAAAACGAAACCGTTTCGGCTAATTCTTATCTTACAAAAATTATTATAGACGAGCCAAATAATCTGTTTAACTATTGTAATATTGGATATCAGACGTATTACAATTCGCAGGAAGAAATTGATTTGATCGAGAAGTTGTTTTTTGATGCTTATCGTTTGGGGGAAATCTCAAATAAGATTGCATTGGCAGAGCCTGTTTTCAGGGATGCTGATTTGGTAAGTATCGATTTGAACTCGGTAAAGTCTTCAGCATCAGGAAATATGATTTCTTTTGAGCCAAATGGTTTCAACGGAAAAGAAATATGTTCTTTATCCAGATATGCTGGAATTAGTGATAAAGTTTCTTGTTTGGGAATCTTTAATCATAATAGTACAGCGGCTGAATCAGTTATTATTGCGCAGATAGTCTGGTATTTTATCGAAGGCTATCATTATCGATCAAAAGAATACCCATTTGGTAGTAGAGCAACGTATTTAAAATACATCGTTCCGCTTGAAGAAGAAGAATTGGTTTTTTATAAAAGTGATAAGACCGATCGCTGGTGGATTGAAATTCCTTTTGAGTCAAATGGGCACAATAAGTTGAAGAGAAATACGTTATTACCGTGTTCGTATGACGAATATCTGAGTGCTTGTAATCAGGAATTGCCAGAAAGATGGTGGAAAGCCCAGCGAAAAAATGCTTTATAATTGGAAATTTTATCGAAATCTTCAATTTATTAATTTTTTTTAAAAATAGTTAAATAATATTAGTAGGTAAATAAATACAAAGTATAAAATTTAACGCGTTACATCGATTTTTTGTGTTAGTTTGTCGAGTAAATATTTTTTTTTTATTTTATTTAACATTATTTTTGAACGATAAAATAAATTTCGCAACTAGTATTGTTTTTTAGATAAATAATAAATACGTTTACGGACTTATAATAATGAATAGATAATCCCAAATTTATATGAAGAAGTTTATTGCATTTGCAGCAATGTTAACACTGGTAATTGGCTGTGGTAAGTCAGGTGATAAAGGTGAGTTGGTTGGTGTTTCAGGAGGGAAATGGCATCCTGAGAAGCCTTATGGAATGACTTTAGTTCCGGGTGGATCTTTTATTATGGGTAAATCAGATGCTGATTTAGCTAATGTGGAAGATGCTCCCACTAAAACAGTTACAGTTCGTGCATTTTATATGGATGAAACTGAGATTACAAATAGTGAATACCGTCAGTTTGTAGAGTGGGTAAAAGATTCTACAATGAGAGTTCGTTTAGCAATTTTAGCTGATGAAACAGGACAAAAATCTACTGGTGACAAAGGTAAAAAAGGCGGAAGTATTGCGGATTATGCATTTAATGATTCAGAGCCGGATAAAATGACGGCATATGATAAATATATGTATGATAACTACTACAGTGTAGGGACAAAAGATGATCCTTATGCTGGAAGAAAGTTGAATAAAAAAGTGAAGTTAATTAAAGATACTAAAGCGTATCCGGATGAGTACTATGCTGAAGTAATGGATTCTATGTATTTGCCAATTGAAGAGTCATACAATGGTTTAAGAACAATTGATGTAAATAAATTGAAATTCCGTTATTCTTGGATGGATATTCAGGCTGCTGCAAAAGCTAAAGTAGGAAAAAGAAAAGACTTCGTTAAAACAGAACAAGTTAGTGTTTATCCTGATACAACAGTTTGGATTAAAGATTTTGCTTATTCTTATAATGAACCAATGCACAATGATTATTTCTGGCACAAAGCTTACGGAGATTATCCTGTAGTGGGTGTAACCTGGAAACAGGCGAAAGCGTTCTGTGCGTGGAGAACATTAAATAAAAACAGCTATATTAAATCTAAGAAAAAAGGACGTGATTTAGTAAACTCCTTCAGATTGCCAACAGAGGCAGAATGGGAGTATGCTGCAAGAGGAGGTCTGGAATCAGCTACTTATCCTTGGGGAGGTCCTTATACTAAAAGTGACAGAGGCTGTTTTATGGCAAACTTCAAACCAAGCAGAGGAGATTATGCTGCTGATGAAGCATTATATACTGTTGAAGCTAAGTCGTATGATGTAAATGGTTACGGATTATACAATATGGCAGGAAACGTTTCAGAGTGGACAGATTCAGCTTATAATCCAAATGCATACGAATATGTTTCTACAATGAATCCAAACGTAATTGATGGAAACAATCAAAGAAAAGTTGTTCGTGGTGGATCATGGAAAGATGTTGCTTATTTCCTACAGGTAAGCACACGTGATCACGAATATGCTGACTCAGCAAGAAGTTATATTGGTTTCAGAACTGTACAAGATTACATGGGAACGCAAGCGACAGGAAGCGGAAAAACGAGAAGTAAGTAATAATTAAATTCAATAACCAAATCAAATCTATTTTAAATTAAAACCTAAAAAAAAGTATTATGGCATTATTAAGTAAAAAAGCAATGAATTTCGCTTATGGTATGGGAGCGGCAGTAGTAATTATTGGAGCTTTATTCAAAATTACTCACTTTGAAATTGGACCATTAACAGGAACTTTGATGTTATCAATCGGATTGGTAACTGAAGCTGTAATTTTTGCACTTTCTGCTTTTGAACCAGTTGAAGATGAATTAGACTGGACTCTCGTTTACCCGGAATTAGCTAACGGTCAGTCCGTAAAAAAAGCGAATAAAGTTGAAACTACATCTGATGCCCAAGGATTGTTGTCTCAAAAATTAGATGTTATGTTGAAAGAAGCTAAAATTGACGGAGAATTAATGTCAAGTTTAGGAAATTCTATCAAAAATTTCGAAGGAGCTGCAAAAGCAATTTCTCCAACAGTAGATTCTATTGCAGGACAAAAGAAATATGCTGAAGAAATGTCTATGGCCGCTGCACAAATGGAATCATTAAATAGTTTATACAAAGTTCAGTTAGAAAGTGCTGCAAGAAATGCACAGGCAAACAGCGAAATCGCTGAAAACGCTTCTAAATTGAAAGAACAAATGCAATCAATGACTGCAAACATTGCTTCTTTAAACAGTGTTTACGGTGGTATGCTTTCTGCAATGAGTAACAAAGGATAATTAGTTTTTGACTATTATATTAAATTTATTAATAAAGAACTAATTAGAAAAAATGGCAGGAGGAAAATTAACCCCTAGACAGAAGATGATTAACCTGATGTATCTGGTTTTCATCGCAATGTTGGCAATGAACGTATCAAAAGAAGTTATATCTGCTTTTGGTCTGATGAATGAAAAATTTGAAAGTGCAAATACAAATTCAACAGAAGCAAATAAAGGCTTATTATCGGCTTTAGATCAGAAAGCTGCTGAAGCACATGGAGAATTTGATATTGCTGCAGCTACGGCTCACAAAGTAGAAAAAATCTCAAATGAATTTTATGATTATATAGGTTCTTTAAAAGCTCAGTCTGTAAAAGGCTTTGAAGTTGAAAAAGAAACTGGAAAACTTCCTTACGAGTCTATGGACAGAGGTGATAATATCGACGACTGGTTTACAGGAGACGGTTACACTGCAAAAGGTAAAGAAATTATCACTAAAATCGAGAAATACAAAGCAGACATTAAAGCTGCTTTAGGTACAGATAAAAAATATGCTGGAATTATTTCTGAAGTGGAGAAAAAATTTGATGTTTCTGATGTTAAAAACAAAGATGGTATCAAAGAAAAATATTTAGAATATCACTTTAAAGGTTTTCCTGCAATTGCATCAGCTGCTAAACTTTCAGCCTGGCAAAATGACATCAAGAAAACTGAAGCTGACGTTTATAACAGTGCATTAGGAAAAGCGGCTGTTGCTGCAGCTTCTTATAGTAACTACCAGGCGATTGTTGTTCTTGATAAAAATGCTTATTTTCAAGGAGAGCCTGTTACAGGTAAAGTTGTTTTAGGTCGTTATGATGAAAACACTAAGCCTACAAGCGTTACAGGAGCTAAACTTGATCCTGCGACTGGTCAGGCAAAAATTGCTTTGACTGCTGGTGGAGTTGGAGAACAAAATATTAGTGGTCAGTTTACTTTTATTGAAGATGGAAAAACAATTCCGCTTAAATTTGAAGGTAAATATGTTGTAGTACCAAGACCGAATTCTGCTACAATTTCTGCTGATAAAATGAATGTTGTGTATAGAGGAGTTGTTAACCCAATCTCTGTATCTTTTGCTGGTGTTGCTGACAATAAAGTTGTTGCTAGTGCTCCGGGATTATCTTCAGCTGGAAAACCAGGAAAATATAACATGAACCCGGGTTCAGGCACAGAAGCTACAATTTCTGTTACAGGAACATTACCAAACGGAGATAAAGTTACAGATAAGAAAACATTTAGAATTAAAGGTATTCCTGGGCCAACAGGTACAATCAGAGGAGAAATGGGTGTTGTAAAAGGACCTAAATCAAACTTAGAAATTGCTACTATTGGTGCTAAATTACTTGATTTTGATTTTGAAGTTGGTTTAGATGTTGTTGGATTTAATTTAAAAATTGCAGGACAGCCTACAGTTGTGGTTTCTGGTAATAAATTGAATGCACAATGTAAAACAATACTTTCAAGAGCTGGAAAAGGAGACCAGGTTACTATTTCTGAGATTAAAACTAAACTTGTTGGAGCTGGTAGTTACTTACTGCCAAGAACTGCTCCGGTAATTTACGAAATACAATAATAAAAGTAGGTAAAACTACGTTCAATATCTTATAATGGTATCATGATGAAAGTAAGAAATTTT
Organism: Flavobacterium aquidurense; assembly: GCF_002217195.1. Taxonomy (NCBI): domain Bacteria; kingdom Pseudomonadati; phylum Bacteroidota; class Flavobacteriia; order Flavobacteriales; family Flavobacteriaceae; genus Flavobacterium; species Flavobacterium aquidurense. The sequence goes on along the minus strand of NZ_MUGR01000004.1, from coordinate 125,873 downwards.
TTAATAGCTATTGTTTCTATCGCTGGAGGTTTTTCTTCTTATGCGCAATCTAATTTGCTAAATGCGAAAACACCCGCTCAGATAGGACTTAAAACTCCTGCCCAACTTATCTCAGATAATGATAAGCCTCTGGCTTATGGTTATGTAGACGATAGGGATATATTGATGGGGAAAACTACCTGGGAAATTATTGATTTAAATGAAAAAATCAACTTTCCTTTATATTTTCCGGTAGATACGGCTAATATTGGTTCTGACAGACGTTCTCTTTATGATGTTTTGACGAAAGCTGTTAAAAACGGCAAAATAACTGAAGTGTACAGCGACAGTTATTTCAATACTAAAAAATCTTTGAAAGACATTCAGGGTGCGTTATCTCGTATTGATACAACAGATGCAGGTAGAGAATTGATCAACCAATATCCTGACGACTACAAATCACGTGTAGTGAAGAAAAAAGTAGTTACAGGTACAGGAAAAAAGAAATCTGTTTCTTATGTTGAAGAAACTGTAGGACCAACAAGATCAGTACCCGCAGAATATATCCTGAAACAGGATTTAACTGCAGCAGATGTTACACAATATAAAGTTAAAGGATACTGGTATTTTGACAAACGTCAGAGTGAACTGAAATATCGTTTACTTGGAATTTGTCCTGTAACTCCGGATGTTTATACAATGAATAGTGACGAGAAAGATTATATTGAGTTATTCTGGGTTTTCTTCCCTAATGCGAGAGAAGCTTTGCATGAAGCAAAAGCATTTAACGATAATAACTCAGCGCTTCCGATTTCGTTCGATCAGATATTAAATTCAAGACGTTTTAATGCAGTAATCTACAAAGAAGAAAACTTGTACGGAGATCGTGAGATCAAAGATTACATGAAAGATAATGCACAAAACCAATTGTTAGAATCTGAAAGAGTAAAAGAGAAGATTCGTAACTTTGAACAAGACATGTGGAACTACTAAGTTTCTAATTATAGTATAATAAAAACTCTTACTACCTTTGTAGTAAGAGTTTTTTTTTTTTTCAGAGCCTTGTTTTTTTAGAGATCTGAATTAACTCGATTTTTTACAAGCTGTTTATATAACTCATGTAATTTTTTTGCCCCGTATTGTGGTTGTACTATACAGCTGATTCTAATGCACCTACTTTAATCTGAATCAATCTTATTATAAGATAAAAAACATTTTTAGTGTTATTATGTTTAACTTATTTAATATTATAAACGATGAAAGTAAAAAAAAGTTTAATGCTTATTGTTTGTGTTCTTGGCAGTTTTGCTTCTAATGCACAATCTAATTTACTTAATGCAAAAACAGCGGACCAAATTGGACAAAAGAGTGCGGCACAGCTTATTTCAGACAATGATAAGCCTCTGGCTTATGGTTATGTAGATGACAGGGATGTTTTGATGGGTAAAATGACTTGGGAAATTATTGATTTGAATGAAAAAATCAACTTTCCTTTATATTTTCCGGTAGATACGGCTAATATTGGTTCAGACAGGCGTTCTCTGTATGATGTTTTGACTAAAGGAATCAGAAACGGCAGGATAACCGAAGTGTATGCTGACAGTTATTTCAATACTAAAAAATCTTTAAAAGACATTCAGGCTGCATTATCTCGTATTGATACAACAGATGCTGGTAGAGAATTGATTAATCAGTATCCTGATGATTACAGATCACGTGTAGTGAAGAAAAAAGTAGTTACGGGTACCGGAAAAAAGAAATCAGTTTCTTATGTCGAAGAAACTGTAGGGGCAACACGATCAGTGCCGGCAGAATACATCCTGAAACAGGATTTAACTGCAGCAGATGTTACGCAGTATAAAATTAAAGGATATTGGTATTTTGACAAACGCCAAAGTGAACTGAAGTATCGCTTACTTGGAATTTGTCCTGTAACTCCGGATGTTTATACGATGAATAGTGATGAAAAAGATTATATAGAGCTATTCTGGGTTTTCTTTCCTGACGCAAGAATAGTATTGAATGAGGCAAAAGCATTTAATGATAAAAATTCGGCCCGCCCAATTTCATTTGATCAAATTTTGAATTCAAGATATTTTAATGCTATTATTTATAAAGAAGAGAATATGTACGGAGATCGTGCGATCAAAGATTATATGAAAGATGATGCACAAGCACAGTTGTTAGAAGCTGAAAGAGTAAAAGAGAAGATTCGTAACTTCGAACAGGACATGTGGACGTACTAAGTTTCTAATTACATTATAACAAAAACTCTTACTACCTTTGTAATAAGAGTTTTTTATTTTACCCCTTATATACATGTTAGATTATTTAATTGTTGGATCTGGATTGGCAGGGATTTCTTTTGCAGAAGTTGCCCTTAAAAACAATAGAACTATTGTGGTTGTTGATAATGAATCTCAAAATTCATCAAGAGTAGCAGGAGGTTTGTATAATCCTGTTATTTTGAAACGTTTTAGCGAAGTTTGGAAAGCTCAGGAACAACTTGGGTTAATGAGTGATTTTTACAATCAGATTGAAGACAAATTACAGGTAAAATTTAATTTCGAGCTTCCCATTCTAAGAAAGTTTTTTTCGATTGAAGAGCAGAATAATTGGTTTGCTGCTTCAGATAAAAAAAACTTAGCTCCCTTTTTATCTACTAAATTAATCACCAGAAAATATAATAGTATTGATTCTCCATACGATTATGGCCAGGTTTTGCATACCGGTTATGTAGATACGGGTTTGTTGCTGGATTGCTATAAAAATTACTTGCGGGAAAACAATCTGTTAGTAGAAGAGTTCTTTGATGCCGGCTATATTGAATTTTTTGATTACGGAATTCACTACAAAAACATTCAGGCCCGTCACATTATTTTTGCTGAAGGTTTTGGACTCCATAAAAACCCCTTTTTTAATTATTTGCCATTAGACGGTACAAAAGGAGAATTGTTTGTTATAAAAGCGCCTGATTTAGATTTGGATGTTATTGTCAATACAAGCGTTTTTATATTGCCAATGGGGGATAATTTGTTTAAAGTTGGCGCTACGTACAATTGGCAGGACAAGACAGATTTACCTACTGAAGAAGGTAAACAGGAACTTCTTGAGCGTATAAAAGAAATTATAACCTGCGATTTTGAGATTGTGAAACATTTTGGCGGAGTGCGTCCAACAGTCAAAGACAGGAGACCTCTGATTGGTACCCATCATGAGCGTGAATCGCTTCATATCCTTAACGGATTAGGAACACGGGGTGTGATGCTTGGACCTGCAATGGCACAAGCTCTTTTTGATAAAATTGAAAATGAAATTCCTTTAGATCGTGAAATTGACATTCAGCGATTTCATAAAAGATATTTAAAGAGCCTTATTTCTGACCGGCCTTAGGATCGTAAGAAACAAACATATTAATGTACAGGTTTCTGGAAAGTCTTAAAACAAACGGAAACAACACAATTAAACTGATAACAATCGCGATAAAAGACTCTTCAATTGAAGCTTTGAAAAAGACAAATGAGATTATAAAAGCCGCAATTCCCACAGCAACATTCAATCCGTAGCTTACGTACATAGCACCATAGAAAAATGAAGGTTCAATTTGATATTTGAATCCGCAGTGGCTGCAATGATCATTCATTTTTAGAACTTTGGTCAAATGAAGCGGATTCCTGTCCGTATACATGCTTTCTTTTTGGCATTTTGGACAACTTCCTGTTAAAATACTATTTAGTTTTGATCCTTTTTTAAACATTGCTATAGTTGTTATTTGATGTAATATCGAAGATTTTTTATTTATTTTAGGTAATAATTCCTTTAAAAATTAATGGAATTATTATTCATAAAATCTTACAAAGCAGATAAGATGCAAATATACCCATTTTGTGGAACTCTAATTCGAAAAAAGTGTTAGAGTTTTTGTGATTTCTGTAGTTTTTGGGACAGATATCAGCAATTTGTTAATAAATATTTTTCCTTTTACGTAATCCCTCATTTTTACCTAGTTTCCTTTTTGTATCATTGTATTATTTAAGATTTAATACGATTTATAAAATGGCAATAAATTTACAAAAAGGACAAAAAATTGATATTGGTCTGTCTAAAATTTCTGTAGGATTAGGCTGGGATCCTAATGAAGGAACAGGGCATGAATTTGACTTAGATGCTTCGGCGATAATGATAAACTCAGATCGCAAACTTCTGGGAGAAAAATACTTTATTTTTTATAACAATTTACTTTCTCCTGATGGTGCTCTTGAGCATACAGGAGATGATCCTACTGGCGGTAATAGCGACGGAGACGATGACGAAGCAATAAAAGTAGACCTGAGTAAAATTGATGCAAGTGTACAGGAAATTCTTTTTGTGGTCACCATTGAAGATTTCGAAAGAAGAAGACAGAATTTTGGCCAGGTTAGAAATTCCTATATCAGAATTGTAGATGATGCCAATGGTCAGGAAATTGCCAAATACGAACTGGACGAAGATTTTTCAGTAGAAACTGGAGTAGAGTTCGGAAGATTATACAAACGTAATGATCAGTGGAGATTTGAAGCTTCCGGGATTGGCTATAAAGCCGATTTAGGATTCTTTCTTGAAAAATATTATTCAGGAGAAATAATAAAATAAAGAAGTTTAGTTAGGGACTTTATAATTATATATTCGGAACAAAAATGTTTCGAAACTTTAAAAGCATATTTTGAAATTAAATCACCAAAAATACAGCCATTTTTCTTTTGATTTGTGGTTAACGTTAATAAGGTCTAATCCTGAATTTAAGAAAAAGAGAAATTTATTATTTAAAGATTTCTTTGAGATAAATGCTCCTCTTGAAAAGGTAACCGAGGTAATTCGCTATTATGATGTTCTGTGCAATAATATTAACGAAAAAACAGGATTAAATTTAAGCACGTATGAAATTTATTATCTAATTTTAAACGCTCTTGATGTAGATTTGAGCATAAATGGAACAGAAAAATTAGGTAAGTTTTATAATGAAACGGAGGTTTTGTTTTTTAATTATAAGCCCGAATTGATTTTTCCGAATATTAAACTTCAGTTTGAAGAAATAGTGGAACAGGGAAAATCGATTAATATATTGAGTAATACTGGATTTATAAAAGGACGAAGCCTGAAAAAACTTCTTTCCTATTATGAATTGACAGATTTTATTTCGTTTCAGATTTATTCTGACGAGGTTGGATTTTCAAAACCCAATAACGAGATTTTTCAATTGGTTTTTGACCAGGTAAATGAGTCAAAGAAAGTGAGTAAAAATGAAGTGCTGCATATTGGTGATAACAGTATTGCAGATTATAATGGCGCAATCAATTTTGGATTTGAAGCGCACCTATTAAAAAGTTAAAAGTGAATAAAAGTTATAGCTTACATAAAATTATTGAAAAAGATAATTGTCCGTTTGAGGAGAAAGAATACAGCCGATTTAAATTTGGCGATAAATTCTATGCAGAAAAATTTGCAAAAGATTTATTTGCCGGATTTGTTGATCAGTTTAGGGATTTGCTTCTTTCTGATGAAGAGATTGTTATTTTGCCAAGTCCGTATTTGTCGATACCAACGGCTTCTAACTTTTTATGTTATTACTTTAAAAAAGAATTAAACAGCTTTTTATTTAAAAACGGAAAGAAGGCCAGTATAGAATCTAAGATTTATAGAAATCAGACCTATGTGACAGATTATGGAAATTTAGATTTTAACGAAAGAGTAAATCTAATCTCAAATGATACCTATTATATCGATCGCAATTTTATTAATGATAAACTCTGCATTTTTGTAGATGATATCAAAATAACAGGCAGTCACGAGCATACAGTAAATAAGATTTTGGATCAGTATAATGTAAATGGAGATTTTATTTTTGTTTACTTCGCTGAACTTGCCAATAAAGAGATTCATCCAAAAATTGAAAATCATTATAATTATTTTGATATTAAAAATGTGGAAGACATTGTTTCTGTGATTAACAGCGAACATTTTCAATACAATACCAGAATCGTAAAATTCATTTTAAGCTTAAACGAAGAAGAGTTTAGTTTTTTGGTAAATAGTATTTCTTCCAAAAAAAGTGATGAATTATTTCATTTGGCAATAAGCAATAATTATCACCAGATTTTAGAATATAAAACGAACATTAATGTAATAAAAATAGATTAAAACTATGGCTATCAACTTACAAAAAGGACAACGCGAAAATATTAACGCACCAAAATTTACTATTGGTTTAGGATGGGATACAAACAATAGCAGCACAGGATCAGGTTTTGACCTTGATGCTTCGGTTTTTATATTAGGTGACAATAGAAAAATTATATCAGATGCTCATTTCGTTTTTTACAATAACCTAAAATCTCCGGATGAAGCTGTTATTCATACAGGTGATAACCTGACAGGAGACGGAGACGGAGATGATGAACAGGTAAAAATTGATTTGACGAAAATAAACCCAGCTGTAAAAGAAATTTGTATTGTAGTAACTATTCATGATGCTGTAAACAGAAAACAAAATTTTGGTCAGGTTAGAAATTCGTTTATTCGAATTGTAGATGACAGCAACAATACAGAAATGGTAAAATATGAGCTTGAAGAAGACTTCTCGATAGAAACTGCGGTTGAATTTGGAAGAATTTATAATAAAGACGGTCAATGGAAATTTGAAGCAATGGGCGTTGGAATGAAAGGCGGATTAGAAGATTACTTAAACAAATACAACTAAAACATGGCAATTAATTTAGAAAAAGGACAACGTATAAATCTTGAAAAAAGCAATGGATCCAAATTACAAAACATTTGTGTTGGTGTAAACTGGGGAGCAATTGAGAAAAAAGGATTTTTTGGAACCAAAAAAGAACCAGTAGATTTAGATGCAAGTTGTGCCATTTATGATGAGAAAAAAAATCATATTGATTCAGTAAACTTTAGAAAATTAATTTCGAATGATCGTGCTATTAAACATAGTGGAGATGATTTGACAGGAGATTTAAATGGAGATGACGGTTTAGACAATGAAGTGATCACTTTGGATTTTTCGCAATTAACGCCGGCAGCAAATCATGTTGCATTTTTTATAAACAGTTTCAGAGGACAGGATTTTAAAGATATTCCTTTTGCTTCTATCCGTATTTACGAAGGAACACCTACAAGAGTTAGTCAGGAATTTGCGCGTTTTGATATCGCAAACGATGCTAGTTTTGCAGGAAATGTTTCTATGGTTTTAGGCGTGTTTTATAAAAGAAATGACGAATGGAAATTTAGTGCCGTTGGAGTTCCAACAAATGATAAAAAGTTAGAGCAGACTATCGTTACAATTCAACAAAATCATCTATAAACTAAAATGGAAGAAAACCAATTAGCTACTCAGGAAAATACCGCTTTGATAGACAAGGATGGTAATGTGAATTTGACTTCAATCTCAGAAGCTGAAGTAAATAATTTCAAATCTATTTCGAATCAGTTAAATGAAAATGATGCGAATTCGATTCTGAATTATGGAGCCGAAATTCAAAATGCTATAGCCAAACAAAGTGATACTTTCTTAACGAATGTGAGAACGTATAATTCTGGCGAAGTAGGAACTTTGATTACTGATTTATTGACAGAACTAAATTATGTTGATGTTGATCAATTGGATCAGGGGCCGTTTAAACGCTTTTTGTCTAAGGTGCCGTTGCTTAATAAATTAGTAATAGATGTAAAAAAATTATTCCAGCAATACGATAAGATTACTGTAAATATTGATAAAATCAGTAATAAAGTAAAAGCGGGAATGATCAATTCCGTAAAAGATAACAGTGCGCTTCAGACTATGTTTGATGGCAATGTGAATCTTATTAAGGAAATGGAAAAACATATTATTGCAGGTCAGATCCGATTCAAAGAATTAGGAGAAGAACTTGCTGTAATGGAAGGTAATCCAACGCAATACCAGGATTATCAAATTTCAGACAAAAGAAATTTCATCAACCGTCTTGACAAACGTCTTGCCGATATGAAAATTGTTCGTTTCATCATGCTGCAATCTTTAGCGCAGATACGTGTCGTTCAAAACAACAACACTTCTATTGCAGAGAAAGCGCAGTCTATTTTGACTACGACAATGCCGGTTTGGAAAAATCAGTTGACACTTGCTGTTGCGCTGCAAAGACAAAAACAAAATATTGAGGTTCAAAGAAAAGTTTCAGAAACTACCAATACCATTTTGCAGAAAAACGCAGAGATGCTAAAACAAAACAGTATTGAAGTAGCCAGAGAAAATGAAAATACAGTTGTTTCATTAGAGACCTTAAAAATGACAACAAAATCATTAATCGATACTTTGACCGAAGTAAAACAAATTCACGAACAAGGTACAGAAACCAGAAGACAGCTGGATGCCGGACTTCAAAGCCTTGAGATCGAATTGAAAAAAGGAGTTGTAAGTTAAAAAGAATAAGGAATTAATTGAATGCAAGAGGAAGAGGAAAGGTACGTTCAAATAATAAAAGATAGTAACAGAAAACTTGTGGTATTAAAATTGTTGTCCAATTTTTTTAACCACAAGGACTTTGTTGGCGTTTTGGTAAGAACAAAAGTAATTCATTCTCTTTTTCAGAAGAACCAGACATTAGACATTAATAAATTAGAATTGTTTCATATTCAGTTTACTAATAGTCTGATTGATTTGTTTCAGAAGATTAAAAAATCGAAAGAACAGCAATACAATATCGTTTCAGACGAAATATATATCAATAGTGATATTATATCGAAACTGAAGTTTGAAATTGGAGAAGAAAAGTTTTCTGACCGGACAAAAGTACATGCCCAAAACATGTCGAAAAAAATAGAACAGCTGTATCAGATTTTTGCTTCAGATGGAAATAGTTTTTTTGACTGGCATGATATCATCTCTTTTTCTGATGGAATTAAATCAGAGTATTACAGAGAGATCACAATCGATCAATATGAAAAACTAACCGCTGCGAATAAAAAAAATTATGAGAATAAGTATGCTAAGTTTGAGAAAAAGCTTTTAGGCCGACTTAATATTCTCAATTTCAAGATTAAGTTTTTATGCGGATTAGTTTGCAATAATGAGATTATAGAAGTTTATGAATTTAGAGATTCTAACGATAAATTCATTTTTGTTGGTAACGAGAAATCGTTCTCTTTAATTGATAATGAGATGGAGAAAGCGGTAGATCTTTCGAAAAATAACTCTGCCAAAGAAGAAATTATATTGCAATTGCAGGAAAAAAACACTTTGTTGGAAATAGAGTTAAGCACTATTAAAACATCGCTTCAGGAAAGTGTGCAAGAGGTGTTAAAAGATTATTTAAATAAAATATCGTCTGTCGACTTTTTAGAAGATTTACAAAACGTTGATGAACAAACGAATATTTTAAAAACAATGTTGAATATTAATATAAAGTAAAGGATAAATAAGATGGCAATTAATTTAGAAAAAGGTCAAAGACAAAGTATTGATGCACCAAAATTTACTGTAGGACTTGGTTGGGACAGTAATTCAAGTAGTACAGGAGAAGGATTTGATTTAGATGCTTCGGTTTTTTTGGTTGGGGCTAATGGAAAAATTCCAAATGATAACCATTTTGTTTACTATAATAATTTAAAATCACCCGATGGATCCGTAATTCATACAGGAGATAATTTAACCGGCGATGGAGACGGAGATGATGAAAAAATAAAAATTGACTTGTCTGTAGTTTCACCGGATGTTAATGAAATCTCATTTGTTGTAACCATTCATCATGCTGATACAAGAAGACAAAATTTTGGACAAATTAGAAATTCGTACATCAGAATCCTTGATCAGACGAATACCGAATTAGTAAAATACGAACTTGATGAAGATTTTTCTATCGAAACAGCAGTTGAGTTTGGAAGAATTTACAAAAGAAATAATGAATGGAAATTTGAAGCTGTTGGTATTGGAATGAAAGGCGGCTTACAGGATTATTTAAATAAATTTAATTAATTATAAACATTAGTAAAAAACCATGGCAATTAACTTAACCAAAGGACAAAAAATTGATTTAAGAAAATCAAGCGGTGAAACATTAACTAATTTCTGTGTTGGTGTAAACTGGGGAGCAATTGAAACGAAAGGATTTTTAGGATTATCAAAAAATGTGGTAGAAATCGACTTAGATTTAAGCTGTATCTTAATTGATGATCAGAATAAACTTTGTGATCATTTGTATTCTCCGTTATACAGAGTCGAAGTATTACAGCAATTTGGTTTGCCAAAAGGTAAATTGTTAAGTATCGATGGAGCTCTAAAACACACAGGGGATGATCTTGCCGGTGATACAGGTGGAGATGATGGTCTGGATAATGAAATTATTACTGTTGACCTTTCTAAAGTTGATGCTAAAGTAACTCAGATATTTTTCTTTTTGAATAATGCAGGAAAAGAAGATTTCTCTCAAATTCCTTATGCAAAAATAAGAATGTACGAAGGAACTCCAACAAGAGTAGTTTCAGAATTTGCTTCGTACAATGTTTCTGCTGATTCGCAATATGTAAACAAACGTTCTATTATAATGGGTAAATTATATAAACGTAATGGCGAATGGAAATTCAGTGCCATTGGAGATCCTACAGACGATACGTTCTTAGGTCAGACGATTCATAAAATAGTGCAGTCTTACCTGTAATGCAAATCAAAAATATAGAAGGGCTAAGAGTTTCGCAGGTGCGGGATTTGGTATATCAGGGAGGTAAATTTGTAGTGTTTCCGTACACTGTTTCACTTGTATTAATGACCTTAAAAAGAAGTTCTGATATTTATTTTATCAGACCTGGTGAAAATACTTTTAAGTATTCTTATGGTTTTGTATTTCTGAATCTGCTTGTTGGATGGTGGGGAATTCCGTGGGGCCCCATTTATACCATAGGTTCAGCCTATCATCATGTAGTTGGCGGTAAAGACCTTACTCAGGTTGTGTTGAGTCATTTAACGCAGCATGATCCTGAAGCCAATACAAGCACGTATAATATCAATGGTATTGAAAGTGCTAATCAGGAAAGTAATAGTACTGACGCACCAACTTACAATATTCCCGTATAAATAAATTATAACTATGAGAAGACTGCCTGTATATTTAGTATTAGACACATCCGGTTCAATGACCGGAGAGCCTATCGAAGCTGTAAAAAATGGCGTTCAGATGATGATCAGTTCATTAAGACAAAATCCGCAAGCCATTGAAACCGCTTTTTTAAGCATCATTACCTTCGATACTACAGCGCAGCAAATCATTCCGTTAACAGATTTGGCCTCTTTTCAGATGGTAGATCTTAAAGCAACAGGAGTAACTGCTCTTGGAGACGCATTGAGATTAGTGGCACAAAAGATAGAAACTGAAGTTGCCAAAACAACAACAGAACAAAAAGGAGACTGGAAACCGTTGGTTTTTATTATGACTGACGGAATTCCAACCGACAATTGGGAAAGTGGTCTGAATGAATTTAAAAAAGCAAAAGTAGCTTTTACAGTTGCCTGTGCGGCAGGGGGCGGTGCAGATACCGCTATTCTGCAAAAAATTACAGATAATGTAGTAAGCCTTGATACAGCAGACAGTTCCAGTATTGGAAAGTTCTTTCAATGGGTAACGGCTTCTATTGGAGTCAGCTCAACAAAAGTGGAAGATTTTGGTAAAGATTTTACAAATTTTAAAGAATTACCTCCACCACCATCTGAATTAAACATCGTGGTTTAGACTTCAGGATGGCGGAGTTTATAATACCGTTTTAATTCAATACACTTTTTTGTATTACAACTTTTTTAGAAAAGCTGTACCAATCAAGTATGCCTGTGAATTTCTAAAACTAATTTTTATAGTTCAGAAATTCCATTTATTAAAATCATTTTTAAAGTTATGAGAAGACTACCCGTTTATTTTTTACTAGATACATCAGGTTCTATGTATGGAGAGCCAATTCAGGCTTTAAATAATGCTTTAAGCGGCATGATTAACACCTTGCGTTCTGATGCTCAGGCGCTGGATTCGCTTTGGATCAGTATTATAACCTATGATCGTGAAGTAAAAGAAATAGTTCCGTTGACAGAGCTCGTTAACTTTCAGCTGCCCGAAATTACCTGTCCGCAAAGTGGGCCTACAAATACAGGTGCAGGATTAGATTTTGTGATTCAAAAAGTAAACAAAGACGTTATCAAAGGTTCTGCAACCCAAAAAGGCGACTGGAAACCGCTGTTGTTTGTTTTTACAGATGGTAAACCTTCAGACATTCAGTTTTACAGAGAAAAAACCCGTGAGATACGAAACATGAGTTTTGGTGCTGTTGTGGGCTGTGCAGCCGGACATATGGCAAACGATGATATTTTGAAAGAATTGACAGATAATGTCGTGCATTTGGCTTCAGCAGATAGTTCTACATTGAAACAATTTTTCAAATGGGTTTCTGAAACCATCGAACAAGGCAATAAAAGCCAGGGAACGGGAGAAAGCGTAACGTTACCGCCACCGCCAAGCGAAATTACGGTTGTTATCTAATTATGGAAGTGTTAGGGACGTTAATATCAATCATTAGTATAATTGTACATATCGTTCATAAAGTAAATCAATCCTCATATGGAAGCGATAACAGCAGAAGTTCCTATACGGACACAACTTATCAGGTCGTTCATGAATTTACTGCAGAAGAAAAACTGGAAAATATGAATATCGACAGCTTAAACATTTGTTATCAAACTGCCGGAGTGAATAATTTTTCTATTACAAACGCCAGACGTACTTTGCTGAATCATTATGTGCAAAATGATTTTTACATAGACGATATTATAATACGTCAGAATTGTATGTATATAAAAGTGTTGCATTCTATCCCGTTCAGAGGAAGTAATAAATGTTACGGAGCTTCTTTTTCAATCAATTATATGATAGTAAATAATGGAGTTTCAGTATACGGATCAAAAAAAATAAATGATGACGAAACTCAGGTTTTCAAAGAAATTTCACAAGAACTAATAAAAGCAGTTTCATAATGTATATCCTAAAAATTTTTATTCAGATTTTAATTGTTGGCCTGTTTTTGTATTCTAAATTATTGCCTTACAAAGAAAAATTAAATCTGCGATACCGGGGGATTTTTAATTTTTTTGACAGTATTTTTTCTCCCCTGTTTAATTTTCTAAAAACAATGGTAAAACCTTTTCAGGTAGGAGTTGGTTTAGCCGTTGATATGACGCAGATTGTACTTTTAATTATTTTTTTAATGTTATTAAACTTCCTTTAAAATGAGAAGACTACCCATATATTTTTTAATTGATATTTCAGAGTCAATGGTCGGAGAGCCTATTCAACAGGTCGAAGAAGGATTGGCGACCATTATTCAGGCATTAAAAACAGATCCGCATGCGTTAGAAACTGTTTTTGTTTCGATTATCGTATTTGCAGGTCAGCCCAAAACATTGGTTCCTTTGCAGGAAATCGTGAGCTTTTACCCGCCAAAATTTCCAATTGGCAGCGGTACATCGCTTAGCAAAGGTCTAGGGCATTTGATGCATGAATTAAGAAGTAATATTGTTAAAACAACATATGAAGTCAAAGGAGACTGGAAGCCGATTGTTTTTTTATTCACAGACGGAGTTCCTACTGATGACAGTCGGGCAGCAATCAACGAATGGAAACAAAACTGGCAGAGAACAGCCAATTTAATTGCGATTTCTTTTGGAAGCGAAACAGATACAAAATTATTAGGCGAACTTACAGAAAATGTACTTCATTTTAAAAATACAAATGTACAGTCCTACAAAGAGTTTTTTAAGTGGGTTACAGATTCCATAAAAACAAGCAGTATAAGTGTCGAAAATAATTCGAGCGGTTTTGAACTGGCAAAATTAGACGGAGAAACACTTTCGAAAATCGATTTAACCAAAGAAACTCCCAATCGTCAATATGTCGATGATAATTTTGTGGTTTTAAACGGGAAATGCCAGAATACCAAAAGACCGTATCTGATGAAATACCGTAAGACTATTGCGGAATCTATTTATGCGGGAATCGAATTGTCGTCTAAAAATTACAAATTAGTGGGTGCTTATCAGGTGGATAATGCTTATTTTGAATTGGCAGATTCAGGTAATTTTAGCAATAAAGTAAATACAGATGAACTTATTGGCGGACCAACTTGTCCTTGCTGTGGCAATCAAGTTGCTTTTGCCGTTTGTGTCTGCGGTAAAATACATTGTATTGGAGATGAAGATATAAGTACTTGTCCGTGGTGCAACAATCAGGGAAGTTATGGTTGTGGCGAAGGCGGATTTGATGTCAACAGAACGCAAGGATAATGTATGGAAGAGACTAAAAGATATATTCAGTCTTTTTTATCCCAAAAGAAAATTGACATTTCTTCAGGTAAAGCCGCTTTATTTGCTGCCTTTGCGTCTGATGAAAAAAATGTTGATGCAGTAAAAATAATTCAGGAAAACCAAAAAATGATTATGCAGAATTGGATATTGAAAAATAGAATTGACGATATTTTGACGCAGACTGTCTCAATACCAAATGGCACAGTGAACAAAAAATATCACGCAAAAATTGATTTCAATACTTTGGGTTGGAGTGATTTTGTTTCCTTTCAAATTATAGGTTTAGAAAATACCGGACTTGAATTTAATGAGAATGATGAATTAACCGGAGTTCCTGAAATAAGCGGAGATTTAAAAATAAAAATATTATTTAGAATTGAAGGCGAGCCCGAAGATTCAGTTTTAAATGAAAAAATAATAACCCTTATTATAAATCCCGACCCAAAATCATTGTGGAAGAACCTTGAAAGTGATAAAAATGATCCTTTTTGGAAACCGGATAATGCAGCAGTTTTAGATCAGTTTTTAGATAAAAATATTGTGGTAGCTTCTAAGCGAGGCCGAAGCCATGCCAATACAGGATCTTTTAGAGAAGATGATTTTGCCTTTAAAAACTTTAAGGAAATTGGCTGGAGCGTTCTGGCAGTTTCAGATGGTGCAGGTTCAGCAAAACTATCCAGAAAAGGTTCTAAAATAGCATGTGATGCTGTAATTCAATATTTTGAACAAAATCTAAATACAGAACAGCTAAAAGAATTCGATCAGGTTTTAGTAGAGCACCACAATAAAGTAACTGACGAAACATCAAAAAAAATAAGCCATTTCGTTTACCAGAACCTTTCGAAAGCAGCACATTTTGCACATCAGAAAATCGAGGAATTTGCGATACAAAACGAAACGGAACTAAAGAATTTCCATGCGACCTTAATTTTTACTTTAGTTAAAAAATATGATTTTGGTTATGCCATTCTAACATTCGGAATCGGTGATTGCCCAATTGGATTATTAAATAAAGAGCTTACCGAAATTAAATTAATGAACTGGCTTGATGTAGGTGATTTTGGCGGCGGAACGCGTTTTATTACCATGCCCGAGATTTTTCAGAGTGATAGATTTTCGACCCGATTTGGTTTTAAACTGGTTGATGATTTCTCTTATTTGATGTTGATGACAGACGGGATTTACGATCCTAAATTTGTAGTGGAAGCCAATCTGGAAAAAATAGAAAAATGGAATGATTTTCTGGAGGATCTAAAAGGCAAAAATGAAGATGGAATTAAAGTTGATTTTGATAAAGAAAATACTGAAATTGCACAGCAGCTTTCGGCCTGGATGGATTTTTGGAGTCCGGGAAATCATGATGACAGAACCCTCGCTATAATTTATTAAGTATGAGTACGATTACAGTAAAATCAATTAATGACACCGCGAAGTCCTATCAGTTTGTTGATAATGGCGAACCTATGCGCGGTGGTGTAAAGGATGTTTATTTTAGTCCTGACAGAAAATATGTTGTGGCAATTTTTAGGGATAAACTGGATTTCAATCAAAAAGAAAGATTACAACGAATCACCAATAAATATTTAGCGCAAATTCAGAACGGCGATGCCGGCGATTATTATCTGAATGAAGTCTACCGATGGCCAACTGATGTTATTGAACATAAAGGTTTAACTGGAATCATTGTGCCTATTTACGATTCGAAATTTTTCTTTAAAAAAGGATATGAAACCAGCGATTTAATTCAGGGAAAAGAAAAGAATGGAAAATGGTTTGCGGGGCCAAAATTCAGGAATCCACATTTTCCGCTTCGTGTAGCAAAATCAGAGCTCGGCGATTGGCTGAGTTATTTTCAGGTGAGTGTTAATCTGACACGTGGTGTAAAAAAAATGCACGCAATGGGATTGGCACATTCTGATTTATCATACAATAATGTGCTAATAGATCCAATTAGTAAATCAGCCTGCATGATTGATTTAGACGGATTAGTAGTTCCGGGATTATTTCCGGCAGAAGTAATAGGAACAGCCGAGTTTATTGCTCCGGAAGTTCTTTCGACAAAACATCTGAACAAGACAGACCCAAATAGAAAATTACCAAGCAGGTTAACAGATCTGCATGCATTACCCGTTTTAATCTATATGTTTTTATTGCACAGACATCCGCTAAAAGGAGGGAAGGTGCATGATCTGGATACTGAAAAAGATGATTTGCTGTCGATGGGCGAAAAAGCAATGTTTATCGAACATCCAACAGACGCAACAAACCGGCCGAAAATCAATCAGGTGTCAAAGTGGGATTTGCCTTGGGCAGACATCACAAAATTGCCTTACAGTATTACGGGGCCTTATCTGAAAACCTTGTTCGATAAAGTCTTTATCGACGGATTACACAATCCGATGCAAAGACCAAATGCCGAAGAATGGGAAATAGCGTTGCTGAAAACAACAGATTTAATGCAAAAATGCCATAATACGTCCTGCGAGCAAAAATGGTACGTTTTTGATAATACCAATACACCAAGATGCCCGTTTTGTAATACGGCCCACAAAGGCACGCTTCCTGTTTTAGATTTGTACTATCAGTTTCAGGAAACTGTCTGGAAACCTGAAAATCACAGATTAATGGTTTATAACGATCAATACTTGTTTCAATGGCACGTTAATCGTAATATTGCCAGAAATGAAAAGCTTACGGCAGAACAAAAAGTACCTGTGGGATACTTTACATTTTTTAATGATAAGTGGGTCTTTGTCAATCAAAAACTAACCTCATTAAAAGATGTGACCGAAGACAAAGAAATTCCTGTCGGAACAATGCTGGAGCTGACAGACGGTAAAAAAATATTGCTTTCAAAAGAAGAAGGCGGCAGAGTGATAGTAGTTACAATGGCGAATAAATAATTTTAAATCCTAATTTAATTAATATATAAAAATGAATCAACACCCTATTTTTTCAGAACATCCCGGTTTAATAATAGTATTTGCGGTCGCAGTAGTAATCATGCTGTTGTTGGATTTAGGAATTTTCAATAAGAAAAGCCATGTCGTAAGTAATAAAGAAGCTATAACCTGGTCATTAGTTTGGATAAGTTTAGCAATGATTTTTAGTGGTTTAATTTATCACTTTGCAGGTGCTACCAAATTTTACGAATTTCAATCTGCTTATTGGATCGAGAAAGCACTTTCTGTAGATAATCTGTTTGTCTTTATATTAGTCTTTAAGTTTTTTGATGTACAAAACGAAAACAAACATAAAGTTTTATTTTGGGGGATTATAGGAGCATTGGTTCTAAGAGCTATTTTTATATTCTCAGGAGCATTCCTTATCGAGCTTACTTATTTAAACAAATTATTGAGCCTTGTTGGAGTAGAAGGTTTCAAATATGATATCAATCTAATCATGACTGCATTTGGATTATTCCTGGTTTACGCCGGAATCAAGTCCTGGTCTGCAGGTGATGAAGACGATGATGAAGATTATAACAATACAAGAGGAGCAAGACTGATCAGAAGATTTTTCAGTGTCAGCGATAAATACGATGGCGATAAATTCTTTACAATCGAAAACGGAAAAAAATTAGCAACACCGCTTTTAGTGGTTGTAGCAGTAATTGAGTTTACCGATTTACTATTTGCAGTGGACTCTATTCCAGCTATTTTTGCGATTTCAAATGATCCGTTTATTCTTTATACATCTAACATTTTTGCTATCTTAGGTTTAAGAGCATTGTTCTTTTTATTAGACAATTTTATTCACTTGTTCAGCAAATTACAATACGGACTGGCTATTATCCTTTCGTTTATTGGTGTTAAAATGATCATAGCTCCATTTTATCATATCGAGTCAATTTATTCATTGATCGTTATCGGAGGAATTTTGGTGATATCAGTAGTATTATCTATTTTGATGCCGGAGCCAAAAGAAGTATAAAAAGTAAAATTTTTAATAAAATAAAAACGGATGAAGGATCTAAAGATCTTTTATCCGTTTTTTTATGGCTATTATATAATGAAATAACAAAGTACAAAATCAGGAAATAGTATTGGGCAGTAGAAAGTGCCGTGTCGATATGTTTTTAAAACCGGGGTCGAAACTTCAATTAATTGTCTTACTTTTGCACTTTCAAAAAGTAAAGTAAAAAAGTACTTAAAACCTTTACTGCCTGTAACAATAGTCACAAAATTATGCTTAATATACACAATCTTTCGGTTTCTTTTGGAGGAACATATTTATTTGAAGAAGTTACTTTCCGTTTAGGTGCCGGTGACCGCGTAGGTCTTGTTGGTAAAAACGGAGCCGGTAAATCGACAATGCTAAAAATGTTAGCACGAGATTTTGCCCCTGATTCAGGAGTTATTTCTCAGGAGAAAGATATCAGAATGGGGTTTTTACGTCAGGATATTGATTTTGAACGCGGAAGGACAGTTTTAGAAGAGGCTTATGAAGCCTTTACTGAAATTAAAATTGTAGAGAAAAAATTAGAAGAAATCAACCATCAGTTGGTGACCAGAACGGATTATGAAAGTGAAGAATACAGTCAGATTATCGAAGATTTATCTGATTATACCCATCGTTTTGACCTTCTTGGAGGTTACAATTATGTAGGAGATACAGAGAAAATCCTTTTAGGTTTAGGTTTCAAAAGAGATGTTTTCAATAATCAAACCGAAACATTTTCGGGAGGCTGGAGGATGCGTATTGAGCTGGCAAAACTATTATTGCAGGCAAATGATGTATTGCTTCTGGATGAGCCAACCAATCACCTGGATATCGAGAGTATTATTTGGTTAGAAAGTTTCCTTCGCAATTATCCCGGAGTTGTTGTAATCGTGTCGCACGATAAGATGTTTTTGGATAATGTTACCAATCGTACCATCGAGATTTCTTTAGGAAAAGCGTATGATTTTAATAAGCCATACTCACAATACTTAGAGCTGCGCCATGAAATTCGTGAGAAACAATTAGCGACTCAAAAGAATCAGGCGAAAAAAATTGAAGAAACAGAAAAATTAATCGAGAAATTCCGTGCAAAAGCTTCAAAAGCTTCAATGGCGCAATCGTTGATTAAAAAATTAGATAAAGTAGAAAGAATCGAAGTCGATGAAGATGACAATTCAGTAATGAACATTTCGTTTCCTGTTTCAAAAGAACCGGGAAAAGTGGTAGTCGAAGCTGAACATGTAACAAAAGCGTACGGAGATAAAGTCATCTTAAAAGATATTGATTTATTGGTAGAACGCGGAAGCAAAATTGCTTTTGTGGGACAAAATGGTCAGGGAAAGTCGACATTCATTAAAGCGATTGTAAACGAATTTGAATACCAGGGAAATATCAAATTAGGACATAACGTGCAATTGGGGTATTTTGCTCAAAATCAGGCCGAATATCTTGATGGCGAAATCACGCTGCTGCAAACCATGGAAGATGCTGCAACAGACACCAATCGTTCTAAAGTTCGTGATATGCTGGGGTCATTCTTATTCCGCGGTGATGATGTAGAGAAAAAAGTAAAAGTACTTTCAGGAGGCGAGCGAAACCGTTTGGCACTTTGTAAGTTGTTATTACAGCCTATCAATGTTTTATTGATGGATGAGCCTACCAATCACTTGGATATTAAATCTAAAAATGTTCTAAAAGCAGCACTTCAAAAATTTGGAGGAACTTTGTTATTGGTTTCTCACGATAGAGATTTCCTGCAGGGAATGTCGAATATGGTTTACGAATTCAAGGATCAGAAAATCAAACAATACTTAGGAGATATCAATTATTTCTTAGAGCAGCGCAATCTTGAAAACATGCGTGAAGTCGAGAAAAAAGATGTAGATAAAGCTGCTGCTCCAAAAGAAAGCAATAAAACATCTTACGAAGACCAGAAAAAAGGAAAATCATTACAAAATAAACTGAGTAAAGTCGAAAGTCAAATCAAGCAATTAGAGCGAGACATTCAGCACGACGACAAAATGTTGGCTTCAAATTATGACAAACATATCGAAGATGCTTCATTTTTTACAGCATACAATAAAAAGAAAGCAGATCTTGATCAGTTACTTCTTGACTGGGAAATCGTTCAGGAAGAGATTGATAATTTTAAGGCTTAATTAGTTTTCAGTCTCAGTGACAGTTTTCGGTTTCTGAGATTAAATCCTATAGTTTAAAATAATCCTTTGTTAAAGTTTCGAGCTTTGACAAAGGTTTTTTTTTATTTAATATTTAGAAGCTATTTCCAGCTTTCCGTTACAAGTCCGGACTTAAAAAAACTATTTTTCTAAGCCATAAAACGAGCTTCCGTTGGTCGCTGTTTTCTGGCAAGAAAAATTATTTTTTTTAGTTCCGGGCTTTTCTCTTCAATCTGGGCTAGGAGTTACAGTTTTCAGTTTAAGAATTTTTTGCAACGTTTGTCATTTCGACCGAAGGGAGAGATCACACGCGAAACTCGACAAAGATTGGCGATTCTGATGGGGTATTTCTAGTGCGATTTCTCCCTTCGGTCGAAATGATACAAATGAGATACAATTGACAAAAGAAAAAAATCCGTTAAAATCCGCGTCATCCGCGTGCCAATATCAACAGCATTTTCACATCCCGTATTTCACATCCCACATTTCACCAAAAAAACTACTGAATAAGTCCAATGCTTTTAGAATGCATAATAGCTTCACTGCTATCTTTATAATAGCATACTGAGACTTCCAGATTTTCAAGGTTTTTCATAATAACCTGAGTAGCTTTCTTTTGATGTTTGCCGGTTTGCCTGATATAAACGGCTTTTACGGTTACGGGAAATATTTTGCAGATACGCTCGTATAAAATGGGATCGTGTTGCGAATCGTCACCCAATAAAACATATTTAAGGTTAGGGTAAAACTCCAGAACGTGTTTTATTTTGTCGAATTTATGATCGTGATTTCCACGTCCGCTCATAAAAAAGTCGGTGATACCTCTTCTAATATCTTTCAGTAAAATTACAGCTCTGGGCAGTTTGTGTATTTTAGTAAATTTTACAATAAAACGATACAAATTCCATTCGCTGCTTGAAACATAAAAAAAAGCATTTTCTTCTTCTTTATTGTTTCTTCCGGCCGAACTCAAAGCCTGATAATGCGGTACAACATCAGTAAATACCTTGCGGTCATTTACATTTTTAAATAAGAGAATATAGATTTTTTTAAAGAAATTCTGAGTATGCGAAATCAAAAAAGTATCGTCAATATCAGATATAATGCCTAGTTTTCCTTTGTGAGGCCTGATAAAACTTCCTTTCTCAGTTATCGTTTCATTTTCGTCCCTGATGCTCACTTCGTATTCCATCCAACCAAAATTAGTTTCGGTTTCAAGCGGAATGCAAAACTTAAAATAACCGTCATCTAATGTTTTGGTATGAATTTCCTGAGTGCCGCACTTTAGATAAATATCAAAATTTTCAAGCGTTTTTATCCTAAACTGATTGATAATTGAACGCGCATTTTTTAAATTTTTCTTCTGAAAATCATAATCATACGTTCTTTTAAAAACATGGCCCATTACAATTAATTCTTCTTCATTGGCATAACCTCGATATAATTGTAAAATTGGTTTCATTAATTGCGTATATTTATAGATAGATGCTGTAAATTAATTATTTTAATTGACTTTAAAAATAAAACTTTGAAAAAGAATATCATATTTGTTGTAAATCCTATTTCCGGAGACCTTGATAAATCAGATTTGATTGAGGCTGTTGAAGAATTTGCAACTACGAATAATTTTGACCTGGAAGTTTATGAAACTACAGGGAAAAGTGACCAAAAAGAAATACAATCACTTTATAACCAATATCAACCCGAACGAATTGTAGTAGCGGGAGGCGACGGAACTATAAAAATGGTTGCCGAAGCGGTAGAACAATTTGATGTAATTATAGGTATTTTGCCCGCAGGATCAGCAAACGGATTGTCAGTAGATCTCAATTTGCCTGCTACAATTGAAGAGAATCTAAAAATTGCTTTTTTGAACCGTTATATCGAAATGGATATGATTTGTATCAACGGTAAAAAGAGCATTCATTTAAGCGATATTGGTGTCAATGCTAATCTGGTTAAGAATTACGAAGAAAGCAACCTGCGTGGTTTCTGGGGATATGCCTTGCAGGCGTATTCGGCGCTGAAAGAGTCCGAAGAACCTTTTGTGGCAACTATTACTGCAAATAATAAAACTGTCGAGCATACGGCAAGAATGATTGTAATTGCAAACTCTCAGAAGTACGGAACCGGAGTTGTTATCAATCCGCATGGCGTGATGAACGACGGGAAATTTGAATTGGTTATCCTGAAGAATCTTGATTTGTTACTAATCGGAAAAATCATTACAGGCAATATGCCTATTGATTCTGATGATGTAGTGATTATTTCAACAGACAAAGCCACCATAAAAACAGATTATCCTGTAAATTTTCAGATAGACGGAGAGTATTGCGGCGCGCAGACTTCTTTAGAAATTCATATTCTGCACAAACAAATGAAAATTGCGATTCAGTAGATGGAAAAAAAACTTTGACAAAGTTTCAAAACTTTGTCAAAGTTTTTTTATAGCTATTTAAACGGATTTCGTTCCTGCCATTCCGTTTTAGGTTCGAGGTAATTGAATAGTTTGGCAATATTATGATTGATCAAAGCATTGCTGTGCGTGATCAATCCGTACATTTTTACAGGTTTTGCCCCAACAGAACTTTTAATTTCCAGAGCCGTTCGTGCAAAAACAATTTCAGAAAAACCCTGATTGATCGAACAGGCAATCATATCATACAGCATATTCAAATACAGCATTTTCTCGCGCTGAATTGTTTCGTCATAACCTAGGAAATAGGTGTCCATTGCCGTTCCGTTTTTGATCAGCGTATTAAAACCTATTAGCTTTTCGTCTAGAAAATAACCGTAAAACAAAAAGTTATCTTTCATGATTTCTTTAAAAAAACTAAAGTGATTTCGGGCTAAGAAAAAAGTGTTGAAAGGTGCATTTTTAGCCACATGAAAATACAAATCATAAATAACATCCTCATATTTTTTAATGTCAGTCAGCGACATTTTCTGTTTTATAATTCCCTCCGCTTTTTTTCGCGCACGTTTGTACTGGTCGCGGTATTTTTTTGATAAGGCATCGATGTAATTCTGCTCAGTTGTCCAGCTTTTATTGATCTCAAAAACCATATTGGGTTGAGTCGAGAACGTATAGTTATTCTTGAATTCAGCTTGTAGAGGTTCTATTTCTGCGGCGGTAAAATCTTTTATACTTGTAATATGTACTTTCCTTCCGCTTGCTTTCAGGTCTTTCTTAAGTTGGTTAATTGCTTTATGAAGTGTTTTGATTGCTTTAGACTGCTTTATGTCTTTGGCAAAAGCAAAAGCATTTTGTCCGGTGAGCATATTATTACCAACGAACAAGACATGAGAAGCAAAATTTTTGAAAGCAAAATTGCGTACAGAAGTTTTTAAACACTGATCGCGTTCGCCAAAAGAATCGAGTTTTTCTGCGAATAAAAATTGCGTCAAAGCAATTCCTGCCAGTTGATCTTCATTAAAAATGCCAATAAAATGACAAATCATATTTACCGGAGAAGAATTTTCCAGTACTTCGAGATATTCTCTGGTCAAAAAAATGTTATCTGCAGCCAGTGAATTCCATTCTAAAGGTAGTAATGATGCGCTGTTGTAGATTTGAAAAGAATAAGTTGTATTCAAAAGTGTGAGCTAATTTTTTCAAAATTAGATAATATTTATAATAACTCACTTTGTTTAAGTTATTATTAAGAAAAACCCGTTTGAATTGTCGTTTCAAACGGGCTTATATTTTTTGAGATTATGCATATGCACATATAATTCCGCCCATAAGCGTTAGGGTTAAAATCCAGTATCCGGAATTGATAAAAATGTATTTCCAAGATTTTCTTTCGAATAAACCATTAATAGCTAACATTGGAAAAGCAAAAAACAAACCCGATATAAAACCGTGAAGGGCTCCGTGTTTAAAAGTACGATAAGCAGTTCCGTAATCGGCCATAAACGCAGCGAACGAAGGTTTTGCAGTTTCTATTAAAGGTGGTCCGCCAACCATGCCTACTGCTCCGGACTGGTGAATTGTTAATGCAGAGATAATCATGGTCATCATTAGGGAAAAGATGTAGGTGAGTCCAAAAATTTTAATCATATTTCCGTTTTTTAGCGCTTCCGGTGTTAGTCCGGCTTCTCGCATCCAGACAGTTCCAAATACTTTAGGATTGTACCAGATAAAACCGGTTACAAGCGTAATTAATGCTGAAATAAAAAAGGGTAAGAAATTCATTTCCATGAGATTAGGTTTTTAGATTAGTTGTTCAAATTTAAACAAAAAAGTAAAAGAATTACTGTTTATATGATGTAATAGTTTTGAGGAATATTGTTCTTCTATTTAGGTTTGAAGTTTGTTATTTCTTCGGATAAAAAAATAATATATAATTAAGAGTTAATTTTTTAAGAATTTGCTTTTTTTTCATAACTTTAATTCATCAATTTGCATAATCAAATAAAATGATAAAATATTCTAACCTTTTAATAGCAAAATTATGGTAGTACAATATCAAGGTGAACAACACGGAAAAGCAGCTACATTTACAATAAGAATTATAGGGAACAATTTGTCTAAAAGCAGTTCTAATTATCAAATCGATTTATTGGTGGGAGATAAAAAATTGCCAACATTTACAACGGCAATTCATCAGAGTTTATCAAATTGTTTAAAAGAAATTTATTTATTCAGAAAACATAACGGGATAAAGTTCGATGCTGCTTCAGAAAAAATAGCACCGCTTTTAGTGCCTTACGATTTGGTTTTATACAATTATAACAAAGGAGCTTTGTTTATGGCTTAATGATTTTAATTTGATTAAAACAAAAAAAAGACTGTTCGATTGAGCAGTCTTTTTTTTGTTTTGCATTTTATTGCAGCTTCGTTTCGCTTTTAATTTGTTTGAATTAACAAAGCTTCAGTTTTATTTTTAATTATTTGCCGTACTTTCTTTCCAGAATGTAGTAAATGAGGTAAAAAGGGCATCAGCATCAATGTCAATTTCAGAAGCTGAATACATTAAAGTGAGCTGATTGGTATTTTTGTCATGAGCCATATTCCACATCATTTTCGAAAGTCTTCCTTCGTATTTTTCAGGATTGTTAATTGTAACAACAACCAGAGTATCTCCTCCTGTTTTTTCTAATTGAATATCCGTAACATCAACCCAATTAACGGTTCCAAAAGATTTTGACATTGGAGTAGTTTTTCCGTAAAAGTTCTGATTGTTTAATTCAATTAAAGGGCTTTTGTCTTTTAGGCTCAGAAGACTTTTTAATAAAAGAATGAACATGATTAAAAATGCCGCGATCGAAAATACAAGCGGTTTGGTTTTTAATACATTGTCAAATATTCCCGCACTGTAAATAACGACAGCAAGCAAAATAAGACAAACTCCCAGAGAGGTGAATAATAGTTTTTTTGTTTTTTTTGAATCACGATATAACTTTATTTCCTTTTCCATTTGTGTTTTATTTCTGTGCGGTTTTGAATTTAATTAAGGCTGATTTAGAATAATGCTATGTCCGAAGATATATTTAAAGATAGAGGAGAGGGCGAAAGGATCCTGATCCTTGTTTACTGGAAGTGACAATCTCGCTGTATGTTATCTAAAAATAAAAAGCTCCAGATTTCTCTGGAGCTTTTTCAGTAGCCCGTAGCGGAATCGAACCGCTCTTACATGGATGAAAACCATGCGTCCTAACCGATAGACGAACGGGCCAACTTCTCTAATGCGGGTGCAAAAGTGCAACTAATTTTAAGAATACACAAAAAGATTTTGCGTTTTTTTTTAATAGATATTTTAAAAAATATCACATTAAGAAATAATCAAACGCAAATAAATGGGGTTAAGTAATGTGTATTTGTTTGATTAATAATTGGTTGTTTTTACTCTAAAAATGGAATAATGAAGTTTTTTTTCCTGTTTTGCAGATGGAATAAATTTTGAAAAAAAATGACAATTACTATTATTTGAAAGAATATTCTTTCGGTTTTTTTGTTGTTTGTCTTTGTTAATGTTATCTTGAATAGATATATTTACTTAAAATTCGTTAAATTTCATCATATGGAATTTAGTTGCAACATGAAAATAATAGCTAACAGGCGACTGAAATTAGTTGAAGTTGTCAAAAAAAAAAGATAAGTTATGTCAAGAATTTTAATGGCAATAGGTTTGACGGTCGTTTTCCTGGGTTGGATTTTATATCGACTTATAGTTAAAAAGGATTTAAAGAAAAATTTAAATAACATGTACCTTGGATTCTTTTTTATAGGAACCTGGGTGCTTTTCTATTTCTTTATTGTTGAGTTTTTTTAAATTCTTGAATGTTTCAAAAGCATCAGATTTGTCTGAAGTTTTGTTTTTAGGAAGCATCAATTTATCTAACGAGATTGTTGAGGATTATTATAGAGGTATAAAATGTGTATCTAAATTTTAAAATTATTGTCCTACTTATAATTACTCAAATCCAGATTAAGAATAGTACCTACTCTGCTAAACTCTTCATTAATCTTTGCATTCAGGATTAGTTGTTCATTTTTTATCGGATGATTAAAAATCAACTGATGGGCATGAAGCATCATTCCTGTCAGGTCATAATTCTCCAGCCATAATTTGTTTTGTTTGTTACAACCATGTGGACGACTTCCTAAAATGGGATGAAAAATATGTTTGAAATGTTTTCGTAATTGATGCATGCGTCCGGTTTCAGGAATCGCTTCTACCAAACAATATCGTGACGTTGGCCGGTTGTTAAATTCTAACTCAACTTCGGTATTTTGCAAGCGATGAAAGTATGTTATTGCATTTTGTTTAATGTCATCGTCATTGGTTAAATCATAATCAATCGTTAGCTCTTCAGGTGACCAGCCACGTAAAATGGCTAAATATTTTTTTTCGACTTCGCGTGTGGCAAAACGATCATTCATGATTTTCAAAACTTCTTTATTCAATGCAAATAACAAGACACCGGATGTTTTGCGGTCTAACCGATGAATAGGATAAACGTGTTGTCCTCCTATTTGATTTCTCAATTCCTGAATAGCATACACTTTTGCATCGCGCGCATAAAATGATTTGTGAACCAGCAATCCGCTTGGTTTATTAATTGCTATAATATATTCGTCCTGATAAAGAATTTCTAACATTTGGCAAAAGTAGACGAGATTTCGATTAAAATCACTTTTATTATTTATTTAATTCTGTGCTTTCGTTTTTTATTTTAGATCTAAAAGTAGAAGATTTCCATTGCAAAAACGGTTATTAAAATTGCATCCAAATGTTCTTTTATATATCTGTTGATTATATTCCCTGTCTCTTCCTGAAATAAGTTATTGGTGATCTTATTCAGGGTAATAGATGAAAAAAAGCTTTTATAACAATAACAATAAGGTCGATAAACTTTAGAATTAAAAACTGAATTCGTATATTGTTCTGCTAAAATTAACTATGCCAGATATATACATTTTTAAAATATTGGCTTTCAAACATTTTTCAGTTCATTTTAATAGAAATAGTCCAGATTATGAAAAAATCATTAATGCTCTTCATGGCAGTCTTAGCTTTTACAGCCTGCTCAAAACATCAGAGTAAAAAAAATATTGCTATCACCGGAATAGATTCCACATTGCGGCCTGGTGATGATTTTTTTCGATATGTAAATGGCAAATGGTACGATTCTGTGTCAATACCTGCATCTCAATCCGGAGTTGGTGCCTATATGTTTATGAATTATCCACAACGAATGCGCCTGCAAGGAATATTAGACAGTATTTCGCAAAGCAAGAATTCAGCAGGAAGTATAGCACAAAAAGTAGGAGACTTTTATGCATCAGGTATGGATACTGTAACCATTGACAAACGCGGTTATACACCTATAAAACCGTTACTTGCCAAAATTGAAGCCATTAGCGATTTGCCGTCCTTGATGAACTTTGTTGTTAATGAAGAAAAAGTGAACAATTCTTCTATTATAGGTTTTGGAGTGGGACCTGATGATAAAAATAGCAGTATGAACATTGCACAAATTTATCAAACAGGTATCGGTTTGCCTGACAGAGATTATTATTTCAAATCAGATTCATCGACTGTTGCTATACAGAAATCGTACAAAAAATACCTTGCTACATTATTTCAGCAAACAGGCAGTAACATCCAAGAGGCTCAAAAGAATGCTAATTTGGTTTATGATATAGACAAACAACTCGCCATTTCGCATAAAACAAAAGTTGAACTTCGCGATGTGCAGGCCAATTATAATAAACTGGCTGTGACAGATCTTGTAAAAAGACATCCCAACATCAACTGGACTACTTTTTTAAATACTTTAGGAGCTCAAACCGATTCTATTAATGTAGGTCAGCCTGCTTATTATGATGTCCTAAACAAGCTTTTGAAAACAATTCCCATTAATAATTGGAAAATTTACCTAAAAGCAAATTCTCTCGAAAGATATGCAGATGATCTAAGTAAACCTTTTGCAGATGCTTCATTTGAGTATACCAAGGTGCTTTCTGGTCAGGCTGTTCAAAAATCACGTGGCGAAAAAATGGCTAATGTCGTAGATAATTACTTAGGCGAAGCGTTGGGTGAATTGTATGTAAAGAAATATTTTCCGGAAGATGCCAAAAAGCGTATGTTGGTGCTCGTGAATAATCTGCAAAAAGCGTATGCCAAAAGAATTGATAAATTAGAATGGATGAGTCCTGATACGAAGCAAAAAGCGAAAGAAAAATTGGCAGCCATGACTAAGAAAATAGGATATCCGGATAAATGGAGAGACTATAGTTCGGTAAAAATAGCCAGAAATACCTATTTTGAGAATATGGTTTCGGCTGCTACAGCTGCATATCAGTTTCAATTGGCAAAATTGGGCAAGCCGGTAGATAAATCAGAATGGTATACTACAGTTCCAACAGTTACAGCATATAATAATCCTACTGCAAATGAAATTGTTTTTCCTGCAGGTATTTTACAAGCCCCATATTTTGATAA
This sequence comes from Flavobacterium aquidurense, assembly GCF_002217195.1. Classification (NCBI taxonomy): domain Bacteria; kingdom Pseudomonadati; phylum Bacteroidota; class Flavobacteriia; order Flavobacteriales; family Flavobacteriaceae; genus Flavobacterium; species Flavobacterium aquidurense. Next base: position 96,468 of record NZ_MUGR01000004.1, on the reverse strand, counting down.
TAATGCAGATGATGCTCTTAACTACGGAGGTATCGGAATGGTTATAGGTCACGAAATAACCCATACTTTTGATGATCAGGGTGCGCAATATGACAAGGATGGCAACTTAAAAAACTGGTGGACAAAAGAGGATTATGCAAAGTTTAAGGCAAGAATACAACAGGTTATCAATTTGTACAGTACATACACCGTTTTAGGCGATCTGCATATTAATGGCGCAATGACAGTGGGTGAAAATACGGCGGATATTGCCGGAATAGCAGTTGCCTATGATGCTTTTAAAATGACAGAACAAGGAAAAGGAAATGTAAAAATTGACGGTTTTACTCCAGACCAACGCTTCTTTATTTCCATAGCCAAAATATGGAGAGTAAAAATGAAAGACGAGTTCCTGCGTTTGTGGATTAACAATAATCCGCATTCTCCACCAAATTGGCGTGTTAATGGTCCTCTAATGAATACGACACCTTTTTACGAAGCGTTTAATGTAAAAGCCGGAGATAAAATGTTTGTGCCAAAGGAAGACAGAATAACAATTTGGTAATTTCGTTCTTCGAAGTGTGACCATGAAAAACTGCGCAAATGTCTCTGTGATCTTTGCGCAGTTTTTTTTTTTTTTAATCGTAAATTTTATAAATGCCTCCTGAATTTTTACTTTTTAGCTTAAAACAAAAAAGCTCCAGATTTCTCTGAAGCTTTGTGTTAGTAGCGGGAACAGGACTCGAACCTGTGACCTTCGGGTTATGAGCCCGACGAGCTGCCTACTGCTCTATCCCGCGATGTTTCGGGTGCAAAGATACGCCGATTTTTAAGAAATCCAACGAAAACTTTAAAAAATGTTTTATTTTCTGTATTGAGTTGATATGACTACCTTTGCAAAATAAATATTACGCAAATGTCACATAAAGCAGGTTTTGTAAACATCATCGGGAATCCAAACGTTGGAAAATCAACATTGATGAACGCCTTTGTTGGAGAAAGATTATCAATCATTACATCAAAAGCACAAACAACTCGTCACCGTATTCTAGGAATCGTGAATGGCGAAGATTTTCAACTTATATTATCGGATACTCCCGGAATCATCAAACCCGCTTATGAAATGCAGGAATCGATGATGAACTTTGTAAAGTCAGCTTTTGAAGATGCTGATATACTGGTTTATATGGTCGAAATAGGAGAGCAGGACTTAAAAGATGAAGCTTTCTTTAATAAAATCATTCACGCTAAAATCCCGGTTTTGTTATTGTTGAATAAAATCGACAACTCAAATCAGGAACAATTAGAGGAGCAAGTAGCATTCTGGACAGCAAAAGTGCCCAATGCTGAAATCTTCCCAATCTCGGCGCTACAGAATTTTAATGTACCGGAAGTTTTTGGAAGAATCATTGAGTTGTTGCCGGAGTCACCGGCATACTATCCAAAAGATCAATTAACAGACAAACCGGAACGTTTTTTCGTAAACGAAACGATTCGTGAAAAAATCTTGTTGAATTACAGCAAAGAGATTCCATATGCAGTTGAAATCGTAACTGAGGAATTCTTTGAAGACGAAAATATAATCAGAATCCGTTCGATCATTATGGTAGAACGCGAAACGCAAAAAGGAATCATCATTGGACATAAAGGTGCGGCTCTTAAAAAAGTGGGTACTGAAGCTCGTGCTGATCTGGAGAAATTTTTTGGAAAACAAATTCACATTGAACTGGTTGTAAAAGTGAATAAAAACTGGAGAAGCAATGCTAATATGTTGAAACGATTTGGTTATAACCAGTAGTTTTTGTTGAATTGGTGAATGGTTTATTTGTTTAATCGTTAAACGAAAGTTCTTGAAATCCTGAAAACCCTAGCCCAGATGGAAGCGGCATCCTTTTTCTGGCTCCTTTAGCCAGGAAAAGATATAGCGGACAGCTGGAAATAGCTTCTTAAAATAACAATAAAAATAATAAAAAGCTTAGGTGCTTAGAAACTTAGCGACTTAGTCACTTTTTTAACTACCTTTGCAAAAAATTAAAATAAAGCATTTTGAATGTATAAGTGATAGAATTTTAGGAAACTAAAGTCTAAAATGGAAGATTCAAAATCTAAAATTTACAAAAATGAATAACATTGTTGCGATAGTAGGAAGACCTAATGTAGGGAAATCAACCCTTTTTAATAGGCTGATACAAAGAAGAGAAGCTATTGTAGATTCGGTTTCTGGAGTTACCAGAGATAGAAACTACGGTAAAAGCGAGTGGAACGGAAAAGAGTTTTCTGTCATTGATACCGGTGGATACGTTCGCGGGTCCGATGACGTTTTTGAAGGCGAAATCCGTAAACAAGTAGAATTAGCGATCGACGAAGCTGATGTTATTATTTTTGTGGTTGATGTTGAAGAAGGAATTACACCAATGGATGATGTTGTTGCGCGTTTATTGCGTAAAGTAACAAAACCGGTTTTATTGGCGGTGAATAAGGTAGATAATGCTATGCGTGAAAAAGATGCAATTGAATTTTATAACCTTGGTTTAGGGGAGTATTTTACATTTGCAAGTATTTCAGGTAGTGGAACAGGAGATTTATTAGATGCGTTAATTGACTCTTTTCCGGTAAAAGCGGAACCGGTTCAGGAAGAAGTGGTTTTACCTCGTTTTGCTGTTGTTGGACGTCCGAATGCAGGAAAATCAAGTTTTATCAATGCATTAATTGGTAAAGAACGTTTTATGGTAACCGACATTGCGGGAACAACCCGTGATGCAATTGATACTAAATTTGACCGTTTTGGTTTTGAATTTAACCTGGTAGATACAGCGGGAATCCGTCGTAAAGCGAAGGTAAAAGAAGATTTAGAGTTTTACTCAGTAATGCGTTCTGTTCGTGCGATTGAACATGCCGATATTTGTATCCTGGTTATCGACGCTACTCGTGGATTTGAAGGTCAGGATCAGAGTATTTTCTGGTTGGCTGAGAAAAACCGTAAAGGTGTTGTGATCTTAGTAAACAAATGGGATTTGGTAGAAAAAGATACCATGTCGACCCGTGATTACGAAGAGAAAATCAAAAGAGAATTAATGCCATTTACAGATGTGCCAATTTTGTTCGTTTCGGCTTTAACGAAACAGCGTTTGTTGAAAGCATTAGAAGCTACAGTTCAGGTTTTTGAAAATAGAAAACAAAGAATTCCAACTTCTAAATTCAATGAGTTTATGCTGAAAGTGATCGAAGCATATCCGCCGCCTGCAACAAAAGGTAAATATGTAAAAATTAAATATTGTATGCAGTTGCCAACTTTAACGCCGCAGTTTGTGTTTTTTGCAAATATGCCACAATACGTTAAGGAACCGTATAAAAGATATCTTGAAAATAAGATTAGAGAAAATTGGGATTTTTCAGGAGTACCAATCGATATTTATATCAGAGAAAAATAAAATAAAAAAGTCCTCACAATGGGGACTTTTTTTACGCCTTGTTTTTAATCGAATTGATAGTAGCCTTCGTAAATGGCATGCTATTTGAATAAATGTTGAAATTACAATTAAACCTTTTAGCTCTTTTTGAGTCTTACTGTTTCTAACTAACCAATTTATGACCAAAATTTATTATTTCCTGATTTTCACCCTTTTTTGTTATTCTGCAAATGCCCAGAGTGACATTGTTCTTAAGGGAACTGTTGTTGATATCAACACACAATTGCCGCTCGAGCTGGCGACCGTTTATTTTACAACCGTAAAAGATTCTACAGTAATCGAATATGCTACAACAGATAAAAACGGTTCTTTTACGATCAAGACCAAAAAATACGATAAGCCTATTTTTCTAAAGGTAAATTATATGGGGTACCAGCCTTATTTTGAGGAAGAAAAAGGACTTCTGGAAAGTAAGGATTTTGGAAAACTGTATTTACTTGAGGCCGCAAATGCTTTGGATAATGTGGTGATCAAAAGTGAAGCACCGCCAATTACAATCAAAAAAGATACTCTTGAGTTTAATGCCGCTTCGTACAAAGTCAGGCCTGACTCGAATGTAGAGACTTTGCTAAAGCAATTACCGGGATTTGAAGTGGGTACTGATGGTAAAGTGACCGTAAACGGGCGCGAAGTCAATCAGGTATTAGTAAACGGAAAAACATTTTTTGATAAAGATGGTGCCATTGCCTTGAAAAACCTTCCGGCAGAAATCATCAAGAAAATTCAGGTTTCTGATTTTAAAACAAAAAAAGAAGAACTCTCGAAACAAGAATCGACTTCAGATTTTTCGAGTATTAATATCACAATCGACGAAAAGAAAAACAAAGGCTACTTTGGTAAAATTCTGGGAGGATACGGTTCTGATGATCGTTATGAAAGCAGTTTGCTTTTGAACTTTTTTAATAATAAACAAAAAATTAGTGTTTTGGCTTCTTCAAACAATATCAATTCTACCGGTTTTGCGATGGATGAGGTATTTGATAATATGGGAGGCGGAAGAAACAGCAAAGGAAATGGTGGTAGCTCAGGAAGCGGTAAAGGAATTACGCAATCGAACCTTATTGGACTAAACTATTCTGATGATTGGTCTAAAAGTTTAGCCGCTATGGGGAGTTATAATTTTTCGAACTCCGTTAACAATAACGAAAGTAAATCGGATCAGGTTAGTTTCCTGCCAACAGGTAATATTGCCACTTCAGCTGATTCTAAAACAAGAAACGAAAGTACAGGAAATAATGTAAATTTTGAATTAGAATATAAAATCAATCCAACAACGCGATTGGTAGTCATTCCAAAAGTCAATCAATCCCGTACGAATAGTAATTCGACATCTTCTAGTTTTTCTGAAGATGAAAACGGAGATGCTTTGAATGAAAGTACGGCAAAAAATTATTCAGAAAGTACCAATACAACCTTTGGAAATACAATTAATTTCAATAAAGCATTTAAGAAAAAGTCCCGTAATTTCAGTGTTGTCTTTGATAATAACAACGCCAAAACAGATGCTGAAGCACTCAATCTTTCTCAGACTATTTTTTATCAGGACAGTAAGCCCAACGACGACAGGAACCAGCAGAGTAAAAATGCAAGTAAAGCAGATACTTATTCTCTTGAGCTTGAATACACAGAACCCGTTACTGATTCGTTAAGGATAAGGTTTGGTTCTGATTTTGACTGGAAAAGTGAAATGAAAGATATGAAAACGTACGATTTTGATGCTGCATCACAATCGTATAATAATCTAAATGAATCTTTGACCAATTATACTACTTCAAAACAAAATTCATTCAGCCCTAAAGTTGGGATTACCTGGCAGAAGAGCAAGTTTACTGTCAACCTGAATTCGAGAACTGCAATCGTAGAGTTCGATAATCACTCTTTGTACCTTAATAATGCAACAGATCTCAATAAAAGATATGCTTTGCCTTATGGTGATTTTCAGATCAGGTACAAGTTTAGCCGTTCAAAGAATCTGTCGTTCAGATATGATTACTCTAATGCACTTCCGACTGCAGTTCAGTTGATGCCGGTTTTAAATTTAACCAATCCATTAAATACAATTACGGGAAATCCGGATTTGAATCCTATCGAAAAAAACAGCGCAAATTTTAGTTTTAGAAATTATGATTTCCGTACGCGTTCCGGTTATAGCCTGTATGTAAAAGGAGATTATTATAACAACGATGTCGTTTCGACTTCAATTTATGACGATAGCGGAAAAAGAACGACTACTTATGTAAATATATCCGGTACTTATATTGCCTCAATTGGCGGAAACTGGAATCAATCGATAAAATGGGATGCGCATGTTCTGCGATATGGTTTCGGATTAAATGGAAGTTATTCCTTTGATAAAGGTTTTACAAATGCGGTTTTATACAATGCAAAATCGACCGCCATTACACCAAAAGTAAATATGACGTATGAGTACGGAGATTTGCTTATCATTTCGCCATCGTATAGTTTATCATACAATCAAACTGATTATGAGAATTCATCCAGAGATGCCAGTTCGAATGTAGTACACAGAATCAATCTGCAAACGACAAGTTACTGGCCGGCCAATTTAATTTTTGGAAATGATTTTGGATACACATACAACTCCAGTATTTCGAGCAATTTCAAGAAAGATTTCTATTTGTGGAATACGAGTTTGTCTTATGGTTTTTTTGATAAAAAAATCTATGCCAAAGTAAAGGTTTATGATGTTCTGAACCAGAATTTAAGTGCAACAAGAACGATTTCAGCAACTTCGATTCGTGATGAAGAAAACACAGTTCTGAAACGTTATGTAATGTTTTCTCTTAGTTATAAAATTGGAAATTTTGCAGGTGCAGAAAAAGGAGGGAAGAAAAGACAGAGAATGGATTAATAAAGGTTCAAAGGTTTTAACGCAGAGACGCAGTACAAGCAGTGCGTCTTTTTTTGTGCCCACAGACTTGCTTCGGCTGATTTTTTTACTGGAGTTTAGAATTTTTAGATTGAAATTTTATTTTCTAAATCCTCGGTTTCCTATTTATTCTATGATAAACAGTAAATCTGATAATATCGCGATCATAAAAATCGACTCCGCTCGAGCGTCTTTGAAAACTGTTGAGATATCCTGCTTCTAAGCCTGTATTGGGGTTGAAATGATAACGTAATGCAAGGTAAATTCGGTTTTGATCGAAAGTGTTTCTTTTATTGTCTTTTCCAAAATTGAACATTATTTCATCTGAAATTGTTCCTTTTAGACTTCGTTTTTCTTTTTTCCAAAGATCAAATGTTGCTTGTAATCGGTATCTAAACCGGTAAGCAAAAGCAAAGTCATTGAGTAATGCTGTTTTACTTGCTTTTTGAATGAAACGCTCTTCTAGCTGAAGACGATTGTGAAAAGTAATTTTAGCAACATCATTAATAAAAGTAACATCCTGCTGGATTCTGTATTCCGGAATAGAAAAATCAGGATCAACGTCAGGATCTTGTGTATTGACATTAAAATAAGCTAGGCCGCTGCCTAAATCGATGTTTTTATGAATTCGATATCTTCCCTGAACTCTTATAACAAATAAATTTTCATGAATAGGATTTAGGAAATTTCTGTTATCAAACTCAGAGTGAATTGCCCATTTTTCGGTTAAAGGCAAAATATTGTAATACCGGATCCAGGTTAAGGTTTGATGATCTGTCTTTTTTAGACTTTGTGCCGATAAAAAAGGACTTATCAATCCCGTAAATAATAGTAATCTGAGAACTTTCATTCAATTTGTATCAATTCAGGCTGCGAATATATACAAATCATGATGTATCTCCCGAACAATAAAACTTGTTTTAAGGGCTATTTTGTGATTTTAGAGATTTGATTCCATAAAAAAAAACGAGGTAAGTTTTATAAACCTGCCTCGTTTTATCTATTTAAACTAACTAACTAACTGTGTTTATAAGGAATACTTTAAAGTAACACCATAAGTTCTTTGGTCGCCAATTACACCGGCATATTGACCTGTATTTCCACCGGCAGGTAATAATTGTTCGTAGTAATCTTTATTTAAAAGGTTACGTCCCCAGAAATGAACAGATAAACCCTGAGCAGTACGGAAACCTAAACGGGCATTGAAGATCGCGTATCCCGGAACTACTAAATATTTTGAAGCTGATGGGCTTGAAGAAAATTCAGAACGAGCGTAAGAGTCTAAAGCAAGAAATATTTTTCCTGAGTTACCGAAGAATTTAGCTTGATCAGATAATTCTCCGCCTAAAGATCCTGCCCATTTTGATGCACCTGGCAATTCAGTTCCTGAAACATCTTTGAAGGCTACAGGAGCTCCTGTTTCTTCTAACGGAAGTGGTGCATTTGTAAATTTAATGTATTTACCATCAGTATAAGTGGCAGCACCATTAATTGTTAAGTGCTGGCTGATTACAAAACTGGCATCAAGTTCAGCACCTCTTACACGTACTTTATCAGCATTGGCAAGATATCCACGGTTTACACCTAATTCAGCTGCCTGAACATTTGTTTGAAAATCTTTGATGTCTGTATTAAAGAATGCAAGGTTGAATACTGAGTTTCTAAATGGTGAAGTTTTTACTCCTATTTCGTAATGATTTACTTTTTCTGGTTTGATAACTGCAAGATCAAGTAATGGCAAACCTTTTGAATCCGTTGGAAGTCCGGCCACATTCACACCAACCGGTTTGTAGCTTTTTGCATAAGTGGCATAAGCATTGATTTTATCAGAAGCTTTAAAAGATATTGTGATATTTCCTGAGAAATCTGTGTTGTCAGTACTAGAGTCAAAAGCCTGATCAGAATAAACAGATTTTTTCAAAGCAAGTAATGCAGGGTCGGTAGTTTGCAGACCTCCGTATGTTGTACGGCTGTAATCAGCATCTTTTTTATCAAAGTTATATCTCAAACCCGGTAATACATGCAAACGATCTGTAATCGCCCAGTCTAATTGTCCAAATACAGCAGCACTTGATGATCTGATACGAGCGTCAGTTTTGATTCCGTATCCTTCAAAAAGACCCGGAGTTTTCCATAACGGGCTTGTAGAACTTTGTGCGAATCTCCATTGTGCATTACCGGATTCTTCAGTACCATTTGTTTGTGAAGTCTGGTCTATAAAAAATACACCAACAACTCCGCTTATTTTAGAAGTTAACTGACCTGCGTAACGAACCTCTTGTGTAAATTGTGTTTGTCTTGTTGGGTTTTGTGATTTTGCCAATACTTGCAATCCAGTAAAATCCCTGTCATTTGACGGATCCCAGTTCCAAAAACGCCATGCTGTAGTCGAAGTAAGTGTTCCTGATCCAATTTTAGTATCAACATTAAGAGAAATACCTCCCATATCCTGACCTGAACGCCATGGAGTATCATGATCGATTTTACGGTCAAAAGCATTTAAGCTCGGAAGCTGATAATTTAAATCTTTAATAATGGCATCAAACTGGCGATAAGCGGCTCTTTGCGTAGGAGCAACACCGGCAACAACTTGTGCATATCCGTCAGGACGCTGTGTTGTGATATCTGCAGCTAGTATAATATTAGTATTTGTAGTTGGGGTCCAGAGTAACTGACCTCTAATTCCCTGATTGTTCAAACTATTGGTAGGTCTTCCTGTTGCAACATTGTCAATAAGACCGTCACGTTGTGTACCTGAAAAAGATAAACGACCTGCTACTTTTTTTCCTAATGCTCCGGTAACAGAAGCTTTAGCTTGTAGAAAAGCATAATTTCCGTAGCTCAGTTCAAAATCAGCCCCTGAAGTAAAACTTGGTTTACGGGTAGTGATGTTAAATGCTCCTGAAGTCGTGTTTTTACCAAACAATGATCCTTGTGGGCCGCGTAATACCTCAATTTGCTCCACATCGATAAAATCTAAAGTTGTTGCAGCCGGACGTGCAAAATATACACCGTCAACATAAAAACCAACTCCGGGATCAATACCGTCATTCGTAAGTCCAAATGGGGAACCAAGACTACGAATGTTAATACCAGTATTTCTAGGGTTCGATGAATACAATTGTACTGAAGGAACCAATTCTTTAATTCTGTTCACATTAAATGCTCCTGTTTGTTCCGCTTGTTTACCAGTTATAACGGATATTGCAATTGGCACATCCTGAACTTTTTCTATTCTGCGTCGTGAAGAAACAACCACTTCTATAAGTTCATTTTCTTCTTTAAGAGTTATTTGTAGTGGAGTAACAGGTAAATCAGCAAGTTCAATCTCAGTAGTTTTGTAGCCTACATATTGAACTAAAATTGTGATAGGAAGTTTTCCTTTTGTGTCAAGGATAAATTTTCCATTAGAGTCTGTAGTGGTATTAGAAGTAGTTCCCTTTATAACAACGTTTACGGCTTCTAGTGGAGTGTTTTCACTTGTTTTCACTACACCTTCGATATTTTGTGCAAATGAAATTGAGAAAGTTAAAACAGCTAGTAATGTAAGTATATTTTTTATAGAATTTTTCATTTTTATATTAGTTATATGTGATTAGTAGAATTTAAAATAAATTTTTTTTACCAGCACATACACATCATAGAAGAATTGTTTTTCACGGTAGTGAATTGAATATTTTGATTTTTTTGCAAAAGGTTTTTTGACGCACCCGATCGATTGTAATTTACTTTCATATTGGTTAAAATTTGTAAATTGGTTAGTTGATTTTTTTTGCAAATATATGTAAATTCTATAGATTTACTAGGAATTAGAAAATATTTTTTTATTTCTTTACTAGTGAGGCGATTGTAATGCCTTGCATTGCTTTAAGAGTCTCGTCACGAATGATCATTAGACCATGTCTTAGACTGCATTCTTCCTCGGTTTTACAATCGGAGCATGGTTCGTAAAAGTTTAACGAAGCACATGGTAAAAGCGCAATTGCACCGTCAAATAAACGGTGAATTTCTGCCAGAGTAATATCATTTTTGGAGCGTATCAGATAATATCCGCCAAATTTTCCTTGCTTACTGCTCACAAAACGTCCTCGTTTTAGATCTAATAAAATCTGTTCTAAAAACTTTTTAGGAATATTGGCGCCATCAGCAATTTCTATCGTTCTGGAAATGTGATTTTCGTCTTGTTCTGCTAAATAAAGTAAGGCCTTAAGGGCGTATTTTGCTTTATGTGATAACATCTATTTTGAATTATAAATTGTAAATTATGAATGATAAATTTAAACTAAATTTTCTTAGTACCAACTTAAAAACCTGAAACTATAAAAAACTTGGAAAATAAGACTTTACCAGCCTCCACTGGAACCTCCACCGGAGAAACCGCCTCCGCCAAAACCTCCGCCAAAGCCGCCGCCTCCGGATGATCCGCCGCCAAAACCTCCAAATCCGCCTCCGCCACTTCTGCCAAGGCTGCTTAGAATAATAACGTCAAGCAGGCTGGGGCCGCCACCACCATTGTTCCCTGAATTTCCTCCACCGCCTTTGTTTCGAGACAGCAAAATTAATACAATTACAACAATGACTATAAAGGGAAGTATTGGAAAATCATTTCCTTTGGCTTGCTTTCGTTCGCCTTTGAATTTGCCTTTAAAAACATCAATTATCGCATCTGTTCCTTTGTCAAGACCATTATAAAAACTGCCTGCTTTAAACTCCGGAATGATAATATTTCGGATTATTGTTCCTCCAATTCCGGCAGTCAGTCTGTCTTCCAGACCGTAACCGGGATTAATAGCAATTTTTCTTTCGGCTTTAGCCAATAATATAATTACACCATTGTCGTCTTTTGCAGTTCCTCCAATTCCCCAGGTTTGTCCCCATTTTGTAGCAAGCTGACTCACATCTTCTCCTTTCAGACTTTCGATTGTAATGACTACAATCTGCGTTGTGGTAGAGTCAGAATAGCGAATTAGTTTTTCTTCCAGTTGTGCTTTTTCAGAGGCACTTAAAACATTCGCATAATCATAAACCGAGGTTTGAAAACTTGGTTTTTCAGGAATCGTAAATTGTGCAAAAATACAATTGGTGGTAAAAAAAGCGATGAACAAAAAGGTAAACTGAAAAAGTCCTTTTGAATGAGATATTTTGTTTTTGGAAATTTTCATTATTTATCCTTTTGAGATTTCGTTTGATAATTCGTTAGTGTCACCATCAAACGAAGGAAAATATTTTTTTAATTGTTCGCCGGCATTCAGAATGCCATCAACAATACCTTGTTTGTAGTTTCCTGACTTAAATTGGGTAATCATGGCCTCTTTGGTACAGTCCCAAAAATCAGCTGCAACGACATCGTTAATGCCTTTGTCTCCACAAATTGCAAATGTTTTATCTGCTACCGCAAAGTAAAATAAAACCCCGTTTTTGAGCTGGGTTTCATTCATTTTTAATTCGTGAAAAACTTCTAAAGCCCTGTCAAAAGGAACCTTAGAGGTTGTTTGTTCGATATGTACTCTAATTTCGCCGGAAGTATTTTTTTCAGCCACGCAAATAGCATCAACAATATGTTGTTCTTCTTCTTTGGATAAAAAATCTTCTACTTTTGACATTGAAATTATTTTTTAAAATTAAGATTAACGTTTTCAAATTTCAGAAGGATTTCTCCTTAGAAATTTAAAAACGTTAATCAAAAATAGTATATCTTTTTTTAGAATTTTACTTCAACTGGTTTATCAGCACCTGCAACAGCTTCAAAATATGGTTTTTCTTTGTAATCTAAGAACCATTTGTTTGGGATAGCAAGTATGTAACCATTATATTCCTGTACAGCTTCATTGAAACGTGTTCTTGCTGTCAAAATTTGATTTTCTGTACTGGCCAATTCATCCTGTAATTTAAGGAAATTTTCATTTGCTTTTAATGTTGGATATTGTTCAACAGAAACTAATAATCTTGATAAAGAAGATGATACGCCACTTTGAGCCTGATTGTACTGAGCCAATTGTTCAGGTGTTACGTTACTTGGATCAATAGTTACCGAAGTAGCTTTTGCTCTTGCCTCAATAACGGCAGTTAAAGTTGATTTTTCGAAATCTGCAGCACCTTTTACTGTGTTTACTAAGTTCCCGATAAGATCATTTCTTCTTTGATAAGTAGTGCTTACATTTCCCCACTCTTTGTTAACAGCCTGGTTGTATTTTAACCCGGTGTTTTTAATTCCAATTGACCAAAAAGCAATAATAGCAATTAGCGCTATAATAATTCCTACGGGGATTAACCATTTTTTCATATCTGTTTTAATTTAAGTTTGTTTTTGATTTATTTAATAAATATACTATAATTCGTTCTTAATTTCGTTTAATTGTGTTTTTATTGTCTCTAATTTACGGATTATTTCGAATTTGTCTAAGGTTTTCTTTTGTCCTTCTTTCAAATGTGTTCTGGCGCCATCTAGTGTAAAACCTCTTTCTTTTACCAAATGATAAATTAATTGCAGGTTGGTGATATCATCCGGAGTAAACATTCTGTTGCCCTTGGCATTCTTTTTTGGTTTTAGAATGTCAAATTCACTGTCCCAAAATCTAATTAATGATGCATTGACATTAAAAGCTTTGGCTACTTCGCCAATGCTATAATACCTTTTATCTTTTGAAAGCTCAATATGCATATTTTATAATTTTCTATTTTATTCCAAAAATACTACTTTTTAGAGTATTAATCTAATGACTGATTTTCGAGGTTTGCCATTTGCGAAATCGCGACATATTCTACTGCAGATATATTGCCGTAGTAGAAGTTCAGCGGGTTAACGACTTTTCCGTCTTTATGCACTTCATAATGACAATGCGGACCTTCGGATCTTCCGGTGCTGCCAACATAACCTATGACATCGCCGCGTTTGACATGTTGTCCGGCCCTGCAGTTGTATTTGCTTAAATGGGCGTATAAACTTTCGTATCCAAAACCATGCCTGATGACAACATGATTTCCAAATCCCGAAGCCGAGTTATCTGCTCTTTCTACGACACCATCGCCTGTGGCATAAACAGGAGTTCCTGTGTTGACTGTAAAATCCATCCCATTATGCATTTTTCGCACTTTCGTAAAAGGATCAGTTCGATATCCAAAACCGGAAGCCATTCTTTTAAGGTTTTCATTACGTACAGGCTGAATTGCCGGAATTGCTAATAATAAATTGCCTTTTGTACTCGCGAGCTTCAAAATTTCATCTAATGATTTCGACTGAATAGCCAGTTCTTTCGATAATCGGTCAATGCGTTTTGTAGTATTGAGAACCAATTGCGAGTTGTTATAACCTTCTAAATCTTTGTAGCGCTTAGAATCTCTAAAACCGGCTTTTCTGATAGAATCCGGAATTTCGGTTTTATTAAAATAAACCCTGTATATATTATTGTCCCTGTTTTCTAATGCTTCAGTTACATCATCTATTTCATCCAGTTTTTTGTTTAAAATGGCATATTGCAATTTTAAGTTTTCGATTTCACGCGCTTGTAAACGATCTTTTGGAGTCTCAAAATAAGGGGTGTTCAGTAATAGTACAAAAACTAAAAAACCAAACAGCGCCGAAGCCAGCAAAAACAATAATGCATAGCCAAATTTGATTCTTTTTCTGGTCTTTATTTTCGTATAAGCCAGATTTTCTGAGTCGTAATAATATTTTACTTTCGCCATATTTTAAAATACCCTATTTTTGCAGCTTGTAAAATAAGTTAGTCGAACAAATTTAATAAATGTTTCAGATGTTCGAAGCTTTTTTTCAAGAATAAAATAGAATTAGATAATGTGTCAATTTGATAATTAGATAATGTTTTTAAGGTGAAATTTATTGTTTTGAATGGTAAATTTCTAATTAAAAAACAACATTAACATATTTTCAGACGAAGTAAATTATCTAATTGACACATTATCAAATTATCACATTTCTAATTATCACATGAAATCACAAGACGTACGTAAACAATTTCTAGACTTTTTTAAAAGCAACGGACACTTAATCGTTCCGTCGGCTCCTATTGTGCTTAAAGACGACCCAACCTTAATGTTCAACAACTCGGGAATGGCCCAGTTCAAGGAATATTTTTTAGGAAACGGAACTCCAAAAAGCAAAAGAATAGCCGATACGCAAAAATGTCTTCGTGTTTCAGGAAAACATAACGATCTTGAAGATGTAGGTTTTGATACCTATCACCACACCATGTTCGAGATGCTGGGTAACTGGTCTTTTGGTGATTATTTCAAAAAAGAAGCGATCAACTGGGCGTGGCAATTATTGACAGAAGTATATAAAATTCCAAAAGAGAATCTTTATGTTTCTGTTTTTGAAGGAAGTAAAGAGGATAATGTTCCGTTTGATCAGGAAGCGTGGGATATCTGGAAAACATTAATCGATGAAGACCGAATCATTCTTGGAAACAAAAAAGATAATTTCTGGGAAATGGGAGATCAGGGACCATGCGGGCCATGTTCTGAAATTCACGTTGATTTACGTCCGGAAGCTGAAAAAGCTTTAGTTTCAGGAAAAAGCCTGGTGAATAATGATCATCCTCAAGTAGTTGAAATCTGGAATAATGTATTCATGGAATTCAACCGTAAAGCAGATGGATCTTTAGAAAAACTTCCTGCACAACACGTAGATACCGGAATGGGATTTGAGCGTTTGTGTATGGCGTTGCAAGGAAAAACATCCAACTATGATACTGATGTTTTTACACCGCTTATCGAGAAAGTAGAACAAATTACAGGTTTGAAATATACATCTGATGAAGTTAAGAACATCAGCGAGGAACAAAATAAAACTAATATTGCGATTCGTGTCGTGGTAGATCACGTTCGTGCGGTTGCATTTGCAATTGCAGACGGACAATTGCCATCAAACACCGGAGCGGGTTATGTAATTCGTAGAATTTTACGTCGTGCGATTCGTTACGGATTTACATTTTTGGGTACAAAAGAACCTTTTATCAATAAATTGGTAGAAGTTCTGGCAAACCAAATGGGAGAATTTTTCCCGGAAATCAAATCGCAGCAGCAATTGGTTACGAATGTAATCCGCGAAGAAGAAGCTTCTTTTTTAAGAACTCTTGATCAGGGCTTACAATTGTTAGACAATGTAATTGCACAAACTAAAGGATCAGAAGTTTCTGGTGCTAAGGTTTTTGAATTGTATGATACATTTGGTTTTCCAAAAGATTTGACCGCTCTAATTCTAAAAGAAAAAGGTTTCTCCTATAATGAAGAAGAATTTGAAGTTGAATTACAAAAACAAAAAACACGTTCTCGTGCAGCATCAGAAGTTTCAACAGAAGACTGGACCGTTTTGATTCCAGGAAATGTAGAAACTTTCGTTGGTTATGATAAAACAGAAAACGAAGTAAAAATTACCAGAATTCGTAAAGTAGATTCTAAGAAAGACGGAATTCTATACCAAATCGTTTTAGACAATACACCATTCTATCCTGAAGGTGGTGGACAAGTTGGTGATAAAGGAACATTAGTTTCTGCAAACGAAACGATCGAAATCATCGACACTAAAAAAGAAAACAATTTGATTTTGCATTTTGCAAAACAATTGCCGGAAAATATCGAAGCTGGTTTTACAGCAAAAGTAAATAACGATTTAAGAAGTTCAACTTCTAAAAATCACTCGGCTACGCATTTAATGCATTTGGCTTTGAGAAACCTTTTGGGAACTCACGTAGAGCAAAAAGGTTCATTAGTGAATCCGAATTATTTGCGTTTTGACTTTTCGCATTTTTCTAAAGTTTCCGATGACGAATTACGTCAGGTTGAGGCAAGTGTAAATGCGCAGATTGAAGCACAATTGCAATTGACAGAACACAGAAATATTCCAATTAAAGAAGCATTAGATAAAGGTGCAATGGCTTTGTTTGGAGAGAAATACGGAGATAATGTCCGAATGATTGAATTTGGTGAAAGTAAAGAACTTTGTGGTGGAATTCACGTGAAAAACACAGCAGAAATCTGGCATTTCAAAATCATTTCTGAAGGAGCAGTAGCGGCTGGAATTCGCCGTATTGAAGCGATTACAGGTGACGCAGTAAAAGACTTCTATCAAAATCAGGAGAATACTTTAGCTGAAATAAAAGAGACATTAAAAAATCCTCAGGATATTTTAAAATCAGTAGCTTCTTTACAGGATGATAATGCTAAACTGAAAAAGCAGGTAGAGCAATTGCTTAAAGAAAAAGTAGGCGCTTTAAAATCTGAATTAGAGAAAGATTTCCAGGAAGTAAACGGCGTAAATTTCCTTGCAAAACAAGTAGATTTAAGCATGGCTTCGACGAAAGATTTAACTTCTGCATTAGGAAGTTCAAAAGCAGATTCTTTTGTATTCCTGGCTTCTGTAGAAGATGGTTTGCCAAATATTCATTGTTATATCGCTAAAGATTTAGTAGCAGGCAAAAGCTTAAATGCAAATGCAGTGATCAAAGAATTAGGAAAATATATTGAAGGAAATGGAGGAGGACAGCCTTTCTTCGCTTCTGGAAAAGGTAAAAATGCAAATGGAGTTGCTGAGGCTTTGGCTAAGGCAATTGAGTTTGTTAAATAAGGTTTTTTATTTCGCGCAAAGACGCAGAGTCGCAAAGTTTTTTTAAGCTTTGCGACTTTTTTTTAAGCTTTTTTTTTTTTAATCTTGCAATCCCGATAACTATCGGGAGCTAAGTCGCAAAGTTTTTTATTTTTTATGGTTTTGTTTTAAATAAGCATTTGTAAGTTTATACTTTTTTTTTAAAATGACTGAAAATGAAATTTCAGCTGTTGTAGTTGATGTTTGCTATAAAATATACGTTAAACTTGGCCCAGGATTATTAGAATCAGTATATGAAGCAATTTTGTTTCACGAACTAACAAAAGAGGACTATTTGTGGAAAGACAAAAAAGTCTTCCTGTAATGTGGGATGGAATTAAATTAGATATAGGTTTTAGAACTGATTTGATAGTAGGAAATAAAGTACTTCTAGAGATAAAATCTATCGAGCAAATTACAGACGTTCATGCCAAACAGGTATTGACTTATCTTAAAATCACAAAAACGAAATTAGGCTTATTGATAAACTTTAATGTACCAATAATTAAATTTGGCATCAAAAGAATAGTTTGTAATCTATAGCTTTTTAAACTTAAAAAATTATTATAAAAAAAATCGCAAAGCTTAAAAAAAAACTTTGCGACTTCGCGACTTTGCGAGATTTTTTCTCTTTCAAGGCTAAAAAAAAACAAAGCCGCAAAGCATAGAAAAACTTTGCGACTTTGCGCGATTAAAAACTTACTTACGTTCCCCAATTTGCTGACGCCACATTGCGTAATACAATCCTCTATCAACAATCAAATCCTCGTGTTTACCGGATTCGATGATTTTACCTTGTTCTAATACAAATATCTTGTCAGCATGCAGTACCGTAGATAGTCGATGTGCGATTAGAACCGTAATTCTGTTTTGATCTGATATATTTCTAATGGTAGCATTGATTTCCTCTTCGGTGATCGAATCCAGAGCAGAAGTAGCTTCGTCAAAAATCAATAAATTTGGATTTCTTAAAATAGCACGAGCGATAGACAAACGTTGTTTTTCTCCACCGGAAACTTTAATTCCGCCTTCACCAATTGTAGTGTTTAAGCCGTCTTCGGCACGTTGCAGTAATTTTTCGCAACTGGCTTTTTTCAGGGCATCATATAAATCTTCATCGGTTGCATTAGGTCTTACAAACAATAAGTTCTCACGAATAGTTCCGGAAAATAACTGAGCATCCTGAGTTACAAACCCTAATTGTTTTCTTAAATCTAGCAAGTCAATTTCGGTAGAATCAATATCATTATAAAGCACTTGTCCTTCAGCAGGCGTGTACAATCCGACTAATAATTTTACTAAAGTCGTTTTTCCCGAGCCTGATGGGCCAACAAAAGCGACGGTTTCACCTTGTTTAATTTCAAAATTAATGTTTTCTACCGCCTTGAATTTGGCAGTTTTATGCTGAAAACTCACATTGGTAAAAAGTAAAGACCTGATTGCTCCCACATGTTTAGGGCTTTTTGGGCGAAATTCTTTTGGAGCGCTTAATAAAGTTTTAAAATTTTCCATTGAAACTTTAGTCTCATTCAAGGCGATAATGAAATTTCCTAATTCCTGTAATGGTCCAAAAATAAAGAAGGTAAAGAATACCATAGTCAATAAATCGCCCACGATTATTTTATGTCCAAACAAGAAATAGTACAAAGTAAAGACAACACAAGTTCTTAGAAAGTGTACGGTTGTACCCTGAATGAAACTCAAACTTCTGATAAAACGGATTTTTTCTAATTCTAATTGCAGAATTTTAAAAGTGTTTAAATTCAGACGTTTTTCTTCCTGGTACGTTAATCCAAGACTTTTTACCAATTCGATGTTTCTTAAACTCTCGGTTGTAGAACCGGCCAGAGCATTGGTTTGATTGACAATTTTTCGGGAAACGATCTTAATTTTTTTACCCAAATACGAACTGATTAAAGCAATAATTGGAGCTGTTACTAAAAAGATAAGCGAAATACGGTAATCGATTCTGGCAACATATACAATTACGAATATAAAACCGATAATGGTCTGAAAGATCAAAGAGATCGAAAGCGTAATTAATTTTTCAGAATCGGAGCGTACTTTTGTCAATTTGCTTAATGTTTCACCACTTCGCTGATCTTCGAATTCAGCGTAAGGCAAATCAAGCGATTTTTTAATACCATCCGTATACATTTGTGCTCCGGTTCGTTGGATCACAACATTGGTGAAATAATCCTGAAAGTTTTTGGTAATTCTGGAAATCATTGCGGCACCAAGCGAAAGTCCCAGCCAGAAGGATAAAGATTTTAAAAAACCGATTTCATTTCCTTCATATTTATGCAGACCAACACCGCAATCCTGCATTAATTTACCGGTAATAATAGAGTCAGATAAGCTGAAGCAAATGTTTATAGAGGCCATAATCAAAGCAAAAAGCAAAAGCATTTTGTGCTTGATTATATAAGAATATAATAATTTCATGTGTGAGTTTAAATTTATTGAAGATGCAAAAGTAGTGAATAGTTTGGCTTTGTAAAGTTGCTTTTAGTTATTAAAAAACTAATTTTTTTGCAGCTGAAGTTAGCAGTGTGTTTTTTTAGTATTGAGTATTTTAATTTTTTATAAAATATATTTTTTAACACTGTCGCAATAAAAAAAACGAAGAAAATAACCAAGTATTTAGACAATATTGCTTTTGGCTCAATTTTATTACTAATGTAATTATTTTTTTTATGTTGTTCTTTATTAGTGTTTTACTAAGTAATGGAGTTGCATGATGTATTTTTTTACTTTCAATGTGGGATGCCGTAAGGTTTTGGTTTTGGGTTGCACTAAGTTTGCGCCAATAATAAATCTAACAAATCAAAATGAAAAAAATTTTATGCCTTTTTAGTGCTTTATCTATGGTGCTAATTTCTTCTTGTTCTAGTGATGATTCAACAGACGTTGCATCTGAAACATTATTACCTTAAAAAATGGTTGAAACAACTGTTGAAAATGGAAAATCAGGAAGTCTTGATTTTACGTTCACTTACGACGGAAATAAATTAAAACAAATTTCTCTTTCAGACGCTTCTAAATTTGTTTATACCTATACAGGAGAAGTAATCACTAAAGTTGAGGAGTTTAAATCAAGTGAATTGCAGTCTACAGATGTGTATACGTACGAAGCTGGAAAATTAGTTTCTAAGCTTACTACCAGAGCTTTCGGTTCTACTCCTCCACAAAAACTAACTTTTGTTTACAATGCAAACGGTACTGTTAACGCAAATTATTCTGAGATAATTAACAAACAGGAAATTAAATATGATGCAACTAGACTTTATACTTTTGCAAATGGAAACATACTTTCTACTGAGTATATCGATGCTGTAAGAGAGAAAAGCACAAATACATTTGATGACAAGAAAAGCCCTTTTACTAATATAACGGGAGTTAAACTTTTATTGGATTTAGATGATAATTTTGATTTTTATTCAGCAAATAATGCAGTTAAAAATGTTACTGTAGAAACTGATGGTTCAGGAAAAGTGATTGAAACAGTAACAGTAACGAATACTAATAAATACAATGCCAATAGTTTTATAACAGAAGTGTTTTCTGGCGATGCTAAAGATTCTTTTAAATTGGAGATTACTTATTAATTAGCTTATAATGCAATAATAAATCCCCAATCATCAATAATTGATGTTGGGGATTTTTTTTGATCTTTAAATGAGTTTTAAACTGTATTTTTGAATAAAAAAACTCATGCAATTCAGAACCCAAATACCGATTTCTAAAACCAATAATCCAATCGATTATAATGCAAAGATCATTTCTATTGGTTCCTGTTTTGCAGAAAACATGGCAGAAAAATTTGATTATTTTAAATTTCAGAATGCGGCAAATCCGTTTGGGATAATTTTTAATCCGGTTTCGATCGAGAAAATTATTAGTAGGATAGTTAAAGAAGAATTTTATACAGAGAAAGACGTTTTCTTTTATAACGAGCGCTGGCATAGTTACGAAGTACATTCTGATTTAAGCAATTCAGACCGACAGGAATTGCTGGAAACGCTCAATAAAGCGATTTCAGAAACCTACAAATATTTAAAAGAAGCCACACACATTATCATTACTTACGGAACTTCCTGGATTTACAGAAATACAGAAAACGATGCAATTGTTGCCAATTGTCATAAAGTACCTCAAAAACAATTTCTAAAAGAATTGCTATCGGTAGATGTGATTGAGAAAAGTGTTCAAAATACTATTGATTTAGTTCAGGTTTTAAACCCTGATATAAACTTTATTTTTACTGTTTCGCCTGTACGACATATAAAAGATGGTTTTGTAGAAAATCAATTAAGTAAATCACATTTATTTGCTGCAGTTCATGAGGTTTTAAAAACTCATAACTCACAACTCACAACCCATAATTATTTTCCTTCTTATGAAATCATGATGGATGAACTTCGTGATTATCGTTTTTATGCCGAAGATATGCTGCATCCTAATCAGGTAGCAATCGATTATATCTGGCAAAAGTTCAGCGAAAATTATATGGCTGAAAGCAGTATTGCTACGATGCAGGAAATCGCAGAGATACAAAAAAGTTTGCGCCATCGAAGTTTTAATCCGGAATCAGAACAACATCAGAAATTCTTAGCAAAACTTCAGGAGAAAATAAAACTTGTTGAGGCAAATTGGACTCATATTAAGTTCTAATATCAATTTTCTTTGTGTCTTAGCACCTTCGTAACATATTTTAAAGTAAGAAAATAATTATTTGTTCATAAAATTTTAGAATAATTGCGTGTAATTATGTAAATTGTTAAAATTTAAAATCCACAATTTTGTAAACTGTAGCAATACAGTTTTATAATAACGCAACTTTAATCTAATCGTGTTTTATTGACGTATGAATAAGAAACCCATTCATTTTCTTAAAAAAACACTACGTATACTTCTTTGGTGCGTGGTTGCTATCATTGCACTTTTGTTACTTCTAATTGTTTTAATTCAGGTTCCGTCCGTTCAAAATTATGCAAAGGATAAGGCCATTACCTATCTTCATAATAAGATTAAAACCAAAGTTGCCTTAGATCATATTTCGATCAAATTCCCGAAAGATATAGTTTTGGAAGGTTTCTATTTTGAAGATCAAAAGAAAGATACTTTACTGGCAGGTAAACGTTTAGAGCTTGATGTTGATTTGTTTAAACTAATAAGCAGCCAACTGGAGATCAATTCGGTTTCACTTGAAAATGTCAATGCCAATATTTCCAGAAATAAAAATGGCGTTTTTAATTTCGATTATATCATAAAAGCTTTTGAATCAAAAGAACCAAAAGTAGAAGATCCGGATAGTAAACCTTTTAAAATTTCGGTTGTAAAAGTTAATCTTGATAATGTGAAATTCAACTTTAAAGATGATTTTTCTAAGAATGATGTCAAAGTCAATCTAACCCATTTCGATACAAAATTTAAGGAATTCGATTTAGATAAAATGACTTTCGATATTCCGAACATTAAATTAGACGGATTAAAATTGGTTTTAGACCAGGATGCAGTCGAAAAAATTGCAGAAGTATCGGTAGAAACTGTTGATACTATTTCGAAAAGACAAGATTTTAATTTGAGTTTAGGTAAAATCAGTTTGTCGAAAATTGATATCGCATACGATAATAAAGATTCCAAATTAGACTCAGGAATAAAATTGGGTAATCTTGATTTGTCTGTCAATAAAATCGATCTGAACAATCAGCTTTTAGATTTTGATACTTTCGAACTAAAAAATCTAAAAGGAAACTTACGATTAGGTACAAAAGACAAACAAATAAAAACTCCCGATTTAGATTCGACTGCCATTAAACAGGCAGGATGGAAAGTAAAACTGAATGACATCGATATACAGGATGTCGCATTCAAATTTGATGATATGCAATCGAAACCGGTTTTAAAAGGTATTGATTACAGTCACCTTGATTTGGATAAAGTGAATTTTAAGGCAGAGAAACTATATTACGGAAACGACACGATTTCCGGGAATATTAAAACCTTAACGGCAAATGATAAAAGCGGATTACAAATTCAGTCTTTAAAAACCAATTTCTTTTACGGACCTAAAAATGCATATCTGAATGATTTGTATTTAAAAACGCCACAGACTCTTTTGCAAAATAAAATAAATGTAGTGTATCTTTCAATTGCATCGATTTCTAAAGATTTAGGAAACCTTTCTATAGACGGCAATCTAAGTCAGTCGAAAATAGGTTTTAAAGATATCTTGTTGTTTGTTCCGGATTTACAAAAAACAAATCCGTTTAAAAGTAACCCAAATGCGATTTTATACCTGAATACGCGTTTAAGCGGAAAAATAAAAGACCTGGATATTCCGCAATTCGAAATGAGCGGAATAGGAACTACAAAAGTTTCTCTTTCCGGGAAAATAAAAGGATTGCCGGATGCTCAAAAAGCGTATTATGATCTCGATATAAAGAAAATTTCAAGTACTTCTAAAGACATATATTCGTTTGTGCCGGCGGGAACAATTCCAAAAAATGTTCAGTTGCCTTCTCAATTAAACCTGCAGGGGAAATTTAAGGGTTCAGTTCAGAATTTCAAAACAAATCTGGCTTTAAACAGTAGTTTCGGAAATGCGAAAGTAGATGCTTTATTTGATCAGCGTATTAAGAAAAAAGAAAAGTACAACGCGACCGTTTATTTGCTGGATTTTGATTTAGGAAAATTAATTAAAAATGATTCCATCGGAAAAATTACGCTCAAAGCAAAAGTGGATGGAAAAGGTCTTGATCCTAAAACGGCTCAGGCGCAATTTGACGGATTGGTTCAGAAAGCCGTTTTTAATAAATATACCTATAAAGATTTAGCTTTAAAAGGAAATATCGAAAACGGATCATTTGCGGTTAAATCCGGAATGAAAGATCCTAATCTGCATTTTGATCTGGTTGCCAATGGAGATACCAAAGATAAATATCCGTCGATACAATTAAAATTAAACCTGGATATTGCAGATCTTGAAAAATTGAATCTACATGCAGGTCCAATGAAATTGCGCGGAAATGTTGATGCGGATATTGCCAATAGTAATCCTGATTTGTTGAACGGAAAAGTGTTTCTGTCGAACATTCAGGTTGTACAGGATGCAGAGCCAATTGTTCTGGATTCAGTACGCATAATTGCTTTTGCAGATAATAACCGTAACAATATCAAAATTGCCTCTCAGTTTTTGAAAGCTGAAGTGGATGGAAAATACAAATTGACAACATTAACAGCCGCAATAAAAAAATCATTGTCGAAATATATTGATTTAAAAAATCCAAAAGTAAACGGAGAATCAGATGAACAACGATTGGCATTTAAGCTAAAGATTGATAATGATCCGATACTTTTTAAACTGGTTCCGAAATTAACCGGTTTAGAGCCTATCAACATTACAGGGAAATACAATAATGTAACAGATTCATTAGAAATAAAAGGAACTATTCCAAGAATTGTGTATGCGGATAATACCATTTCTGATGGAAAAATAAATATCGAAGCCCAAGAAAATGCTTTAGAATACTCAGTTTCTGTAGCAACAATCGAAAGCGGTTCTTTAAAAATCCCATTTACAAGTTTATCAGGGAAAGTCGAGAATAATCTTTTGACTTATGCACTTGAAGTGAAAGATGTAAAAGACAAACAACAGTATTTTATTGCCGGAGAATTCAAAACAGAAGATTCTAAAAATATCTTCAAAATCGATGCCGAAAACTTCATCCTGAATTATGATAAATGGGATATTGATCCTGAAAATGTAATCGAATTTGGTGGAAAAAGACTTTATATCAATAAGTTTTATTTAACGAATTCCGGAAATGAGTTGAAAATACAATCGCAGGGCGAACAGGATAATGCGCCACTGAAAGTTGATTTTGTGAATTTCAAAATTGAGACCATTATGAACATGGTCAAAAAAGATGAAATTTTGATGCAGGGTTTAATCAATGGTAATGCATTGGCTGAAAATATAATGACAAAACCCACTTTTACATCTGATTTAAAAATAGATCAGTTTGCTTTTAAAGGCGAGCCTGTTGGTGATATTGGAATAAAAGTAGATAATAAAACGGACAATTTATTGGCTGCAAATGTTACACTTACGGGTCAGGATAATGATGTAAGCCTTACCGGAAATTATAAAATTGATGATGGCAATCTTGATTTCAATTTAGATTTGAATAAGCTGAATATCAAAAGTATTCAGGGCTTTACAATGGGCAACGTTACGGACGGAACGGGATATTTATCCGGAAATTTTAAAATTATCGGAAATGCATCAAGTCCAAAAGTTGCGGGCGAATTAAATTTTAATGATACAGGTTTTAGAATTACACAGTTAAATTCATTTTTTAAAACAGATCAGGAAAAAATCACCTTTAATAATGATGTAATCACTTTTGATAAATTTGCGCTTCACGATGAAAATGATAACGAATTATCTGTAGACGGAACCATTCAGTCTCCGGATTTTAAAGTTTATAATTTTGGTTTAGTGATTACGGCGGACGATTTTAGAGCCATACATTCTAAAGAAGTAGATAATGATTTGTTTTATGGCGATATGTTCCTGGATACAAAACTAAATATCAAAGGAAATTTGGACAGTCCTGTTGTCGACGGAACGATAAAAATAAATAAAGAAACCAAATTTACGGTTGTAATGCCGCAGTCAGATCCTTCAATTGTAGATCGTGAAGGTATTGTAGAGTTTGTCAATGAAGATAATATGTATTTGAAACAGACCGTTGATTTGCAAAATAAACTCGATCAGTCTGAGGTAAAAGGAATGGATGTAAATGTGGCCATTTCGATTGATAAAGAAGCTGAATTGACTTTGATTATTGACAAAGGCAACGGGGATTATTTAAAACTAAAAGGGGAAGCAGAGTTAGTTGGAGGAATCGATAAATCAGGAAAAACGACTCTAACGGGTAAATATGAGTTCTCGGATGGTGCTTATGAAATGAATTTTAACGGAATCAAAAGGAAATTTGATATTCAGAAAGGAAGTTTTATTACCTGGAATGGTGAGCCTACAATGGCAAATTTGAATATTACGGCAATTTATAAAGTAAACGCTGCGCCAATTGATTTGCTTGGAAATCAACTTCCAAGTGATAATTCGGCGATAAGAAATACATACAAACAAAAGCTTCCGTTTCAGACTTTATTGAAAATGAACGGAGAGTTAATGAAACCGGATATCTCGTTTGGGATTGTGCTTCCGGATGGTAATTATGATGTTTCTTCGGATGTTGTGACCTTGACGCAGACTAAACTAAAACAATTAGAACAGGATCCTGCAGAATTAAATAAGCAGGTTTTTGCCCTTTTATTATTAAACCGATTTGTAGGCGAAAATCCGTTTGCGAGTGAAAGCGGCGGTACAAATGCAGAATCTTTGGCCAGACAGAGTGTGAGTAAAATTCTTTCGCAGCAATTAAACAATCTTGCCGGAGAATTAATTACCGGATTTGAAGTCAATTTTGATTTAGAATCTACAGAAGATTACACTTCTGGAACGATGCAAAACAGAACTGATTTGAATGTTGCTGTTTCTAAAAAATTGCTCGATGACAGATTGAAGGTAACCGTAGGAAGCAGTTTTGGTGTTGAAGGAGCGGAGCGTGCCAATGAAGAAAGCACCAATATTGCCGGAGACGTAGCATTAGATTATCAGCTTACAAAAGACGGCCGTTACATGGTTCGTGCCTACAGAAAAAATCAATATCAGGTAGCGGTTGAAGGCCAGGTTGTAGAAACGGGTGTTGCTTTTATTATTACCATGAGTTACAATAAATTCAGAGAGCTTTTTCATCGTTCAGAACAAGAAAAGGAAATGATAAAAGAAGAAAAAATCCGCAAAGAAAAAAGAAAGCAAAAAGAGAAAGAAGAAAAAGAATTAAAAGAGAATCAGGAAGAAAATCAAATTGAAGGCAATGAACAAAAAACATAAACATATAGAAAATTGGTATATAAACTATTTTGTACTGTTTTGCCTGTTTTTTGTTTTAGGCTGCAGTAATACTAAATACCTGCCGGAAGGCGATCTGCTTTATACAGGAGCTTCTGTGACAGTAAAAGATTCTTTAATAAAGAAAAAAGAAAAAAAAGCACTTGAAACAGAATTAAAAGGTTTATTACGTCCGAAGCCCAACAAACAAATTTTGGGATTACGTCCGAAATTATGGATTTACAATCTGGCCGGTGAACCTAAAAAACAAAAAGGAACCAGATATTGGCTTCGTAATAAAGTAGGAGAGGCGCCTGTGCTTTTCAGCAAAGTCGATTTAGATTATAATGCTTCGGTACTGCGAAATTTTACCGAAAACCGAGGGTATTTTAAAACCCGTGTCAGCGCTGATTCTACCGTTCGAAATAAACGGGTTACGGCAGAATATACCGTTATACCCAAAAAGCAATATATTATTAAAAGCGTGATTTTTCCTGATGATTCTCTGGCAATGTCCAGAATCATTGGAAGATCAAGCCGAAGAAGTTTATTGAAAGTAGGAAAACCATATGATTTGGATGTTATAAAAGCTGAAAGAGAAAGAATCGATGCAAGGCTTAAAGAAAAAGGATATTTTTACTTTAATCCGGATTATCTTTTGGCTCAGGTAGACAGCAGTAAAGGCGATCATGAAGTAAAAATCAGGCTGGTGATAAAACCAGATACACCGCCAAAAGCACTTACAGCTTATAAAATCAATAAAATTTTTGTTTATCCCAATTATTCTCTTTCGAATGATACTACCGTTTACAGGCTGAAAAATGTAACGCAATACAAAGATTTTACTATTATAGATACAACGGAGACTTTTAAACCAAGAGTTTACGATCGAACAATATATTTTAAAAGAGGAGATTTGTACAACAGAAAAGATCATAATTTAACCTTAAATCGTTTCGTAAATCTGGGTACTTTTAGTTTTGTGAAAAATGAATTTAAACCGTCGGATAGTATTCCGAAGACTTTAGATTCATATTATTATCTAACCCTTTTGCCCAAAAAGTTTATTCGGGTTGAGGTTCTGGGAAAAACAAATTCAGCCAGTTATACCGGAACAGAACTTAATTTGAACTGGAATAATCGAAATTTACTAAAGGGCGCAGAATTATTTACCGTATCTGTTTTTGGCGGTGCCGATTTCCAGCTTGGAGGAGTTAACAAAGGAAAGAACATCTATAAACTGGGAGCAGAAACAAGTTTGACGTGGCCTAGATTTGTAACGCCGTTTAATATCGAAGGAAACAGCGAGTATGTGCCAAGAACCAAAGTAGCTTTGCGATATGAGTATCAAAAAAGAACACAATTGTATGCGCTTAATTCCTTTAATACCTCTTTTGGATATTTGTGGAAAGAAAACATCAGGAAAGAACATCAATTAAATGTTATAGATGTTACCTATGTAAGTCCCAATCATGTTACGCCGGAATATTTAGAAGATATTGAGCAAGATCCTGCGTTAGGAAAAGTAATTGAAAAGCAGCTTATTTTTGGTCCGACTTATAATTACACTTTTACGAATACCATGCAGAAGCGCCGAAAAAATACGTTCTATTTTAATGGCGAATTAGATTTGGCCGGAAATATTACGGGACTGGTTTCAGGTGCAAATTATAAAAAAGACGACGTAAAGACCATATTCGACGTTCCGTTTAGCCAATATGTAAAAATCAGATCCGATTTCAGGCATTATTTAAAATTGGGGAAAGAAAGCGAATTGGCCAGCAGATTAATTATAGGAGCAGGATTGGCTTACGGAAATTCAAAAACGCTGCCAACCTCAAAACAATTCGTAGTAGGAGGAACCAATAGTATCAGGGCTTTTAGAGCGAGAACTTTAGGGCCGGGAAGTTATGTGATTCCGCCAACAATAAACAACAATTATACACCAGACCAATCGGCAGATTTGAAACTGGAATTTAATACCGAATACAGAGCAAAGCTGTTTAGTATCGTAAGGGGAGCGGTGTTTATAGATGCCGGAAATATTTGGCTTTTACACGCCGATCCTGATAAGCCCGGAGCCGAAATCTCAAAAGACTTTATGAAAGAGATTGCCGTTGGTGCAGGAGCAGGTTTACGTTTCGATTTATCGTTCCTGGTTTTAAGAACAGATTTGGCTTTTCCTCTTAGAAATCCATCACTTCCGGATGGGAAGCGTTGGGTAATCGACGATATTAATTTTGGAAGCGGACCGTGGAGAAAAGACAACCTGATTTTAAATATCGCGATTGGATATCCGTTCTAGTGATTTACAATGATTTTTTGCGACGAATTTACACTAATACTTTGTGTATAATTTATTAATGACGTGAATTTAAAATTTGTGAAATTGATTATTATGCGCAAACTATGAATTTGTGAAAATTTGTGAAATTTGTGGCGAAAAAAAACTTTACGACAAAGAAACTTCATAGCCAAAAACTTTTATCCTCTTAGAAAAAGAAGTAAATTGGTCTAATAAAATAATAGAATGCAAAATTTAGTCAAAAGAATTATTGGAGTTGGTGTCATTGTTTTAATCATTGTTCTTGCTTTCAGATATTGTGAGTTCAAGAAAGACGACGATTCGACAATCGATTATAACACCAATCTCATTCAGCAACAGATTTTGAATGTTGGGAAATTGGTAGTAACCGAAGGACATTTCTCTGAAGTTATTACTTATAAAAACCAGCAAAAGTATTTGATGGACATGGTTTCTTTTGAGAAAAAAGCACTTGTTGTCGTAAATGCAAACGTTACCGTGGCGTATGATTTGCATAAAATGAAGTACGATATCGACGAAAAAAATAAAACGATTACGATTCTTAATATTCCAAAAGAAGAAATTACCATCAATCCCGATATTCAGTTTTATGACGTCGAGCAAAGCAAACTGAATCCGTTTACGGGAGACGATTACAATAAAATCAACAAGTCCGTAAAAGCTAATCTGGCCAAGAAAATCGAAAAATCTACTTTAAAAACCAATGCTCAAAACCGTTTAATTAGCGAATTGTCTAAGATTTTGATTCTGACGAATTCAATGGGCTGGAAATTGCAATACGAAGGAAAAACAATCGAATCTGATAAAGATTTTAATGAAGATTTGAAGTTGTGATTTGCCACGAAGGTGCTAAGACACAAAGTTCTTTTATAGACTATAAGAATTAAAGCGGCTAAATAAATAATCTCGCAAAGACGCAAAGTCGCAAAGAAAAAAACTTAAAGTTAAAAACTTTGCGACTTTGCGAGATTAAAAATCTGCGAAATCTATTTAAATTTATGAAAATCTGCTTGAAATTACGATACTATAAAAACTTTGCGTCTTAGTGTCTTTGTGGCAAATTAGGCAAAGAGCTATTAAAAATCAAATCCAAACCACCGCCAATCAAGTGCGCGACTTCAGGACGTTTTACTTTCAATTGATCCAAATAAACCAAGACTTCCTGTAGAAGTTGTTCTTCGTTTGCATCTTTCAAAAGCTCAGCAATTTCAATAGACAATAACCAATCACTAGAATGGTTTTTTTGAAGTTTTTCAAACACAGCTTTCAATTCAGATTTAGAATCTTTGTTTTCTCTTATCATGCGAACCGTTTGATACAAAATCTCTAAATCATCGCGTTCGTCCGTATGTTTGGCTTTAATAGTAGTTGTTTTTGGAACAGAATTAATCAGATCAAAACTATTTACATCGGCTGGACCGGAAAAAGCGGAAACCACTTTTTTACCAATTGCCATATCATAATTTCCCCACTCAGGCTGAAACAAAATTGTTTCGCCATGCGTTACCGTACAATTTCTAAAACTAATCAGGATAATTTCTCCATGTAAGTTTCTTGATCCTGTAATGATTTCGCCTTCAACAATAATATTGCCTTCAAATTCCAGTTTTACGGTTTCATTTTCAACAATAGAATAAGCCTGTAAATCCTTCG
This sequence comes from Flavobacterium aquidurense, assembly GCF_002217195.1. Lineage (NCBI taxonomy): Bacteria > Pseudomonadati > Bacteroidota > Flavobacteriia > Flavobacteriales > Flavobacteriaceae > Flavobacterium > Flavobacterium aquidurense. The sequence continues at coordinate 65,580 of NZ_MUGR01000004.1, read as the reverse complement.
GACTCATATCTTCAATTGCCAGATTAAAACCTTTCAGTTTCCCAATCGGACTTCCAAATCCTTCAGGATGTGTCAATGTTCCGTGGCCCACTAATTCTTTTTCACGGTACGATAAAGCAGTTTTTCCGGTAGTCTGAATGTAAACCGGTTTTCCTTCCTCTTCCAGAACATTGGTAAAAACACCGGAAATTTGCAGGCCTGTGCTCAACTCAATTGTCCCTAAAGCATTCGAATGAATCAGTTTCTGAATCCCCGAAAGACCTCCCGTGCGTAAAGCCATTTTATTAGCAAACTCTTCCAAAATCAAACTTAAATAAGAAAAATTTGGAGTTACATATAGTTGAGGTTGTAACTGCGTAATATCAAAATTTTGATTCGCAGCCGAGATATCATAAGGTATTTTCTTTACGTTATCTGTCATACACCAGGCACTTTCACCAATAGACGAAAGTAATCCGGCTCCATATATTTTTGGGTTTTCAACAGTTCCAATCAAGCCATATTCAACCGTCCACCAATGCAGGTTTCTAATTTGTGCCATTTCAGACAATTCACCCATATTATTCTGCAAATCAGCAACCGCTTTTTCGGCTTCATCTATTTTTTCTTGAGGCGTATCTTCGGCTTCTTTCAAAATCGAAAGCAATCGAATTGCTTCATACATTTGATAATCTTTGTGTGATGAAATCGCTTTACAGCCAATTTCGCCAAAGCGTCTTAAATATTCAGCATATTCAGGATTGGCTATAATAGGAGCATGGCCGGCACCTTCGTGAATAATATCCGGCGCAGGCGTATATTCAATATGTTCAAGCTGACGAATATCTGAAGCAATAACCAAAACGTTATACGCCTGAAATTCCATAAATGCATTGGGCGGAATAAACCCATCAACGGCAACAGCAGCCCAGCCAATTTCGGTCAGAATTCTGTTCATCCCGTACATACTTGGGATCGAATCAATTTCGATTCCTGTTTTGCGTAAACCGTCTAGATATGAATTATGGGCAACTTTCGATAAATAATCTACATTTTTACGCATTACATAACGCCAGACCGCTTGATTTATAGGAGTGTAATCGCTATAATCCTGAGGTTTGATAAATTGCTTTAAATGTTTAGGCAATCGCTCTAATAATGGATTTGTTTCAATACTTGCATTCATTTCGAAAACGTTGTAGATTAGAATGTAAAATTACGAATTAAGACCGCTATTTTTTGCTATTTGTTACAATTTTTTTGTTCGAAATGATTTATTATTGCGTTTTTCGTGAAGTTTATCTTAAGAGCTGGTGTAAGTTTTAGGAGCTATTTCCTGCTGTCCGCTGTATCTTTTTGTTTTTAAAGAAAAAACAAAAAGGATGCCGCTTCCATCAGGGCTAGGACTCCCATTTCAAAAGAACTTTTGTGCCACGACTCAGGCGACAGCGAATAAGCGAAGCAAATTTGTGGCAAAAAAATTAATGATTCTCCGGATTTCTAAAATATTCAATTTTGTAATTGAACATATACGCCATATTTGCCGCGCGAACTTTAGCTTCTTCGGCTAATTTTCCAACAAATAAACCATCAACAGTTGCTGTGAAAATTTCCATCCAGCGGTCAAAATGAGATTGGTTTACAGGTAATTGTTTGTGCGGTGGAAAAGGGCTTCCAGAATACGTATGTTCTTCTAAAAGAATAGTTTGCCAAAAGCGATACATTTTCTCTAAATGTTCAGGCCATCTGCCCAACATTTTCTCATTGAAAATTGGTCCAATTAAATCGTCTTTCTGAACTTTATCGTAAAAGGTATTTACTAATAGTTTAATGTCTTCTATATTTGATATATCCTGAGTTGCCATTTTTTTAGAATAAAATAAGTGTTCTCTTTTCGCAAGTTTGATAAAATCTTTGATGATCCCTGCGAAAAGCGATTGCACAAAGTTACACAAAGATCACGCAGCCAAACTCAAAGAAAAACAAAAAGCGAGTTAAAGTTTGGTTATCCTATTAGCTGTGTAAACAAATCCTGATTATCATTCAAATATTGAAATTCAAAACCATTTTTGGTCATGTTCAATTTGATTGCCAGAATATCTTTTTTGTTTTTCAATTCTAATCCAACCACTACCGAGCCAACTTCGCGACTATTTTTTTTGGCAAATTGAAAATAAGTAATGTCATCATCCGGACCTAAAATATTATTTACAAATTCTTTTAGGGCTCCGGGACGCTGTGGGAACTGAATCATAAAATAATGCATCAAACCCTCGTAAAGCAAAGAACGTTCTTTTATCTCGGCGGTTCTTTCGATATCATTGTTGCTGCCGCTTACTACACAAACAACCGTTTTTCCTTTTATTTTATCCTTATAAAAATCCAGTGCCGCAATGGTCAATGCTCCTGCAGGTTCGACAACCATAGCTTCTTCATTGTACAAACGCAAAATTGTGGTGCAAACTTTACCTTCAGGAACGAGAATAATATCTTCGAGATTGTATCGGCAGATTTCAAAAGTTTTGTCGCCAACTTGTTTTACAGCTGCACCATCCACAAATTTATCGATAGTGGTTAAGGCGGTATTTTTATTCTCTTCAATCGAGGTTTTCATCGAAGGGGCACCTTTGGGTTCAACCCCAATAATTTTGGTATGTGGACTCAGATGTCTGAAAACTTCAGATAAACCGGAGGCTAATCCGCCGCCGCCAATGGGTACAAAAACATAATCTATAGGTTCTTTGTAGTTTTCCAGAATTTCAAGTCCAACAGTTCCCTGACCCGCAATTACTTTTTCATCATCAAAAGGATGAATGAAAATTTTATGATTCTGAATTGCATCTGCAGTTGCCGAGGCATAAGCATCATCAAAAGTATCTCCGGTCAGCACAATTTCTACGAACGACTTTCCGAACAATTGAACTTGTTTTACTTTTTGTTTCGGAGTTGTTTTAGGCATGTAAATTTTGCCTTGTATTTGCAAAAGATGACAGGAATAAGCTACGCCCTGTGCATGATTACCGGCACTTGCACAAACAATTCCGGTTGCTTTTTCGCTATCGTTCAACGAAGAAATCTTGTTATAAGCTCCTCTGATTTTGTATGACCGTACAATTTGTAAATCTTCCCGTTTTAATAAAATAGTAGATTTAAACTCGTCCGAAAGATTTAAATTTTGTGTGATTGGAGTAGCAGCAACTACATTTTCGAGTTGCTTTTTTGCAGCAAGTACTTCGTTGAATAAATTCATTTTGTTTGTTTTTTTATTTTTGCCACAGATTAAATGATTTAAAAATACTTTTAATCTGGGGCTAGAAAAATATAGTTTTTGTTTTTACCACAAATTGAACAAATTTCCGCTAATTTATTTACTCAAACACAGGAAAATAATTTTTGAAAATATGTGTAATTTGTGGTTATTTTTTAATTGATAAAATAAAAAAACCTCCCGGTTTGGGAGGTTTAATAAATTGTATTTTGTTTACTTATTTATATAATACCTCGCCATTATTGCTGAATTGCAATAATGTTGATAGAGATAATAATGATATTTAAGTTTTTCATTTCAGATAATTGAATGGCAAATGTATTAATTATTTTTTAACCGGAGGATATTGTGCCAAAACTTTTGATACAATTTCTTTTACTTTTGCGTCTTTTTTATCCACGTTTTTGGTTAAAGTTCCAACACCTTCACCTTGCCAGATCATTTCTTTCTTTTTAGCATCGATTAAATCAATGAACAAAGTTCCTTCTGTAGAAGTTGATACAGTAGTTTGGTTTCCTCCGTACATCATATAAGGATTCCATCCCCAGCCCCAACCGTAACCCCAGCCGGCGCTAAATTGGTTTACATTAACCTGCTCTCTTGATTTTGTAAAAATGTTTACTAATAAATCAGGGTTGTCGCTTTTTGTAAAACCTTTGGCTTGCATTTCTTCGTCTATGGCGTGTAGGATACGTCTTTTATCCAAATCAGAAATTTCGACCTTATCAATTCCGGGCTTAAAAAAGGCATAAGTCTTATAAGGCGCAAAATCTACGTTTTTATCATAATCAGAATATACACTTACCGTGCTGCATGAGGCTAGTATCAAAAGCAAAAAAACGGGTACTAATTTGAATGTTTTCATATGTTTAAAAATTTTAATGTTCTTGTTCATTTTGTCAGGCTGAGCGGAGTCGAAGCCCTCTTTGTCTAAAATAGATTTTCATCTACAATATTAGGTAAAGTTACTTTTAATAAAGGCTGAACTTCCATCGCTCTTTTTATAGCAAAAATAGCTTCGTCATTTCGAGCCCAGCTTCGTCTTGAAATTCCGTTGTTAACATCCCAAAAAAGCATTGATGCTAAACGTTTTGAAGCCTCTTGAGAACCATCAAGAACCATACCAAAACCACCATTTATGACCTCTCCCCAGCCAACTCCGCCACCATTATGAATCGAAACCCAGGTTGCACCTCTGAAGCTGTCTCCAATCACGTTCTGAATGGCCATATCGGCTGTAAAACGAGATCCGTCATAGATATTAGATGTCTCTCGATAGGGAGAATCCGTTCCGGAAACGTCATGGTGATCGCGGCCTAAAACAACCGTTCCAATTTCGCCTTTGGCAATTGCCTGATTAAAAGCTTCGGCAATTTTAATTCGGCCTTCAGCATCCGCGTATAAAATACGCGCCTGAGAACCTACCACCAGCTTATTTTCCTGTGCACCTTTGATCCATTTAATGTTATCCTGCATTTGCTGCTGAATTTCATCTGGAGAAGTCTTTGCCAATTCTTCTAAAACCTGACTGGCGATATTATCTGTTTTTTGTAAATCTTCTGGTTTCCCGGACGTACAAACCCATCTAAACGGGCCAAACCCATAATCAAAACACATAGGTCCCATAATGTCCTGAACGTAACTAGGATATCTGAAATCGATATTATTCTCCGCCATTACATCAGCACCAGCGCGGGAAGCTTCTAATAAAAAGGCATTTCCGTAATCAAAAAAGTAAGTTCCTTTTTCAGTGTGTTTGTTAATAGCCCTGGCCTGACGGCGTAAAGATTCCTGTACTTTTTCTTTGAATAAGTCCGGATTATTGGCCATCATATCGTTGGCTTCTTCAAACGAAATACCAACCGGATAATAACCACCTGCCCAGGGATTATGAAGTGAAGTTTGGTCTGAACCCAAGTCAATTTTGATGTTTTCTTTGTAGAAACATTCCCAAACATCCACTACATTTCCTAAATAAGCAATCGAAACCACTTCTTTATTGGCTTTCGCCAAAGTGACTCTTTTTACCAATTCCTCAGTCGAAGTTACGATTTCGTTAATCCAGCCTTGTTCGTGACGGATTTTAGTGATTTTAGGATTTACTTCGGCACAAACCGTGATACAACCCGCAATATTTCCTGCTTTTGGCTGTGCACCGGACATTCCGCCAAGACCTGAAGTTACAAATAAATTGCCTTCAGGATTGAGTTTTATTTTTCTGAAACCATTCAAAACCGTGATTGTAGTCCCGTGTACGATTCCTTGCGGGCCAATATACATATAACTTCCAGCGGTCATTTGTCCGTATTGTGAAACGCCCAAAGCATTCATTTTTTCCCAATCATCCGGTTTGGAGTAATTCGGAATCACCATTCCGTTTGTAACCACAACTCTTGGCGCTTCTGAATGCGATGGAAATAATCCCATTGGATGTCCTGAATACATCGTTAAAGTCTGCTCATCTGTCATTTCAGACAAATATTGCATCGTCAGTAAATATTGTGCCCAATTCTGAAAAACAGCACCATTTCCGCCATACGTAATCAATTCATGAGGATGCTGCGCTACAGCATAATCCAGATTGTTCTGAATCATGTGCATAATCGCTTTTGCCTGCAATGATTTTCCGGGATATTCGTCAATTGGTCGTGCATACATTCTGTAATCAGGACGCAGGCGATACATATAGATACGGCCGTATTTTTCTAATTCTTCTGAGAATTCTTTAATTAATTCGGCGTGATGTTTGGCTTCAAAATAACGTAATGCATTTTTTAAAGCCAGTTTTTTTTCTTCTGTAGAAAGAATATCTTTTCGTTTTGGCGCGTGGTTAATCGCTAAATCGTAATCTTTTTTTGGAGGAAGTATGGATGGAATTCCCTGTTGTATTTGTTCTTGAAAAGTCATTTTTTTTAGAGATACTAAGTTGCTAAGATTCTAAGACGCTAAGGTATTTTAGTTAGATTAACAACAGATTAATTTTTTGTTTTTTTTACTATATCGCTCCGCTGGAGTTCAAATTTTAGATTTTAGATTGTTGATTTTAGATTTTGTAAAAACGTAAAATTCAACATCTGAAATTATTATGTTTCGCTCCGCTGGAGTTCAAATTTTAGATTTTAGATTGTTGATTTTAGATTTTTGTAAACGTAAAATTCAACATCTGAAATTATTATGTTTAAATTATATCGCTCCGCTGGAGCTCAAAGTCGTGAGAATGTTTTATTCTATAAATATGCCACTCCAAACCGAGTTTTCTTAGCCTTGGAAAGGCGTAATATTTATAGAAAACAATATGCGTCATTTCATAAAAGCTCCAGAGGAGCGAAATATTAATTGATGCAATTGGAATTTGGAATTTAAAATTTGGAATTTATTTAAATTATCTACTTCCCAATATTGCCACATTTTCTAATTAAACTAAGGATAACGAATATCCGACCTGTGATACGATTTGTGGATCGTAATCTTAAATTTTCTTGAGCGGATATCCATATATAATTTTAGATTTTAGAGTTCAGATTTTAGATTGGAATTTATTTTAAAAGTAAACTTCTTCATTTACACAAAACGGCATTTTTTTATCTTCAAAAAGCGCTATTACATTTTGTGCGGCACAAACTGCCATTGCATTTCTGGCTTCAAATGTTGCTGAGCCAATATGTGGCAAAACACAACAATTTGGCAAGGACAGTAACGGGTTGTCTTGTTTCATGGGTTCCGGATTGGTAACGTCAAGTCCGGCGCCCCAGATAATGTCATTCGTTAAGGCCTGAAATAAATCATTTTCGTTATGGAATTTTCCTCTTGCTGTATTAATGAAAATAGCATTTCGTTTCATTTTCGCAAAAGTATCTTTATTGAAAAGTTCGTTATTTTCTGTGGTGTAATTAGAATGAATACTCAAAACATCACTTTCTGAAAGCAGAGTTTCAAAATCTACATATTGAGCGTTCAGTTCTTTTTCGGCATTTTCATTATGAGAACGATTGTGGTAAATTATATTCATTTCAAATGCCACTTTACATTTTCTGGCCATTTCAAAGCCAATTCTTCCCAAGCCGAATATTCCTAATGTTTTACCATACAGTTCTTGTCCTAAATTTTCTAATGCATTAAAGGTATTCCAGTCTCCGTTGATAATTTTTTTGTGATTAAAAAATGCCTTTCTCGCCACATTTTGCATCAGCAAAAAAGCAATATCTGAGGTTGCTCTGTTTAAAACGTCAGGCGTATTACCAACAGGGATTTTGCGGCTATTAGCAGATGTAATCTTGACAGCATCAAATCCTACAGAAAATAAAGCGATACCTTTTAAATTGGGGCATTGCTGAAAAAAGTCTTCATCTAAATTATTGGCTCCAACATTAAGGAGAACATCGTTTTCCTGACAGATTTTGATGAACTCATTTCTTGATAATACATTCTCTGTAGGGTTTATGGTAAGATTGATTCCTTTTTTTCGAAGTAATGAAATGCCTGCTTCTGGTATATCTTTATTTATAAAAACGTTCATTTTTGTTTAGATTTTTAGATGTTAGATTGTTAGATTTTTTGAAGTTGAAAAACATATCTATCCTTAATGAGGTTAGTTTAATTTAAAATTCTCTTTCAATAATTATCTAATGATCAAACTGGCACATTTTCTAATTAAATTATTTCTTAATTCTGCCTGTTTTTTTATCGAAACCATACGGACAGTGACGGCAGCCGCTTTTACAGCAATAACCTCTTTTTAAATGGTGTTTCTCAGTAAAGCATTTATAACCTTCAGGCGTATAGTAAAAATCTTCACCTTCGATTAATTTATTTTCATTACTTTGCTCTTTCATAAATCTGCATTGGGGTTCATGTTCTCATTTCTCTAAATCAAATTTATTATTTAGATTGTGATTTTAATGAAATTGAACAATTTTTATCTACAAATTTATAAATTTTACAGCTAATGTTTCTGATTGTTGCTAAATATTTAATTCCAAAAGGATATCGCGGAATGGCGGTCTTTCCGTTTGTAATTTTAAAATATGATTTTGATAAAGACAATCCGGTTTTTGTCAATCATGAAAAAATTCATTTGAGACAACAATTAGAATTGCTGTTTGTTCCGTTTTATATTTTTTATCTCTTAGAGTATACAATTAGATTAATACAATACAAAAACAAGGATTTAGCGTACCGCAATATAAGTTTTGAAAGAGAAGCTTATACTAATGAAGCAGATTTGGATTATTTAAAAAAACGGTCTTTCTTTCGCTTTTTGAATTACATAACTTTAAAACAAAAATAGATTTTGAACCAACGAATTCATATCGCTTTTCCCAATGATATTTCACTTACGATAAAACGAGATGATCTTAATCATCCTTTTATTTCCGGGAATAAATTGCGAAAACTAAAATATAATTTGCTTCAGGCAAAAGCAGAGAATCAGCAAACAGTATTGACTTTTGGCGGTGCTTTCTCTAATCATATTGCTGCTGTGGCGCATGCCGGAAAAGAGCAGGGTTTCAAAACTATTGGCGTTATTCGTGGTGATGAACTTTTTGATAAAATTAAAGAAAACCCGACATTGAGATTTGCTCAGCAAAACGGGATGCAATTTGAGTTTGTAACGCGGGAAGATTACAGGGATAAGAGTGAAATTTTCTTTATAGAAAAATTAAAAGAGAAGTTTGGTGATTTCTATTTAGTGCCAGAAGGCGGTACAAATGAATTGGCAGTAAAAGGCTGTGAAGAGATTTTGACTGATGAAGATGCCGTTTTCGATTATGTTTGCTGTGCGGTTGGAACAGGCGGAACAATCTCCGGATTAATCAATAGTGCCTTGCCACATCAGAAAATTTTAGGGTTTCCGGCGTTAAAAGGTGACTTTTTAACCGATGAAATTCGTATTTTTGCAAAACAAGATAACTGGAATTTGATTTCTGACTATCATTTTGGAGGTTACGGGAAAGTGAATTTAGAATTAATTGAATTTATCAATACTTTTTTAGAAGATACTAAAGTGCCCCTTGATCCAATTTATACAGGAAAAATGGTTTTTGGCGTTATAGATTTAATTCATAAGAACTATTTTCCTGAACATTCAAAAATAGTACTCATTCATACCGGCGGATTGCAGGGAATTGAAGGGATGAATATAAAACTGAAACAGAAAAAATTACCAATACTTAAAAACAATGGTTAAAAAAATAATAACATTTTTGATTCTGGCAACTTTAGTGAGTTGTTCCTCTAGTAAACCTGCTATTGCAACCACTAAAAAAGCAGCAATGCAGAAAACCAGAGTGGCAACGACCCGAAAGCCCGCTTATGCTAAACCAATTGGTAAAAATTATCCCACTACAAACAATACTACAGAAGTTATACAATCTACTTCGAAAACAGTCGTAACCAATGATTTAATCACAAATTATGTATTGCAATATAAAGACATTGCAATGGGTAATATGCAAAAATACGGCATTCCTGCCAGTATTATTCTGGCTCAGGGAATTCTGGAATCCGGTGCAGGAAGAGGTGATTTAGCTATTGAAGCAAATAATCATTTCGGAATAAAATGTCATAAAGACTGGTTAGGGGAAAGTGTTCGTCATGACGATGATTCAGCTCAGGAATGTTTCAGGAAATATCCCGAAGCTGCAGAATCTTACAGAGATCATGCTTTGTTTCTGGTTGGAAAAAACAGATATGCGACGTTATTTACTTACGAAAAAGACGATTATAAATCTTGGGCAAAAGGGTTGAGAGCCGCAGGTTATGCAACAGATCCTAATTACCCGGACAAATTAATAAGTTATATCGAAAGATACAATCTGCATCAATACGATTGTCTGGTTACAGGAAGAAATTACAAACCTTTTGAGAAATCAGCCGTGGCTAAAAGTTCTTCAACGCCAGTAAGAAGTTCCTCAAATTCGAGTGCAAATTCAAACGATCCCAATTCATACGAAGTTCAAAAAGGGGATACCTTATATTCGATTTCAAAAAAATTCAACTTGCTTGTTGATGATTTAAAGCGTAAAAATAATCTTTCAGACAATGCCATTTCAATTGGACAGCGATTGAAAGTGAAATAAGTTTTTAGTTTTGAGTGCCGGTTTTCAGTCTCAGTTTGAAAGTATTCAAAAATCTAAAATTCAAATTTTAAAATAGAGTTCATAGTTTATCATCTAAAATCAGAACTCTAAAATCTAAAATCTAAAATGATATATAAAAGAAGTAGTCAGCTTTTTGCTGAAGCAGAAAAAGTGATTCCGGGAGGAGTAAATTCACCAGTTAGAGCCTTTAAAGCAGTTGGGGGAACTCCTATTTTTGTAAAAAGTGCCAAAGGTGCTTATTTGTATGACGAGGACGGAAATAAATTAATAGATTACATCAATTCATGGGGACCAATGGTTTTAGGTCATGCGTATCAGCCAGTTGTTGATGCTGTAATAGAAAAAGCAAAATTGGGAACTTCATTTGGAATGCCAACAGAATTAGAAACTCAAATTGCAGCTTTGGCGGTTTCTATGGTTCCGAATATTGATAAAATAAGATTTGTAAATTCTGGTACAGAAGCGTGTATGAGTGCAATTCGTCTGGCACGCGGATTTACAAAAAGAGATAAAATTATCAAATTTGCAGGTTGCTACCACGGACATTCTGATTCATTTTTGATTCAGGCCGGAAGTGGAGCCGTAACTTTTGGATCTCCAAATAGCCCGGGAGTTACAGAAGGAACTGCAAAAGATACTTTGTTGGCGAAATACAATGATTTAGAGAATGTAAAAACTTTGATCGGGGCCAATAAAGGGGAGATTGCAGCGATTATTATCGAAGCAGTTGCCGGAAATATGGGTTGTATCCCTCCTCAAAAAGGGTTTTTAGAAGGACTAAGAGAGCTGTGTACTACAAACGGAATTTTACTGATTTTTGATGAAGTAATGACAGGTTTCCGTTTGGCTCGCGGGGGAGTTCAGGAATTGTATAATATCAATGCTGATATTGTAACTTTCGGGAAAGTAATTGGCGGAGGTTTACCGGTTGGTGCTTTTGCTGCGCGAGAAGAAATCATGAATTATCTGGCACCACTTGGTCCGGTTTATCAGGCAGGAACATTATCAGGAAATCCGTTAGCAATGGCGGCAGGATTGGCAATGTTACAGGCATTAGATAATGATCGTGCTGTTTTTACCCGTTTAGAAGAGAAAACAGCTTATCTGGAAGCAGGAATTGACAGGGTTTTAAAGGCGAATAATGTTGTTTTTACCATCAATAGAGTAGGCTCTATGATTTCTGTTCATTTTGATGCAAGCCCGGTTGTTGATTTTCAAACGGCTGCAAAAGGAGATAATGAAACATTTAAGAAATTCTTTCACGGTTTATTGAACGAAGGTGTTTATATTGCGCCATCTGCTTATGAAACCTGGTTTATTACAGATGCATTAACCTACGACGATCTGGATTTTACGATTAATGCGATTGATAAAGTTTCGAAGACATTTTAAATTTTAATATATTTTTTTCAATTTAAGGTTTAGCTTTTTTATTAGAGCTGAGCCTTTTTTTGTTTTAGTTTGGGAATTAGTTAATGAAAAGTTAATATGTTATTTTTTTCTTCTAAAATTAGAATAAAAATTATTTTTGTTTATTGAATAATCACTAAACTTATAAGAAATGAATAAATTTTTCATTTTTATTACAATGGCATTTTTTATGCTGTTCTCTACACAACAATTTGCACAATCAAACAAAAAGAAATCCAAAGAAGTAGAATCTGCCGTTACGCCACCTGAGAAAAAATCAGAATCTGGAATAAAAGAATACAGTAAAGTTATTACTAAAAATGCTATTTCTGACGAAGGGCTTTTTACCGTTCATAAAGTCGATAAAAAATACTACTTCGAGATTCCAAATAAGTATTTAGATAAAGACATGCTTTTAGTAAGCAGACTTTCAAAATTACCTTCAAATTTAGGCGGAGGATATGTAAACGCCGGTTCTGAAACTAACGAACAATTAATAGTATGGCAGCGTTTTCAGGATAAAATTCTTATCAAATCAAAATCATATAATGCAGTTGCCAATGATACTTTGCCTATTAGTATTTCGGTAAAATCAAACAATTATGAGCCTACATTATTTGCTTTTGATATTGTAGCTTTTAGCAAAGATTCAGCAAATACAGTTATTGATGTAACTAAATTTTACAGTACAGACGTCAAAGCCATCAGCGGAATATCGGCAGAAATGCGCGAAATGTATAAAGTAAAAGGACTTGATGATTCGAGAAGTTTTATTAATACCATTAAAAGCTTTCCTATGAATATCGAAGTAATTCAGGATATGACTTATAATGCTTCGAAGCCGTCGATGTTAGAAGATACAGAATCAATAAGTATACAGATGAATCAATCTATGGTTTTATTACCCGAAGTGCCAATGAAGCCAAGATTTGCAGATCCCAGAGTGGGATGGTTTACTGTAAGTCAATATGATTATGGAAGTACGGAATTAAAATCTGACCTTAAAACATACATTCGTCGCTGGAGATTAGAACCTCAAGATCCCGAAGCTTATAACAGGGGAGAATTGGTTGAACCAATAAAACCAATTGTTTATTATTTAGATCCTGCAACGCCTGAAAAATTAAGAAAATATATCAAACAAGGAATTGAAGAATGGCAAAAACCTTTTGAAGCTGCGGGTTTTAAAAATGCCATTATTGCCAAAGATGCTCCAACAAAAGAAGAAGATCCTGATTTTAGTCCTGAAGATATTCGCTATTCGGTGATTCGTTATGTAGCGAGTACAACTCGAAATGCCGTTGGTCCAAGTGTATCTGACCCAAGAACCGGAGAAATTATCGAAAGTGATGTTATCTGGTATCACAATCATTTACGTTCGTACAGGAACCGCTACTTGCTCGAAACCGGAGCAGCAAATCCTTCCGCCAGAACTTTACAAACCAGTGATGAAGAAATGGGAGAAATGATGCGAATGGTAATTGCTCATGAAGTAGGCCACGCTTTAGGATTTCCTCATAATATGGGTGCAAGTTGTGCTTATGATGTTGAGAGTTACAGAAATGGAGATTTTACGCAAGAAAACGGAATCTCTGCAAGTATTATGGATTATGCTCGTTTTAATTATATTGCTCAGCCCGGAGATAAAAATATTCGCTTTATTCGTAAAATGGGAGCGTATGATCATTATGCTTTGAATTGGGGATATAGAGTAATTCCGAATGCTAAGTCTCCTGAAGATGAAGTTTCGGTTTTAGACAAATGGATTTTAGAGAAAGCAGGAAATCCTGTTTTTAAGTTTGGGAAACAAAGCAGTGCTTTTGACCCAACTTCGCAAACAGAAGATATTGGTAATAATTCGATGAAAGCAAGTTCTTACGGACTTAAAAATCTGGAATATGTAGCCAGTCATTTAAATGAATGGACAAGTAATGTGACCAATAATTATGGAGATTTAGATGAATTGTATAAAGAAATGCTGGATGTTTGGAGCAGATATGTAGGTCATGTTGTAACCAATGTTGGTGGAGTTTATGAAAATACTAAAAAGCCAAATCAAGTCGGGAACATTTATGAAGTGGTTCCAAAAGCGAAACAAATAGAAGCAATGAACTGGCTTCAAACCAATGCTTTTGCTTCGCCAACCTGGATCGTAAACGTAAATACTTTAAAGAATACAGACGTTGCAGGTTACACAGAAAGATTTAGAGCTTTGCAGGTTCGACATTTAAATAATTTATTGAGTATTGGCCGAATTGGTCGATTAATGGATAATGAAATCCTGGGTGCAGATACTTATAAAGCTTTGGATTTATTAAGAGATACACGAAAAGGAATCTGGAAAGAGACGGCTACGCCAGCGAATGTAACAATATACAGAAGAAATTTGCAACGCGGTTATATTGACAGAATGGGGGCTTTAATGACTGAAGAAATTAAATCAACAGATAGATCGACAGTATATTACAATGTAGCACAATCTGATGTCAGGGCTTTGGTTCGTGGCGAATTGACTGCATTAAAAACTACACTTTTAGCAGCAAAATCAAGACCCGTAAATACAGAAACAAAATACCATTATGAAGATTGTATCAAGCGAATCGATTTGATTTTAAACCCGAAATAAGAAAATACATAGTGAAGAGGTTGTCTGAAAAGACGACCTCTTTCTTTTATTATACTAGTAAATTTACAGAGTGTTTCTTGAAAAATGTAAATTTGGGCTAAAATGGTCTTCTATAAACTTTTCTAAAGCTTCTACGAGATCAAAAATGAGGTTAAAATTGCCCAAACGGATTTTAGCGATCCATTTAGAAAAGTTGTGAGCAATAGCAATCAGGCCAAATTCAGTATTTACTTTGGCTGTTTTGGTAAGTGTAAATCTTTTAAATCCTTTGTTTTGCTTGATGTTACCAAAAACCGGCTCTGGTTCAATACATCTTTTACTATAAATTTCCCTGCCCAATTCACTTTCTAAATTCTCTCTTGCCTTGAATTTCAGTCTTTGAAGATTGTGATTAATTTCTATCCGTCTGTTCCCCTTAGCTTTAAAGCATTGCCCCCGCAGAGGACATCCTGCGCAATTTAAAGCCTCATATACCGAATGATACTGTTCAAAACCAGTTGTAGTTTTTGATTTCTTAGTAAAGATACGAGGCATTTGCTGCCCCATTGGACAAACCAAAAAGTCTTGCTCATTATTATGAAACAGGTTTTGTGCGTGGAATAAATTGTTTTTATGCTTACGGGTCTCTTCGATACGGTACATGTTGTAGGGAACAAAAAAATCAATTTCTTTGTCTTCAAGGAGTTGATAATTTTCCTCACTTCCATAGCCCGCATCGGCTATAACTTTTGCAGATTGTTTGCCGTAGTTGCTTTTGAATCCTTCTAAGTGAGTCTTTAATGTGGTAAAATCAGTAGAAGTCTGGTGGGTGGAGTAATGTGTAATAATTTGATTTTCTGTAGAAATCTGAATATTATAACCCGCTTTTAATTGTCCGTTGCCCATATGATCTTCTTTCATGCGCATAAAAGTAGCATCGGTATCGGTTTTCGAATAACTGTTTCTATCCCCCAGAATTTCGAGATGTTTCTCATATTCTTTAAGTTTTACAAGCTGTTCTTTCTCGAGTTTTTGAAGTGATTTGTTCTGCTGTTTACTCAGCTTCTGCTTTTTTTCACTTTGGTTGATCTCGTGTATTTTTTCTTCTAATTTCTTACTGTCTACCTTGGTATCAGTTTGGTTATCAGTATGCATAATGTCTGACTCGATAGCCTGACCAATATCTGCCAGAACAGCATCGATTTTTCCCTGAAGCCTGTCTTTATGTTTTTCAACTGCTTTCTTCCACACAAAGCTGTATTTATGTGCGTTGGCTTCTATTTTAGTACCATCAATAAATTGTCTCTCCAGGCTAATGAGCTCTAAATCTACCATCATCAGAACGACCTGGCTGAAAAGTTTTTCGATATTCCCTTTTAATTTTTTTCCTCTAAAGTCATTGATAGTTCTAAAATCCGGCTGAAGTCCTCCCGAGAGCCACATAAAATATATATTCTCCTTCACGGCTCTAGCCAGCTTTCGGCTGGAATAGGTATTATTGAGATATCCGTAAAACAATATTTTCAATAACATCTTAGGATGGTAGCTGGATCTTCCACCGCCTTTAAACTGTGATATAATCTCGGAAATTTCCAACTGTTCAACAACACTGTCTATTAATCGGGCAGAATGATTCTCTGGGATCAGATCATTTAAATTCAATGGAAAAAGATCTTGCTGGTGAACCGAATGAGGCTTAAAAACTGGCTGCATAATCATTGATTTTAGTACTTAAATATAAGAAAAATCAATGTGTAAAACAAAAAAAAACTGCCCGAAATTACTTTTCGGACAGCCTCTTTTTTTGATCTCAATTACATTTTATCTTTTCGGTGATCTTTCATTTTATCCTTACGCTCTTTTTGAATCGCAGTCCATTTTTTATATTGATCTGCATTCAAAATAGATTTCATTTTTGTATCAAAAGCGTTGTGATCTTCGGTCATTTGTTTTTTTATGGCCTCTTTATCAGCTGCAGTTGGTTTTATTCCTGTATCTCTTCGGCTTTTTTCAAGCATTGCCATTTTGGTGCTTCTGTCAGATAAAAGTTCACCAATTTGTTTTTGCTGATCAGTATTTAAACTTAAATCAGTTGTTAATTTTTGCAGACGTGCCTGATCGCGTTCCTGCGGAGATTTCATATCTCTTTTGCCTTTGTGATCCCCTTTTCTGTTGCGATCTTTATGCTCTTTTTTAAGAGCTGTCCATTTCGTATACTGATCGGCATTTAAAATAGCTTTCATTTTAGCATCGTTTGCAGCTCTTTCAGTTTCTATTTGTTTTTTAAAAGCTTCTCTTTCTTCAGCAGTTGGTTTTGTTTTGCTGTCTTTTCGGGCATCTTTAAACTTTTCTGCTTTAGTGCTTCTTTCAGCTAATAATTGTTTTACCTGATCCTGTTGTTTTTTATCTAAACTCAATTCAGAAGTTAATTTTTGCAAATGTTTCTCGTTACGCTGTTCGGGAGTTAAATTTTCTCTTTGATCACGTGTCGGTTTTTGCTTGACGTCCTGCGCAAAACTTACTATTCCAACGAACAATAAAGCTGCGATAAATAATTTTTTCATAATTCGTTTTTTTAAAGGTTTATACCCATTAGACTTCAAGAACTTTGCTACGTTTAATTGTCTTGTCAGATTTATCTTTTAATTAACTAAAACTATTAACAAAAGCATAATTTGTCTTTGAAATAAAAAAGAGGCTTAAGTAGCCTCTCCTTACAAATTATAATTATTCTTTATCTTTTTGATACTCTTTCATTTTCTCTCTGGTCTTGTCTTTGTTTTCTTCCTGCATAGACGTCCATTTTTTGTACTGATCTGTATTTAAGACAGCTTTCATTTTTGCATCGTTGGCATCTTTTTCGGCAACCATTTGTTTTTTGAAAGCTTCTTTTTCCGCCGCAGTAAGTTTTACATTACTGTCTTTTCGGTCTTTTCGTTCCTCTCTTAATTTGTCTGCTTTTGCACTTCTTTCAGCTAAAAGTTGTTTAACCTGAGCTTGCTGACTGGTATCTAAATTTAAATCAGTAGTCAGTTTTTGCAAATGTTTCTCATTTCGTTGTTCCGGAGTTAATTTTTCTCTTTGCTGACGAGTAGGTTTTTGATCTGCGTCTTGTGCAAAACTTGCTACTCCAACGAATAACAAAGCTGCGATAAATAGTTTTTTCATGATGTACGTTCTTTAATTGTTATGCCAATTAGACTTTATAAAAAACAATAGGTTTAATCTGATTATCAGAATTATATAATTATTTAACAAAACGAAAAATTATCTCTTAATATTATAGAGGATCTATCGTACTTTTAATTGTTGTAAATTATATTTGATCATAATGGTTTTTACACGAATAGGTTTTAAATTTGCTATGCTTTTAGGATTTTGAAAATAGAATAACAAAAGAAAAGTATGCAAGAATCATTCAATAAGAAAAATAAAAACCGTGTTCTTAAAGCTGTAAATTATGAAATGTCGTATCAAAAATTGACTGCTTCGGAATTGCATCAATTTGTACAGCATTGGAATTATGACGACGGAATTGAACCTTTTGAATGGGTTATCAAACAAAAATATCTGGATAAGGGCACTGCGCTTTGTTTATACTGGATGTTACAGCCAGATTATTTTTGCAGGTTTAAAAACGAAGATGAAATAAAAGGAGGTGGAAATTATGGGCATTATAAGCTGATAAAAGAAATAGAAGAAAGATATTGCTCCGGCTTTTATGAAGATGCGAATTTTTCTTTTGATCCAAAGGGAGAGTTTCTTGATGAAAATTCTAATTTAAAATGTATTCCGTTAGAAATGCTTGCACAGCCCGAGGGAAGTATTTTTGAACGAATAGATATTGAGTTTGCTTTTTTAAGAAATCCTAATGAAAAGGAATTAAAAACAATTGAGACTAAAATAGCGGATGCTATAAAAATTATTCAGATTTCAAATCCTGATTTTGTTTATGGTCACACTGCCGCTACTATAGAAGTGATAATAGAAAGTGTAGAATATTGGAAAACGAAAGAATTAGGAAAGATAAAAATTAAGAACCTCTCTTATTTATGGATGGATTGTCTTCATAAAAAACACAATTGGGATTGGATTATTTGGGATTGGGAAACGGGAAATAATGTAGGTGTTACAAATAGTACAAAAGAACTAACCTGTTTGTCAGACACTATTATCAATCATACCATAGATGGGTTTTAGCCTTCTTCGATAATCGCAGATTTATATACAGATTTAGAAGGAGTCACTAATTTTTATGATTTAAAAAGAGATCCTTACAGCGGTATTGGATTGCTTTTTAGTACAGATCACTTAAAATTCAGAGCATAAATAATATCTCATGACACTAAGAAAAATTATTGTTGAAGAAAATGTTTATCTCTACAAATGCGTAACGGGATTTGGACTTAATACAGAGATCGCAACATTTGAAATAACGGTATTCTTAGAAAATTATAAACAAACCCCGTTGAAAATTAATTTTACTACCTGGGAAGATTTGTATGCCGGAAACCCTTTAAAAACAGGTATAAAGCTAACTAAATTAGCAACCAAAGAAGAAGAATTTGTAAACTTGAACAGGCCTAAATATAGTAGAGAGTTTATTTTATATGGTTTGAAAATGGGATGGGACGGGAAAAATAAACTCGCTTCTATTGATGGTTTAGAAGTCCTTAAAAGTTTAGGTTATGATGTCTCTGTTTTATATCCAAAAGAAGGAATTATTATGGTGCATGGCAAGGAATATCTAAAATAAACTGATTTTTTTAGGATCAGAAATTTACTTCAGGATTAATTCCGTAATTTAGTAAAACTTCAAGTCAGGAAATAAAAACAACTTTTATGAGCTTAAATACCACACCCAATAATAATAATAATAATAAAATCGCCTTTTTTTCAACACAGCCTTATGACAAAGCTTTCTTCAACAAGCATAATATTGAGTTTGGTTTTGAATTGGATTTTTTTGAAACACAGCTAAATCCTCAGACCGTTATTTTGATCGAAAATGCGACTATCGTTTGCGTTTTTGTGAACGATATCGTAAACGAGACAGTGATTAAACAATTGGCAGAAAAAGGCGTGAAAATTATTGCGTTGCGTTGTGCCGGTTTCAATAACGTCGATCTTGAAGCAGCAAAAAAATATAACGTAAAAGTATGTCGTGTTCCGGCATATTCACCTCAGGCTGTTGCAGAGCACGCTATTGCGATGATTTTAACTTTAAACAGAAAAACACATAAAGCGTACAACAGGGTCAGAGAGCAAAATTTTTCGCTAAACGGATTATTAGGTTTTGATTTGTTCGGAAAAACAATCGGAATCATTGGAACGGGAAATATAGGGAAAGCTTTTGCAAAAATCGCTTTAGGTTTTGGATGTAAAGTTTTGGCTTATGATATTGTAACGAATCCGGAGATGGAAAAAGACGGAGTAAAGTTTGTCTCTATAGAAGAAATCTTCAAATCGAGCGATATTATCTCATTGCATTGCCCATTAAATGAACAAACCAAGCATATCATTAATAAAAAGTCTATCGATGAAATGAAAGATAGCGTAATGATTATCAATACAAGCCGTGGCGGATTAATAGAAACTTCTTCTGTAATTGAAGGTTTAAAAGAAGGTAAAATTGGTTATCTCGGAATCGATGTTTACGAGCAGGAAGAAAAACTATTCTTCAGAGATCTCTCTGCTGATATTATTCAGGACGATGCAATTCAGCGTTTAATGAGTTTTCCGAATGTTTTGGTTACAGCGCATCAGGCCTTTTTTACCAACGAAGCTTTAACTCAGATTGCTTTGGTCACTTTCAATAATATAAAATCTTTGCTAACCCATAATGATATTGAGAATAAAGCAGCTTTACTTGTTTAGGATGAATGTTGAACTTTAAAAAGAAAAAATATGAAAAATAAAATTTTAGTGGCAGTTATGATTCTGGGAATGATCTCATGCCAAAACAAAGATAAAACCGACTCAAATAGTGTAATCAAAACAATTGCCGAAGATACCTTATCAAAAACCGTTGCCGGAACTGCAGATGTAAGCGATGCACCAGCAAAAGAGGACAAAGCAGTCGACTTGATTCGTAAACAATTGAATATTCTATTAAAGACAGATCTTCCGGCAATGACAAAAGACGACAGATTCTTTTACTACGAAGCTTTCGATTTGAATAATGATAAAAAAGACGAATATTTCGTTGGTTTCTCTAATCCTTATTTTTGTGGAAGCGGAGGTTGCACCGGATATATCCTAAATAATGATGGAAGTGTAATTAACAGGTTTACTGTAACTGATTTTCCAATTTTGGTTGCCACTTCAGTATCCGATAAATTTTATGATCTTATATTTGAGACTGGAGGAAAATTTCATCTTCTAAAAATGAAAAACGGAAAATATCCTTCAAACCCATCCGTTCAGGAAGTTTGGAAAGGCGAGGCTCCTAAGGAAAGTACGAAGGTTTTAGATATTCAGGGAAAGAAATTAGAGAAGTATTCGTTTTAATGTACTAATGCCCACAAATAGTGTCTGACTTTTTGGGGGCGGTTCAGATTGAAATCTGTCGGGTTTAGAAAAACTATTTTTTATCTCGTTCAGCCCTTTTTATTGAAATATAAGTTTCGGTATCTGAAATTATTTCATGAAGAGTTTTATCTGAATTTTTAGCTAAATTATTTAGGGAACCATAAAATGCCTTTACATGTAATCCTACCCAATCCCGATTGTCAATATTTGAACAATAAAAATGAATTTTACATAGCTTTTTAATATCGTCTTCAATATTTGAAATATCAAGGTATATTTTTAGAATGTTTGAAAAGTTATTTTTATTGCGAATAGTTTTATATTCAAATAAGATGTTTTTATTGTCTATTTGATATTCAAAAAAACCAAGGTTATTTTCTTTTAATCCTTGAAATCGAACTTTTAATATTCTGAAAATTTTTTGTTTTCTCTTTGAAGGAATCTTTTTAGCAATAACTTTTTGAAAGTAAATTTGATAGCAGATAAATGTCGAAAATATAATAATAATTAGAGGCATCGGGGCAGTATTTTAGACATAAAACCCGACAGGTTTTAAAACCTGTCGGGTTTGAATATTATTAGACACCAATTTTGGAATTTGGACCCGAGCGTTAGCGAACAGGCGAAGCAATTTTTAAAAATTGGAATTTTTAAAGAATCTACTCCACCAATTCCACAAACTTAAACTCACCTTCAACAGCCACTTTCGTCAAACCGTGTTTAGATAAGTTTTTCATAGAAGCATCCCATTTTTTACCGCTTAAATTCGCAGTAATTTTTAGTTGCTGAAGATCCATTTTGTTTTCATTTCCTTTCAATAAATCTACGATAAATTTTTCTTCATCAGACAATTCAATCTGAGCTTGTTTTTTCTCCGGACGCATTTGCGGGAACAATAAAACTTCCTGAATCGATGCGTTGTTTGTTAAGTACATAATCAAACGGTCCATACCAATTCCCATTCCGGATGTTGGCGGCATACCATATTCTAATGCTCTTAAAAAATCTTCATCAATAACTCCATTTGCTTCATCATCACCTTTTTCAGCCAAACGCATTTGGTCTTCAAAACGCTCACGCTGATCAATTGGGTCATTTAGTTCAGAATAAGCATTTGCAATTTCTTTACCACAAACCATCAATTCAAAACGTTCAGTAAGATCTGGATTATCGCGGTGCTCTTTACAAAGAGGCGACATTTCTTTAGGATAATCAGTAATAAAAGTTGGCTGAATATAATTCCCTTCGCATTTAGCGCCAAAAATCTCATCAATCAATTTTCCTTTCCCCATTGTTTTATCAACGTCAATTCCCATTCCTCTGGCAGCTTCGAACAATTCTTCTTCGCTTTTTCCAGAGATATCAAAACCGGTAAAATGTTTGATAGAATCTGTCATTGTAACACGAGCGTAAGGCGCTTTAAAGTTAATTTGGTGTTCACCAAAAGTAACTTCGCTGGTTCCGTTTACAGCAATGGCACAATGCTCAAGCAAACCTTCAGCAAATTCCATCATCCAGTTGTAGTCTTTGTAGGCTACATATATTTCCATAGCGGTAAATTCAGGATTATGTGTTCTGTCCATACCTTCATTTCTAAAGTTTTTCGAGAATTCATAAACACCGTCAAATCCACCAACAATTAATCTTTTCAAATACAATTCGTTTGCAATACGCATATAAAGCGGAATATCAAGCGAATTATGATGCGTCGTAAAAGGTCTCGCTGCAGCTCCACCAGGAATCGATTGTAAAACCGGAGTTTCAACTTCAAGATATCCTGCATCGTTAAAATAACCACGCATTGCAGTATATAACTTTGTACGTTTGATAAAGTTTTCTTTAACCTGCGGATTCACTGTTAAATCTACATAACGCATTCTGTAACGTAATTCCGGGTCATTAAAAGCATCGTGTACATTTCCTTCTTCATCAACTTTTGGTAAAGGCAACGGACGTAATGTTTTACTCAGGAAAGTAAATCCGTCAACACGAATACATTGCGCGCCCACTTTTGTGGTAAACAATTCCCCTTCAACACCAATAAAGTCACCTAAATCAGTTAGTTTTTTAAATACCGTGTTGTATAAAGTTTTATCGTCACCTTCGCATAAAACATCACGATTCACGTACAATTGTATACGTCCTTCGCTATCCTGTAATTCAGCAAAACAAGCTTTACCCTGATCTCTAACACTCATCAAACGTCCGGCAACAATAACCTTCTTACCCTCTTCAAACGACTCCTTTATTTGCTTTGAAGTATGATTTACAGGAAAAAGATTAGCTGGATAAGGATTGATTCCTAAGTTGCGTAAGTTTTGAAGTTTTTCTCTTCGGATGATTTCTTGTTCTGATAATGCCATTTTGTGCTCTTTTTTAAGTGTGCAAAGATAAAGAAAAGAATGTAGATTTCAGAATGCAGGTTTTAGATTTTTTGAAGCAGTAATTTATTGCATTTCAAAGACCTTTTGTCCCGCTATTCATTTCAATCTTTTATGCCGAACATCGGCACAAAAGGATTTTCATTTCTATCGGGGCTAGAGTAGAAATTTAAGTTTTTAAAAGACAATTTAGTGGGAACGTCATCGGTCAATTTTGACTAAATAAATATTTTTGTAAGAAATTAATTGGAAATCGGAGTATCTTAGCTTCTCACAAGTTTTAGAAAATGAAATACATATCAGCCTTACTAATTATAATGCTCCTCACAAGCTGTCAGGTTACAGAAACGATAAACATCAATCCGGACGGAAGCGGCACTATTGAAGTTTTTCAATTACGCGACGAAAATAGTTATTTGCAATTAGGACGTCCTTATTCTGATTCTGAAAAATTTAAAGATTCAATATTTGTTTTTCAGGATTATATAACAAAGTATGCAGCAACTTTTGCAAAATTTAATAAATCTGACCAGGCATTGTTTCAGGAACATGCCAATGTAAAAATGCATATTAAAGTGGATCCGGTTCAAATGGAAAATTTTAATGTAATTTCTTCTGACTTTAAAAAAATAGAAGAAATACCTAATCTTTATGAAAGTCTTAGTTTGGCAAATTCTTTAAAAGAAAATTATCCGGTTTCAAAAGAATCTTTTAAAATAAAATATACTTTCGATGGTTTTACTTTCAAAAGAAATCTTCTAATTGTTGATCAGCAAAAGTTTGATAAGGACAAAAAAATGCTGGAAGAAAGAAAAAAAATGTATGCTAAGTATAAATTGGCGCAATCTTATACTTTAAAATATCATTTTCCAAGAGCAATAAAATCGGTCTCAAACGAAAAAGCGATTATTAGCTCAGATAAAAAAAACAATGACATTGCAATTTCAACTTTCAGATTGTTTACAAAATCCGGAAATAACGAATCTGGAAGTGGTTTTAGAGCAAAAAGACCTTCAGTAGTGTCGTCTTAGTATCTTAGAACCTTAGTTTCTTAGAATCTTAAAAAATAAAATAGTCTTCGTATCTTTGATAAAAAATTAGCCATTATGAAATTATACAAGTTACTTAGTTTTTGTTTTGTATTAGCAACATTAACAAGTTGTACTCTAACCGAAAATATTTATGTAAACGATAACGGAACCGGAAAATTTTCTGTAGACATGGATGGTTCCTCTTTAATGGCAATGGCAGGCGATCAGCTTGGTGACCAAATGGGATCGGATGCTAAGAAAAATGTAGATTCTACTTTTACCTTTAAACAATTGTTCGAAGACAAAAAAGACAGTATCTCTAAATTATCTCCTGAAGCTCAAAAAGAACTTAAAAAGCTGGAGAATTTTGTAGTAAATACCAAAATGAACGCAGAAAAAAAAGAGTTTTTAATGACACTTTCTACTGATTTTAAAAACGTAAATGAACTACAAGATGCGGTGCAGGCTTTAAGTGCACTTCAAAAATTAGAAGGAGGTGCAAATTCTTCATCACCTTTTGGAGGTGGCCTGGGAGACAATAGCAGTAAGCTAAGTTATACTTATGACGGTAAGAAATTTACACGTAAAGCAGTAATAGATAAACAAAAATTAGCGGCGAAAGCAAAAGACTCTGCCGCAGATATGTCTAAAATGATTTTTGCTTCATCGAATTATATCATAAAATATCATTTTCCTAAACGAATCAAAAAAGTATCAAACCCAAATGCTTTGTTTAGTGAAGATCGAAAATCAATTACAATTCAATACCCATTCACGGATTATATGGAGAATCCTGAAAAACTTAACTTTGATGTTGAGTTTGAGAAATAATTAAAATGAATAAAAAAATTCAACTTCAGGATTTAGGAAGTAAAGACTATAAATCGACCTGGGAATATCAGGAAGAAATCTTTAAAGACATAGTCGACTTAAAAATCAAAAACAGGAGAGAAGAACTCGATTTGCCAACTCCCAATTATTTGCTTTTTGTAGAACATCCGCATGTTTATACTTTAGGTAAAAGTGGTGATTTGGAAAATTTATTATTAAACGAAAAGCAACTCGAAGCCAAAGGCGCAACCTTTTATAAAATCAATCGTGGCGGCGACATCACGTATCACGGGCCGGGACAAATTGTAGGTTATCCTATTCTGGATCTGGAAAATTTCTTTACCGATATTCATAAATATTTGCGTTTTCTGGAGGAAGCCATAATTCTGACTTTAGAAGAATACGGCTTAAAATGCGGCAGAAGCGAAGGGGAAACAGGAGTATGGCTCGATGCAGGAACTCCATTTGCACGCAAAATTTGTGCGCTTGGCGTACGCGCATCGCGTTGGGTAACCATGCACGGATTTGCCTTAAACGTAAACGTAGATTTAGGATATTTTGATAACATTATCCCGTGTGGAATTCGCGGAAAAGGAGTTACTTCATTGCAAGTAGAACTTGGGGTGGAGAAAGTCGATGAATACGAGGTAAAAGCCAAAATCATAAAACATTTGACTCATTTGTTTGAGGCAGAATTTGTTTAAAAAGCTCATAAAATATCCATAGTATAGAAAATGCTGAAGAGAACGACAATTATCGAATTGCTGTTCCTTCAGCATTTAAATCTATCGTTCGCATTAAAATCGAAGCAACTCAATCTTCTTTCTTTAAATCAAAAAAAAATGATCTTTAAGTTCACTAAAGATGTTTCTGTTTTGTGCCGCCAAATTATAAAAAGGATAATTATTGTATGGTTTTTTATGCTAAATTTGGTTCAATCCTTCTAATAAAAGTTTTAACCAAATCTAATTAAATATCTTATGAGAAAAATCTACTTTATTTGTTTCTTTTTTATGCTTAATAGTCTTTTTGCTCAAAAAAAAGATAAATTATATCCGATTTTGGTTTATGAAAAAGCCTGGTCAGAGCGTAATAGCGATGCAAGATTAAAAATAATAAAGACAATCTGGCTGGAAGAAAGTACTTTTGAGGATCCTTCGGCATCTATAAAAGGAGTGACCCCTTTCAATAACGTTATCAATGAATTTTATAAAAAATTTCCCGATGCTACTATAGTAACTTCCGGTTCTAAAGTAGTAAAAGACAATTATGTAAGCTGGGATTGGAAAATTTTAGATTCAAAAAATAAGCTTATAATGGCAGGTCGTGATTTTGCCAGACTAAATGGTAAAGGACAGGTGAGTAAAATTATTGGTTTTTGGGATTCAGCTGCTGCTTTGTCAGAATCAGAAGTTTTAAAAAATATTGAAACTGATAATTTTAAAGTTGTAGCACAATACTATGAGAGTCTTTTTAAAACAAGGGATTTTACTACAATGGCGCCATTAATAGAAGAAGGTGCAATTTATAGTCAGGCAGAAGGATTGCCTTACGGAGGTACTTATGTTGGTTTTAATGAATGGATGAAAATGTTTATAAAGTCAACTGAATTTCTTGATATGCAAGTAGAAAAAGAACCTGTTTATTTTAGTGATGCAACTAAAAATGAAGTGATTATTTATTTTACAATAAAGTGCAAAGCAAAAAAATCAGGGAAAACACTTTCTATGCCAATCTCAGAACATATTGATTTAAAAAATGGAAAAATTATTGCCATCAGACCATTTTATTTTGATACCAAGCAGTTTGCTGAGTTCTTAAAAAGTAAAAAATAAAAAAGTTAAATCTTGAATGATTAAATGGCTTGTCGATTATATAAGTCATTTAATCATTCAAAATTCAATTCAAGTTGGTCCGGCAAAAGCCTGAAACTCATTCGGTGGTATTTTGTTGTACCGTATTTTCTAATAGCCTCACGATGCTCTTTCGTTGGGTATCCTTTATTCTGTTTCCAGTTGTACATGGGAAACTCTTCATGAATTTGATCCATATATTCATCACGATACGTTTTTGCCAGAACAGAAGCTGCAGCAATG
The DNA here is from genome assembly GCF_002217195.1 of Flavobacterium aquidurense. NCBI lineage: Bacteria > Pseudomonadati > Bacteroidota > Flavobacteriia > Flavobacteriales > Flavobacteriaceae > Flavobacterium > Flavobacterium aquidurense. The sequence continues at coordinate 38,348 of NZ_MUGR01000004.1, read as the reverse complement.
CTGATGTATTTAGAATCTCCTTTTATGATACTCTGATTGGGAATAGATTTTAGTAATTCGATTTCTTTTTTTGAAAACTGCCTGCCAAAAGTATTTTTCAGTCCAAGTTTTGCATTCAGTAAACGATTACCATCCACAATAATAAATTCAGGAACCTGATGTAGTTTCAGGATACATTCCTGCATTCCCTTCATCGATGCATTTAAGATATTTATCTCGTCAATTTCTTTGGGATGTAAGTGTGTAACAGAAAAACAAATGGCATGTTGTTCGATAATGGGTTTTAAAAATACTCTTGTCTTTTCAGACAATTGTTTACTGTCATTTAAAATCAAATTTTCAAAATCAGCAGGTAATATTACAGCCGCTGCAGTTACAGGACCTGCCAGACACCCTCTGCCGGCTTCATCTGTTCCTGTTTCTAAATTAAAACCCGAGAAATTTTTTGCAAGCATTTTTTGTTTTTTTTGAGATACAAATATTATAAAATATTTCTTTTCAATTCTTTAATAATAATTATGGATTTGTCAAAAAAGTAAATAACCTGTTTATTTTGATGATGTTCGTAAAAATAGATATTCTTTTTTGGGAGGTTTACTGATTGATCTTGGTAAATGTTAATTAAATGTTAAATATTGATTTTGATTAAATTTGAAATTTATGCATAAAACAAGGAATTTTTTTATTAAAACGATTGAAATTAATGTTTTTAATGGTATAAATTGATATATGTTTAATTATTTAGATTAAAAATAAGTTAAAATATTTTGGTTTTTTAAGAAATAATTATGATGTTTGTTGCATACTAATTCAAAATAAACTAAAATGAAATTAAAATTACAATGGATTTGTACGCTATTAGTGGCGTTGTCTATGCAGTTTTCTTTCGCTCAGGAAAGAACTGTTACTGGAAAGGTTTCTGATAAAACAGGCGTCATTCCGGGAGTAAATGTTCTCGTAAGGGGAACTAAAGTAAGTACCCAGACAGATTTCGACGGAAGTTATTCGGTGAAAGCAAAAACTGGAGATGTTTTAATATTTTCATACGTAGGTATGAATAATAAAGAAGCTACTGTTGGAACATCAAACAATGTCAATGTTCAATTGGAGTCAGAAGCTCAATTGATGAATGAGGTTGTTGTTGTTGGTTACGGTGTGCAAAAGAGAAAAGAAGTTACGGGTTCTATTTCTAAAATTGCCGGAAGTGACATTGCTAATTTAGTTACTCCAAGTTTTGAGGGAGTTTTAGCAGGTAGAGCAACAGGAGTTCAGGTTTTAACTAATACAGGTCTTCTTGGCGCTGCTCCAAAAATTAGAATTAGAGGTATTGGATCTATTTCCGGAAGTACAGAGCCTTTAATTGTTGTAGATGGTATTCCTATTTATTCTGGAGATATTGGTGGTGTTTCAGCTACAAATGGTTTAGCAGATATCAACCCGGAAGATATTGAATCTTTCGATATCTTAAAGGATGGTGCCGCGACAGCTATTTATGGTTCCAGAGCTGCTAATGGTGTTATCTTGATTACTACTAAAAGCGGAAAAAAAGGTTCTTTAAAAGTAAGTTATTCAAGTGTTTTTGGTGTTGCTAGTGCAGCTAAAAAATACGATTTATTGCAAACTCCGGATTTCATTACTATCTCTAATGAGAAAAGATCGAATGCAGGACTAACTCCTTGGGCTGTAGGAAATACATATAATACAGATTGGCAAAGTGCTGTTTTAAGAAATGCTCCTCAAACAACCCATAATCTTAATTTTAGTGGAGGTTCTGAGAAAACAAAATATTATTTGTCTTTAGGACTTACTGATTTAGATGGTATCAATTTATCAAATAGTATGAAAAAATATTCGATTAGAGCGAATATTGATCAGGATATCAACAGATGGTTAAGTTTTGGGACCAATTTAAATGTGAACAGAACAGAGTATAATGGTTTGAATAGTAATGCAAGTGGATTGTCAGGTAATATTTTTAATACAATCAGACAATTGCCAAACACACCAATTTATGATGCTCTTGATCCAACTGGATATAATCTTGCACCAGGTAATGCTGCTGTTGGTCAGTGGGATAACTTAGCTGCTGTGGGAGATGCTATTACAAATATTATGTATGTTTTGGATCATAATAAATATAAATCAACAACAACAAGAATTATTGCAAGTGTATTTGCAAATGCAAAAATTACTTCTGACTTAAGTTATAAATTACAAGTAAGTGCAGATAATGCTTCAACAGATGGCTTTTATTACTGGAATCCTATTCATGGAGACGGACGTTCATTTAATGGATATGTGTACCAGGAGAATAGAAATCTTTTGAGATGGAACTGGCAAAATATTTTGAATTACAAGCATACTTTTGCTGAAGATCATAATCTTGGTGTAACAGGGGTAGCTGAGTATCAAAAATCACAAGATAAAACATTATGGGGTCAGGGAAGTGATATTATAAGTGACTTCTTTGATAAGAACTTAGTAAATAATAGTTTTAATACTAAAGATACGGGTGGTGGTATTCTAGAAAAAGGAATTATATCATACTTAGGTCGCGTGACATACAACTACAAAGAGAAATATTTTATTCAGGGATCTCTAAGACGTGACGGAATTTCTCAGTTTGAATCGGATGTTAGATACCATAATTTCCCTGGAGTTTCTGCAGGTTGGACAGTTTCTAAAGAAGGGTTTATGGAAGGAATTAACAGTGTAGTTTCTGATTTGAAATTCAGAGGTTCTTATTCTGAAGTGGGTAATGTTGATGTTTTAAACGGAGCATCTTATCCTTCAAAAGATCTTACAATTGGTTCTCCATACGCAGGTTCAAATGGTATTGGTTATTATCAATTCGGAAATCCTTTATTACAATGGGAAACTTCAAGTAAAGTTGACTTTGGTGTAGATTTAGGATTGTTCAACAATCGTTTGACTGTGGCATTTGATTATTATAAAAATGATATTGATAATTTAGTTTTGGCCGCACCAACACCTCCATCTATTGGTATTCCAAACAATACAATCAATCAAAACGTTGGTAAAATGTACAATCAGGGATATGAATTTGCAGTAACTTTCAAAGCTATCAATAATGCAAATTTCAAGTGGGATGTATCTTCTAACGTGACTTTTACTAAAAATAAAGTTACCGCTTTGTATGGTGGGCAACCAATTGTAGGTGGTTCATCTACAGATACAAATATTGCACCTAACATTATTATCAAAGAAGGAGAATCAATTAACTCTTTATATGGGTACAGATATTGGGGCGTTAACACAGCAAATGGTAATCCGGTTTATTACAAAGCTGATGGTAGTTTAGTACAAGGAAATCTTAGTACAACAACCTATGCTGTTTATGACCCTGCTAATCCTGCTAACGTAGCTACAGGAGCATCTTTAGGAACTGCTGATAAAACTATTTTAGGAAATACATTGCCTACATATTATGGCTCTTTTTCATCTACTATGAAGTATAAAAATCTTGATTTTGGTTTCATGTTTAGATTTAGTGGAGGAAATAAAGTTTTCAACGCAACCAGAAGAGAATTAATGAATCAAAATTTCAACAATAATGGTACTGAGATATTAGGAAGATGGCAAAGTGTTGATAATCCTGGAGACGGATGGACACCAAGATTAATTGCTAGTTCTAATACATTTACAAATCTTTCAGGAAATGCCACTACGCGTTTTGTTGAAAAAGGTGATTTTATCTCACTTGATAACATCAGTTTAGGATATACATTACCTAAGTTAGTAATGGACAAAATAGGAGTAGATAACTTTAGATTCTTTGTTCAGGCGCAAAATATCTGGTTAATTACAAAGTATAAAGGTATAAATCCAGAAATGGAAACATCTGGAGTAGATGTGAATGGTACACCACGTGCTAAAGTGATATCAGTTGGATTAAATGTAAGTTTATAATAAAAACATATGAAAAATATAATTAAAACAATGCTACTTTCTGTAGTTATACTCGGGATGAGCTCATGTACAGAAGAAAAAATATTGGATTTAAAACCAGTAAACAATATTCTAAGTCCAGATGCTTTTACAACACCTACGTTGATTTCTACCTACATGAATGGGGTTTATAATGCTGCAGCTATTGGTCAATATAATGCTGCACCAACTAGTCCTAATGGAGGTAGAGGTTATGTTTGGGGAGCTGCGTTTGTAGAGCAAGGTGAAACAAGAGGTGAAGATGTTGTAAATATGCAAACTTTTTATGAGTTAACATACAGAGGGACTTATGATCCAACAACGGCTAATAATGTTTACTACTGGGTTGATGGTTACAGATTAATCAACAGATGTAACATTATGATCGAAGGAACAACAGATGCTGTTGCTAAGGGTATAATTACTCAGGCTGTAGGAAATGATTACATTGGACAAGCTAAATTTTTAAGAGCGATTACGCATTTAGAATTACTTACTTATTTTGCAAAACCATATTTTTTCACCCCTGGCGCTACTCATCCGGGTATTCCTTACAGAGAAGTTGGGGTTAATACAAGTGAAGAAATTAAAACAGAATCGGCAAAACCAAGAAATACAGTTGCTGAAGTTTATGCAAAAGTTTTGACAGATTTAAATGATGCAGAAACGTTAATCACAACTGGTAACTCAACTAGTTTTTCATCAAGAGTTGTTGGTAGAGCTTCTAAATGGGCTGCAATTGCATTCAAAACAAGACTTTATCTTCAAAAGAGAGATTGGGCAAATGTAATAGTTGAAGGAAATAAATTAACTTCAGCTTTTGCAATTACTGCTGATCCTTATGCTCCGTTTCAGAATACTACTGGAAGTGCGCCTAGTAACTCAGAATCTATTTTTTCTATCCAACATTCTGCGATATCTAATCCTGGTTCTAATGCTGCATTGGCTAGTATATTAAAAGATAGGGCTTTAGTGTGTATTAGTCCAATTCTTTGGAGAGATTCTAAATGGTTAGCTGATGATAAACGAAGAGAAAACGGAAAGTTTATTTTTACTCCTGCTTCTGGTATTAAATATTCTAATAAATATACAGACGTTACTAACAGAACAGATGCTGCACCGGTTATTAGGTATGCTGAAGTAGTATTGAACATGGCAGAGGCTCAGGCACGTTTGTCAAATCCAACAGCTGCTTTGACTTTGTTAAACTCTGTAAGAAATAGATCTTTAGCTCTTCCGGCTACTCAAGCATATGTTGCTGCTGATTTTCCTACAGATGCTGCCTTGGTTGCGGGTATTCTTAAAGAAAGAAGAATTGAGTTCTTACAGGAAGGTCGCAGATGGACAGATATTCATAGATTACAAAATGACCCAATACCAGCTATTGCTGATGCTAATAAGGGAGTTCCTGCAAAATTTGCTAATGGCGCACCTGCTGCCGCTGCATATGTATTAGGAAATAGTTTTGTTGTTACTACTCCTGTTGCTGCTATACCATACGAAAATTATAAGTTCTTATGGCCAATACCACAAATTGAATTGAACACTAATCCAGGTTTAGGACAAAATCCGGACTGGAATTAGAAAAAATAAATATTTTGATTTTTTTTTGAAAACCCTCAATCACTTTTCTGATTGGGGGTTTTTACTTCTGCGGATGTGGCCTGAAAAAATAACTCAATAACAATGATTTGTTTTTTTATACGTTTTTATCTTTTACCTTTGCCTGACAAATTTTGCCAAAATAATTCCATATAAAGCGATCAAATGAGAATATTCTTTTTTCTATATCTATTAGTTGTACCAACTTTATTGTTTTCTCAGGAAAAAACTACTTCTAAAAATGGTTTAGATATGAATACAAAATATTCAAGTATAACCGATACTGTAAAAAAGAAGAAAGCAAAAATAGCGACAATAGATCAATATCAGATTATTACACTCGAACATGATACTACCTATGTCGATACTTCGTTAACACTAAAAAGTGCTTATAAACAAAACCATATCCGAAAGGATGATTTCGGGCTTTTGGCTTTCTCGAATATCGGGCAGCCTTTTAATACTTTGCAGTACAGTCTGACTAATTTTTCTCCTTATCCGGAAATAGGATTTAGCGGCAAACATTTTAATTATTTGCAAGCGGACCAAATCAATTATTATTCAGTAGCGACGCCGCTAACAGAACTGTTTTTTAATACAACAATAAACAAAGGACAAAACGTAGATTCGTTTATCACATTAAATACCTCCAAAAACCTTAATTTTTCTATTGCTTACAGAGGTTTACGTTCAGAGGGAGATTATATAAACCAATTGGTTAGTGCCGGAAATTTCAGGTTTACAACAAGTTATGCGACAACTGACAAGAGGTATGAAATAAAAGCTCATTTTACCTCTCAGGATATTTCAAATGGTGAAAACGGCGGAATTACATCTACTTCGGATTTTGAGAGTGACAATAAAGATTATAAAAACCGACAGAGATTACAAGTGTACCTTACAGATGCAAAGTCACTCCTAAAAGGAAGACGTTTGTTTTTTGACCATGCTTTTAGAATAAATCCAACAGACGGAAGCAACAATCTATATGTAACACATCAATTCAATTACGAAAGCAAACATTTCGAATACAATCAGCAGACCGTTTTGTCGACTGTTGGTACCACGCCGGTAAAACGATTTGGAGAATCATACGTGACAAGTGGGATAAATGATCACACCAAATACGAAAGGTTATATAACAGAGTAGGACTTGCTTATGAAAATTCTCTTTTAGGAAAGTTCAATTTCTTTGTAGATGATTACAGGTCAAATTACGAATATGGAAGAATATTAATAGATACAGCAAAGAATGTTATTCCGGATAATTTATTTCTTCAGATTAATAATTTTGGAGGACAATATGAATATCAAAAAAATAAATGGAACGGGCGATTTTTCTATTCCAGATCCATCACAAACCAATCACTTTCTAATTTAGATGCTAAATTAAAATATGATTTTAATGATAAAATCCAGTTTGATTTCAGATATCGTAACATCAACAAATTACCAAATAATAACTACAATTTATACCAAAGCAGTTATGTGCAATATAACTGGTCGAAGGATTTTAAAAACGAAAAAATTAATTCGCTTAGTGCCAGCGTTCTTACACCCTGGCTGAATGCCGAAGTTCAATATACGGTTTTAAAGGATCATTTGTATTTTGCTGATGTTTCTTCACCGGATCAAATAAAAGTTAATACACAAATTATCAATCCTGCTCAGTACGGAAATGCTATTAATTATCTGGAAATAAAGGCAAGCCGTGAATTCAAATTTGGTCATTTTGCATTAGATAATACCCTTTTATATCAAAAAGTAGATCAGTCAGATTTGATTTTAAATGTGCCTGATTTTGTTACAAGAAATACATTTTATTATTCCGGTCACTTTTTTAAGAAAGCACTGTTTATGCAAACCGGAATCGTCTTTAATTATTTTACAAAGTATTACGGAAATGATTATAATCCTGTTATTGGAGAGTTTTTTGTTCAGAAAAATAAAGAAATTGGAGGTTATCCTTTATTTGATCTTTTCGTAAATGCAAGAATTCGTCAGACTAGGTTTTATTTAAAAGCAGAACATATAAATGCTCTTTTTTCTAAAAGCGATTATTATTCGGCACCTAACAATCCTTATCGTGACTTCGTGATCCGATTTGGTTTAGTTTGGAATTTCTTCCAGTAAAATCAGGGGCAATAGTTATATTAAAATCAAATATTAAAATTAAATAAAAATGGACTTTTCAAATAACATTTTAGAAACAATTGGTAATACACCATTGGTAAAACTCAACAAAATTGTTGCTGAAATTGATGCGTTAGTATTGGCAAAAGTCGAAACATTTAATCCCGGAAATTCTGTAAAAGACAGAATGGCCGTAAAAATGGTGGAGGATGCAGAGGCAGATGGACGTTTAAAACCCGGAGGAACTATCATTGAAGGTACTTCTGGAAATACTGGTATGGGATTAGCACTTGTGGCTATCATTAAAGGATATAAACTGATTTGTGTAATCTCAGACAAACAGTCTAAAGAAAAAATGGATATTTTACGTGCTGTAGGTGCCAAAGTTGTAGTTTGTCCTACAGATGTTGAGCCAACGGATCCACGTTCGTATTATTCCGTTTCAAAACGTTTGGCAGAGGAAACACCTAATTCTTGGTATGTAAATCAATATGATAACATGTCAAATTCTTTGGCACATTATGAACAGACGGGACCGGAAATCTGGAAACAAACAGAGGGGAAAATTACTCATTTTGTAGTTGGAGTAGGAACAGGAGGTACAATTTCAGGGGTTGGAAGATATTTGAAAGAGAAAAATCCGAATATTAAAATTTGGGGAATTGATACTTATGGTTCTGTTTTTAAAAAATACCATGAGACCGGGATTTTTGATGAAAACGAAATTTACTCATATATCACAGAGGGAATTGGCGAAGATATATTGCCTAAAAATGTTGATTTTTCTTTAATCGATGGTTTTACAAAAGTAACAGATAAAGATGCAGCAGTTTACACCAGAAAGATCGCGCTTGAAGAAGCAATTTTTGTTGGAAATTCTGCCGGAGCATGTATAAAAGGATTGTTACAGCTTAAAGAACATTTTAAGCCGGATGATGTTGTTGTGGTACTTTTTCATGATTCAGGAAGCCGTTATGTAGGTAAAATGTTCAATGATGACTGGATGCGTGAGCGTGGATTCTTAGAAGAAAACATAACAAAGGCAGAAGATGTTATTAAAGATCATATCGATAAGGAGCTGATCGTAGTACGTACAGAAGAACTGGTTTCGCATGCAATTGAACGTATGCGTAAATATAAAATTTCACAAATTCCTGTGGTAGACATCAACGGATTTGTGGGTTCCGTAGATGAAACAGATTTATTTAGAAGTTATGTTGCGGATAAAAATGTTGCCGAAAAGCCAATTAAAGAAGTAATGGGGAAACCTTTCCCGATTGTAAAATTAGGAACTCCAATTGAAGAAGTTTCTAAATTGTTTACCAAAGAAAATGACGCCGTTTTAGTTGATCTTGGAAATGGAAATCATCATATTATCACAAAATATGACATCATTGGATCTATAAAATAAAAATAGTTTTAATAATTTATAAATCCATAAATCTAGTTTAAACAATTAGATTTATGGATTTTTTAGCTCAGTATAAAATGAATTTTACCGCAATAGATTTTGAAACCGCCACAGGGCATCATCCTTGTTCAGTTGGTATTGTTACTGTAGAGAACGGAATAATTGTCGATGAGTTTGTTACCTTGATTAAACCGCCCAGAAATGAGTACAATCCGTTTACAATCCGTGTTCACGGGATTTATCCTAGTGATACTGTAAACGCGCGATCTTTTGTGCAGGTTTTTCCGGAAATCGAAAAAAGATTAAGAAATAGAATAGTTGTAGCTCATAACGAAAGCTTTGATAGAAATGTTTTGGCAAAATCTATGGCACTCTACGGACTGCAATATGAAGATTTGAATATAGCTGAAAAATGGGAATGTACCGTTAAAATATACAAGGCAAAAGGCTTTAAGCCGACTAAACTAAGTGATTGTTGCAGAGAAATGAACATTCAGTTAAACCATCATGAAGCTTTGTCTGATGCACGGGCATGTGCAAAATTATATCTGTTAAAATAAAAAAGCGAATTAAATTGTAGGATTAGTATTATTTTAATTATTTTTAGGGTTTTATAAACCAAAGTAAAAACCTAAAAATGAAAGAAGACTTCCTTCATTATCTATGGAAATTTAAAAAGTTCGATACATTAAATTTGCAGACTGTCCGGAATGAATCCATCACAATTATAAGGACGGGAGATTATTTAGAACTTGCGGGTCCTGATTTTTTTAATGCCCAGATTGCAATTGGAGATCAAAAATGGGCTGGCAATATCGAGATTCATTTAAAATCATCAGATTGGTATGTCCATGGTCACGAGAACGATGCCGCTTATGAAAATGTAATTTTACATGTAGTTTGGGAACATGACACGGATATCTATGGCAAGAACAATAGACAGATTCCTGTTTTGGTACTTAAAGATTATGTTTCTTCAGATCTTCTCTCAAGTTATAATGCGCTCATAATTCCTAAATCATGGATCTTTTGCGAAAAAAGTATCGGAGAAATTGATGAATTTGTCTTTAAAAATTGGCGCGAAAGATTATTCTTAGAACGTTTAGAAAGAAAATCAAAATTTATATATGATTTATTAGAGGAAACAAATCACGATTGGGAGGCTGTTTTGTTTTCATTACTGGCAAAGAATTTTGGCTTAAATACAAATGGTAATTCCTTTTTGCAAATTGCAAAATCCATCCCGTTTTCGATTATTCGCAAAGAGAGTTTTGAAGTCGAAAATCTGGAGGCAATGCTTTTAGGAACTTCAGGATTATTAAATGATGAAAAAGAAGATGTTTATTTTATTGATCTGAAATTAAGGTACTATTATCTTCTTAATAAATACCAATTAGAAAAACAGCATGTGGATACAGTGCAGTTTTTTAAGCATCGTCCCGATAATTTTCCTACCATCAGGCTTTCGCAATTGGCTAATTTGTACCATAAACACCAAAATATATTTTCAAAAATAATTGATCTGAAATCGGTCAAAAGTGTCTACGATCTGTTGGGAGTTTCTGCAAGTTTGTATTGGCAAAATCATTACCAGTTTGATAAAAAGAGCATCAGTAAGCCAAAAGTGTTATCAAAAGCCTTCTTAGATCTGATTATTATCAATACGATAATTCCAATTCAGTTTGCTTACTCGAATATGAGAAATGAATCAATTTCTGAAGATTTGATAGCGTTTATGAATGAGGTTGCTCCAGAGAAAAATGCGATTATTGATAAGTTCGATTCTTTCGGGATTTCTTGTGAAAATGCTTTCGAAACACAATCATTGTTAGAGCTCAAAAATGAGTATTGCAATCAAAAAGCATGTCTGAAATGTGCTTTAGGAATGAATTTACTCAAAAGTAATTAGGCAATTAGAAAATGTGTCAATGGTATAATTTTGTACTTTTGCCACTCTGAGCAAATATTAATAAGATCCTGTGTAAAATCGAAGGATAAAATATAAAAATCTACTATGTCAGCAATTTTAAAACTCAAGTTTTTCTTCGAGAAATATGGATTTCATGTTTCATCCCGACTTGCAGATAAATTGGGGATGAGAGTAACAAGTGTAAGGCTGTTTTTTATTTACATTTCGTTTGTTACAGCCGGTTTGTGGTTTGGAGTCTACCTTACTCTGGCATTTTGGATTCGGCTAAAAGATTTAGTTCGTGCCAAGCGAACATCAGTTTTTGATTTATAAACGTAAATTATAAGCATAAAAAAGGGCTTTAAAGTATTACTTTAAAGCCCTTTTTATTATAAAAACATGTTTTATCTTGATTTATTAAAACTAAAAGTAAATACTACAGCATGAATTGCTGCAAATACTAAAGAGAAATAATACAAGAAAGCTCCGTCAGCATTTGCATCTAAATGGTTGATGTAAGCAACAACTACCAATGCTATTACCATTGCGTATCCGGAATAAGCGATAGTTTTATAGTTACCTGTACTAAAGGTGCCTTTGTTTAGTACACTATTTTTCATTCCGTAGAACAAGTATAAATCAAAACCAAGCATCATCCAGGCGATTAGTCTGATCCATGTATCCAATGGTAAAAACACCATCATAAATAAACATACTAATACTCCGGCAATTGGTACAAAAGGTACAAGTGGTGTTCTAAAAGCTCTTGGTGCATCCGGCATCTTTTTACGCATAATCAATACACCAATACAAACAAGGATGAAAGCAAACAAAGTACCAATACTGGTCATTTCTCCTACTACTCGTGCAGGAACAAACGCAGCAAAAAGGCTCACAATAACCATGAATAATAAATTGTTTTTTGCAGGAGTTCTAAATTTCGGGTGCACTTCAGAGAAAACTTTTGGCATTAATCCATCTTTACTCATAGAGAAAAATACCCTGCTTTGTCCCATTAACATGACCAAAATTACAGAAGCATAACCACCAAGGATAGCAAGTAAAATAGCATTATTCAACCATGGATATGCCGGAGTAATCATACCGTTTGCTCCCACATGCCCCATCGATTCAACTGCAATTGCTACCGGTGCAATTCCGTCTTTACCGGCAAAAGCCTGATAGTTTACAACTCCCGTCATTACGTGAGCAAAAAGAATATATAAAATAGTACAGATTGCTAATGATAATAAAATTCCAATAGGCATATCTCTTTTTGGGTTTTTAGCTTCCTGAGCTGCAGTAGAAACGGCATCAAAACCAATGTATGCAAAAAATACAATTGCGGCAGCTCTAATTATTCCGGAAAAACCAAATTCTCCAAATTTACCAGTATTTTCAGGGATATATGGTGTGTAGTTTTCAGGTCTGATGTATTGCCATCCTACGGCAATAAAAACTAATACAACCGTAACTTTTAATAAAACGATAATACCGTTTACAAAAGCAGATTCTTTTGTTCCTCGCATTAATATTAATGACATTATCATTACAATTACTACAGCAGGAACGTTGATTATACCTCCTTCAAAAGGAGAAAGCATGTATGACTCATTGAGATGTATACCATAGCCACTAAGAAATTTGCCAAAATACCTCGACCAGCTAATAGAAACTGTTGCGGCTCCTACAGCGTATTCTAAAACCAAATCCCAACCAATGATCCATGCTACAAATTCACCCATTGTTGCAAATGAGTACGTATAGGCACTTCCGGCAACTGGAATCATCGAAGAAAATTCAGCATAGCATAAACCAGCAAAAACACATCCAAACGCAGCTACAAGAAACGAAATGGTTATCGCCGGACCTGCATTCATAGATGCTGCAAGACCAGTAATCGAAAATAAACCAGCTCCAATAATAGCTCCAATTCCTAAAGCAACCAATCCGGGTGCTGTTAATGTTTTCTTTAATCCTTTTTCGGAATCAGCGGCTTCTGCCAAAAGCTGATTTAATGGTTTTCTTTTCCAAATTGACATATATGTGGTTTTTATTATTATTAAGCTCCAAATGTATAGTTTTTTATAAAAAATAAAAACAATAATTAAGTTTTAAGTTATAAAAAAGGAATTTTTAACTTTTTGAAACCCATTTCTCTTTTATTAGTAGGAGAAGAACTAAAATGCGAATTGGAAAAATGTCATTACAGTTAGGTAAATAGTTTCTAATAACGTATAATTGTAGTAAAATATTTATAAATTTATTCAGTTAAAAAAGGTTGAATTAAAATAAATGCACTACAGAAGATGAATTTCAGAGCCATAAAATTACATTTTAAGTTTACACAAGAACAACGTACTGGGGTTTTTGTACTTTTTGTTGTTATAATAGTATTGCAGCTGGTATATTTCTTCACTGATTTTACTTTGCCTGAAAAATCATTTCCTGAAAAGGAAGCATGGATGTCTTTGCAGTCAGAAATTGATGCTATGAAACTTACAAAAGCGGCTGAAAAACCAAAAGTATATGCTTTCAACCCCAATTTTATTACAGACTATAAAGGATATAAGCTAGGGATGTCAGTTCAGCAGATAGATCGTTTGTTGGCTTTCCGAAAAGAAAATAAATATGTGGCTTCTGCGAAAGAGTTTCAGGAAGTAACAAAAATTTCAGATTCTTTACTGAATGTGATTGCTCCGCTTTTTAAATTTCCGGATTGGGTTCAGAATAAGTCAAATTTTAAAACAGAGAGGAAAGAATTTGGTCAGAAAGAGAATTTCAAAAAAGACAACTTCAAAAAACAAAAAATGGTAGTTTTAGATATCAATCAGGCAACCCAGGAAGATTTAATTAAACTTTATGGTATAGGTGAAGCATTATCATTGCGAATCCTAAAGCAAAAAGAAATCTTGGGATGTTTTGTTTCTATGGAGCAAATGAAGGATGTTTGGGGGCTTTCGCCTGAAGTTATTAATGAATTAAATTCGCATTTTAAAGTTGTAATACCTTCCTCTTTTAAAAAGATTGCTATAAATGAAGCCTCTTTAAAAGAGTTATCGCAGTTTTCGTATTTTAGATATGAGCTGGCAAAACAAATTGTCACTTATCGAAGTATGAACGGAAATATTAATAATATTGAGGATTTATCAAAAATTAAAGGTTTTCCTGTTGATAAAGCAAAAATAATTAGTTTATATTTGGAGTTCTAAAACAAAAGCAGCTTACAATGAATTTTGAATATAACGAAACGCAATCAATGATTGCTCAATCTATAAGAGATTTTGCCGAAAAAAATATCAGACCTAATATAATGGAATGGGATGAGGCTCAAATTTTTCCAATACCCTTATTTAAAAAATTAGGCGAAATGGGATTTATGGGGGTTTTAGTTCCTGAAGAATACGGCGGATCAGGTTTAGGATATCATGAATATATTACAGTTGTTGAAGAAATTTCAAAAGTAGATCCTTCAATTGGTTTATCAGTAGCGGCTCATAATTCTTTATGCACCAATCATATTTTGACTTTTGGAAATGAAGAGCAAAAGAAAAAATGGCTGCCAAAATTAGCTACCGCAGAATATATAGGAGCCTGGGGATTAACAGAGCATAATACAGGTTCTGATGCAGGAGGAATGAATACGACAGCTGTTAAAGACGGTGATGAATGGATTGTAAACGGAGCTAAGAATTTTATAACCCACGCTATTTCCGGAGATATTGCCGTAGTAATTGTACGTACCGGAGAAAAAGGAGATTCTAAAGGAATGACCGCTTTTGTTTTCGAAAAAGGAATGAAAGGATTTACTTCTGGTAAAAAAGAAAATAAATTAGGAATGCGTGCCAGCGAAACTGCCGAGTTGGTTTTTGATGGTTGCCGTGTTCCGGATGCAAATAGATTAGGTGAAGTAGGGCAGGGATTTGTTCAGGCTATGAAAATATTAGATGGCGGACGTATTTCAATTGGAGCTCTGTCATTAGGAATTGCAAAAGGAGCTTATGAGGCAGCTCTTAAGTATTCGAAAGAAAGACATCAGTTTGGGCAGCCGATTAGTAATTTTCAGGGAATTTCGTTTAAATTGGCTGACATGGCAACAGAGATCGAAGCATCGGAATTACTATTGCACAAGGCTGCTTTCTTAAAGCAACAACATAAACCCGTTACAACACTTGGTGCCATGGCGAAAATGTACGCTTCAGAAGCCTGCGTTAGAATTGCTAACGAAGCCGTTCAGATTCACGGTGGTTATGGTTATACAAAAGATTATCCTGTAGAAAAATTTTATCGTGATGCTAAGTTGTGTACAATTGGAGAAGGAACTACCGAAATTCAAAAAGTAGTGATTTCCAGAAATTTATTGAAAGAATAAAGAATAAAGAATAAAGAATAAAGAATAAAGAATAAGTTTTACTTAATTGTCTAATTATAAGTGATATATTTTTAAATCTGTTCTCTTTTTTCTATCTTCTTTTTTCTCTTAAAAAATAATTGATAATTTATAACTCATAATTCATAATTAATATATACTTTTGCACACTTAACGAAAGGGGGTGTCTATATTATGTTAATTATACCAATTAAAGACGGAGAAAATATCGATAGAGCATTAAAGCGCTATAAAAGAAAATTTGATAAAACAGGAACTGTTCGTCAGCTAAGAGCACGTACTGCTTTTATTAAGCCTTCTGTTAAAAATAGAATCAAAATTCAAAAAGCAGCTTACATTCAAAACATGAAAGATGGTTTAGAAAGTTAGTATATAGCTTGTCAAAAATAATTACCGTTAGTTGTCAAAATTTTGATACTAACGGTTTTTTTATGCTTAATTTTGAGGTGAATAATATTTTGTTTAAGTGATGTAAAAAGGCTTTGTTCTTATGAAAGCAAATAAAGAAGCATTTCGTGATTATCTTCAATTAGAGAAAAAGTATTCGTTGCATACGATTAATGCTTATTTGAATGATATTTTGTTTTTTGAAACGTTCAATAAAGCTCATTTTGAACAAGGAGATATCGAACAGGTTAATTATGGTCAGATAAGAAGCTGGATTGTTTCTCTGGTTGATGAGGGTATTTCTAATGTTTCTGTTAATAGGAAGATGTCTTCTCTAAAAGCGTTTTATAAATTCCTTCTAAAGACAAAGCAAATCGAGGTTAGTCCGATGTTGAAGCATAAAGCGTTAAAGACTCCTAAAATTGTGCAGATTCCTTTTTCTGAAAAAGAATTAACGGACTTAATGCAGCAGTTTGGTAATCCTTCTGGGTTCGAAGAGGTGAGAGATAAGCTTATTGTTGATCTTTTTTATACAACAGGGATGCGAAGGGCGGAGCTTATAAATTTGATGAAATACAATGTTGATTTGTCTTCAAGTGTGATTAAAGTTTTAGGAAAGCGAAACAAAGAGCGTATAATTCCTGTTTTGCCAATTATAGCAGAGCAGTTTAATTTATACTTGCAGGAAAGGGCTTCGGTTGAAAAGATAGTAAATGATGATTATTTTTTTATTTCGGTAAAAGGGTTAAAATTGAGTGAATCTTTTGTGTATCGATTAATAAATTCATACTTTAGTAAAGTCTCTGAAAAGGTAAAAAAAAGTCCTCATGTGCTTCGGCATACTTTTGCGACTCACTTATTAAATAACGGAGCAGATTTAAATTCAGTTAAAGAATTGTTAGGACATTCGAGTTTGGCATCCACGCAAGTTTATACTCATAATAGTTTGGCAGAGCTTAAAAAGGTGTATGGTAATGCGCATCCTAGAAATAAATAATGATTCTGAAATGTTTAACCCTAAAATTTGTATTATGAAGGTAGATGTTCATGCAGTTAACTTTACTGTTGACAGAAAATTAGTGGATTTTATTCAGGAAAGAATGGATAAATTAGAAAAGTATTATGATCGAGTTGTTTCGGCTGACATTTTTTTAAAAGTCGAAAGAACCAGTGATAAGGAGAATAAGGCAGTAGAGATTAAGGTTAATGTTCCGGGAGATGATTTTTTGGTTAAAAAACAATGTAAGACATTTGAAGAGGCGATTGAGCTTTCGGCTGAATCCTTAGAGCGTGTATTGGTAAAAAGGAAAGAAAAAATAAGAACACACATATAATTGAAAATTTTTTTAAAAAAATGTTTTGATTAAAAGATAAAATAGCTACATTTGCAGTCCGTTAGAAATAGCGGACTTTTTTATTGATATTGCCAGCGTAGCTCAGTTGGCTAGAGCAGCTGATTTGTAATCAGCAGGTCGTGGGTTCGAGTCCCTCCGCCGGCTCTAAATATTTCAAATGCGATTTGAAATTGTTCATGCAATTATTGATAAAAAAAAAGGGGAGATACTCAAGCGGCCAACGAGGGCAGACTGTAAATCTGCTGTGTGAACTTCGCAGGTTCGAATCCTGCTCTCCCCACAAAAAGAAGTTAAGATTCGGAGCGTAGATTTTAGATTTTAAATCTAAAATTTATAAATACAATCTAAATCAGAACTCTCTGCCGACTTAGCTCAGAGGTAGAGTGCTTCCTTGGTAAGGAAGAGGTCACGGGTTCAATTCCCGTAGTTGGCTCAAGTAAGTAGGAAATTGAAAATTAATATATAACTAAGATTAAAAATTAAGTAAAATGGCAAAGGAGAATTTTAATCGTTCCAAACCGCACTTAAACATAGGTACAATTGGACACGTGGATCACGGAAAAACTACATTAACTGCAGCAATTACAAAAGTATTGTCTGATGCTGGTTACTGTCAAGCAAAATCGTTTGATCAAATCGATAACGCTCCAGAGGAGAAAGAAAGAGGTATTACTATTAATACATCACACGTTGAGTACGAAACTGCTAACCGTCACTACGCTCACGTTGACTGTCCAGGTCACGCGGATTACGTAAAGAACATGGTTACTGGTGCTGCTCAAATGGATGGAGCTATCTTAGTAGTTGCTGCTACAGATGGTCCAATGCCACAAACACGTGAGCACATCCTTTTAGGTCGCCAGGTTGGTATTCCTAGAATGGTAGTTTTCATGAATAAAGTTGACATGGTTGATGACGCTGAGTTATTAGAGCTTGTTGAAATGGAAATTAGAGATTTATTATCTTTCTACGAATATGATGGAGATAATGGTCCTGTAGTTCAAGGTTCTGCTTTAGGAGGATTGAATAATGATCCTGCTTGGGTTCCTAAAATTCTTGAATTGATGGAAGCTGTAGATTCTTGGATCGAAGAGCCAATCCGTGATACTGCTAAGCCATTCTTGATGCCGGTTGAAGATGTATTTACAATTACTGGTCGTGGAACTGTTGCTACAGGTCGTATCGAAACAGGTATTGCTAATACAGGAGATGCTGTTGAAATCATTGGTATGGGAGCTGACAAATTAACTTCTACTATTACAGGAGTTGAGATGTTCCGTAAAATCCTTGACAGAGGAGAAGCTGGAGATAACGTAGGTTTATTGTTAAGAGGTGTTGATAAAGAATCTATCAAAAGAGGAATGGTTATCATTAAGCCAGGATCAGTAAAACCACACGCTACTTTCAAAGCAGAGGTTTATATCTTGAAAAAAGAAGAAGGTGGACGTCATACTCCATTCCATAATAACTACCGTCCACAGTTCTACGTACGTACAACTGACGTAACAGGAGTTATTACTTTACCAGAAGGAGTAGAGATGGTAATGCCAGGAGATAACTTGACTATCAATGTTGCTTTGTTAAGCCCAATCGCAATGAGCGTAGGTTTACGTTTCGCTATCCGTGAAGGTGGTAGAACAGTAGGAGCAGGTCAGGTGACTGAAATCGTAGGATAATCCTATAAATAATTATAAAAAGCCAGTTGATTTTCTTAACTGAAATCACTGGCTTTTAATTACGGGCGTAGTTCAAGGGTAGAATAGCGGTCTCCAAAACCGTTGATGGGGGTTCGAATCCCTCCGCCCGTGCAATAAAAAAATATATCAAATGACAAAAGTTACGAATTATTTATCAGAGGCTTTCGAAGAGTTAAAGTCAAATGTTACTTGGCCTGCTTGGGCTGAGGTTCAAAAATTGACAATTGTTGTGGCTGTATTTTCGATCTTATTCGCTTTGGCAACATGGGGAGTAGACGAATTTTTTGCAAAAGCTTTGGCTGGATTTTTTAACTGGTTAAAAGGATAATTTTTTTGTGATGGCAGATAATAATGTAAAAAAATGGTACGTGGTTAGAGCTGTAAGCGGACAAGAGAATAAAGTCAAAGCTTACATCGAAACTGAGATTGCCAGACTAGGTATGGGTGATTATGTTTCCCAAGTTTTAGTGCCTACAGAAAAAGTAGTTACTGTAAAAGAAGGAAAGAAAATGTCTAAGGATAAAGTTTATTTCCCTGGATATGTTATGATCGAAGCTAACTTGGTTGGTGAGATACCTCATATTATCAAGTCTATTACTAGTGTAATTGGATTTCTAGGTGAGATCAAAGGCGGAGAACCTGTTCCTTTGAGACTTTCTGAAGTAAATAGAATGTTAGGTAAGGTAGATGAGTTAGCTGTGAATACAGATACTCGTGCTATTCCTTTCAACTTAGGTGAAACTGTTAAAGTGATCGATGGTCCGTTTAACGGATTCAATGGTACAGTTGAAAAAATCAATGAAGAAAAGCGTAAACTTGAAGTAATGGTTAAGATTTTCGGAAGAAAAACACCATTAGAGTTGAGTTTTATGCAAGTTGAAAAAGTATAATTTTTGTTACATCTATAATAACCATTATAATCGCTTCCTATGATTATAGTGTTAAATTTTTTAAAAAATGGCTAAAGAAATTAGTAAGGTAGTTAAACTACAAGTTAAGGGAGGTGCTGCGAATCCGTCGCCACCGGTTGGACCTGCTTTAGGAGCTGCTGGGGTTAATATCATGGAGTTCTGTAAGCAGTTCAATGCTAGAACACAAGATAAACCTGGCAAAATATGCCCAGTACAAATTACTGTGTATAAAGACAAATCATTTGATTTTGTTGTAAAAACTCCTCCAGCTGCTGTCCAATTATTGGAAGCTGCAAAGCTAAAGTCTGGATCAGGTGAACCAAATCGTAAAAAAGTAGCTAGCGTTACTTGGGACGTTATCAAAGCAATCGCTGAAGATAAAATGGTAGATTTAAATGCATTCACAATCGAATCTGCAATGAGCATGATCGCTGGAACTGCTAGATCTATGGGTATAACTGTATCAGGAGATGCTCCTTTTTAATTAAGAGAAAGAAATGGCAAAATTAACAAAAAAGCAAAAAGAGGCTGCTTCAAAAATTGAAAAGAACAAACTATACTCTTTAAAAGATGCAGCTGCATTAATTAAAGTTATAGCTTCTGCAAAATTTGATGAGTCTGTTGATATCGCAGTTCGTTTGGGTGTAGATCCAAGAAAAGCGAATCAAATGGTTAGAGGTGTAGTTACATTACCTCACGGAACTGGTAAAGACGTTAAAGTATTAGCATTGGTTACTCCAGATAAAGAAGCGGAAGCTAAAGAAGCTGGGGCTGACTACGTTGGTCTTGATGATTACTTACAAAAAATTAAAGATGGTTGGACAGATGTTGATGTTATCATCACTATGCCAGCTGTTATGGGTAAATTAGGTCCATTAGGTCGTATTTTAGGACCTAGAGGTTTAATGCCAAACCCTAAAACAGGTACAGTAACTATGGATGTTGCTAAAGCTGTTGCAGAGGTAAAAGCTGGTAAAATTGACTTTAAAGTTGATAAAACTGGTATCGTACATGCAGGAATTGGTAAAGTTTCTTTTGGAGCTGAGCAAATTTATGACAATGCACACGAAATTATTCAAACATTAATCAAACTTAAACCAACTGCTGCTAAAGGTACCTATATTAAAGGTATTCACCTTACAAGCACTATGAGTCCTGCAATTGCATTGGACCCTAAAGCAGTATAATTGGTAGTTAATAATTTTTAGTATGACTAGAGAAGAAAAATCAATCGCGATTGAAGATTTAACTGCACAGTTAGCTGGTACAAATATTATTTATGTATCTGATATTTCTGGATTAAATGCAGAAACAACTTCAAGCTTAAGAAGAGCTTGCTATAAAGCAGGTATTAAATTAGAGGTTGTAAAAAACACTTTGCTTGCAAAAGCAATGGAAGCTTCTGCTAATGACTATGGTGATTTACCTTCAGTATTGACTGGTAATAGTGCTATATTTATTTCAGATGTTGCAAATGCACCTGGAAAAATAATTAAAGATTTCAGAAAAAAATCGGCTAAACCTGTATTAAAAGGAGCTTATATTAATTCTGAGGTTTATATTGGAGATGATCAATTAGATGCATTAGCAACTATTAAATCTAAAGAAGAGCTTCTTGGAGAACTTATTGGATTATTGCAATCACCAGCACAAAGAGTTATCTCTGCTTTACAGAATCAATTCGCTAATAGCGAAGAGACTGAGGCATAATAACAAATGCGGGAAATTTTATTTCCTTGCTGCTTAAATAGCGCACAATAAATAAATTATATTTTACAAATCATTTTAAACGATAGAAAAAATGGCAGATTTGAAACAATTCGCAGAACAATTAGTTAACTTAACAGTTAAAGAAGTTAACGAATTAGCAACAATATTAAAAGACGAGTATGGTATCGAGCCTGCTGCTGCAGCTGTTGTAGTTGCTGCTGGTGGTGGAGAAGGTGCTGCTGAAGAAGCACAAACTGAATTTACAGTTGTATTAAAAGAAGCTGGTGCTTCTAAATTAGCAGTTGTAAAATTAGTAAAAGAACTTACAGGTTTAGGTCTTAAAGAAGCTAAAGATGTAGTTGACGGTGCTCCAAGTAACGTTAAAGAAGGTGTTTCTAAAGAAGAGGCTGAAGGTCTTAAAAAATCATTAGAAGAAGCTGGAGCTGTAGTTGAACTTAAATAAGTTTACTCGGTTTTAAGAACTAGGTTTAGGTCTTGAGTTAACACTCAATGGCCTAAACCATTTTTCGTATAATAAAATATATCAAGTTTTATTATCAAATAGTTTAAAATACGAAAAAGTTTTTGATCAGTACGAAGAAAAAAAATTAAGCCATTTTTATCGGGTTATTTTTAAAGATGTACTGATTACAAAAAGAAGGTATCCATTAAACATTGTGTTTTTACACAAAAAATTACTTTTTTTTAATCAAAATTTTGTCCATTGATGATAACAAATCAGACTGAAAGATTGAATTTTGCCTCTACAAAAAATATTCCTGATTATCCGGATTTCCTGGATGTTCAGGTTAAATCTTTTAAAGATTTTTTTCAATTAGAAACTAAATCTGACGAAAGAGGCAACGAAGGGTTGTACAACACCTTCATGGAAAACTTTCCAATCACAGATACAAGAAACAACTTTGTATTGGAGTTCCTAGATTATTTTGTTGATCCGCCACGTTATACAATTCAAGAATGTATAGAGAGAGGTCTTACGTATAGTGTGCCTTTAAAAGCCAGGTTAAAACTATACTGTACAGATCCAGAACACGAAGATTTTGAAACTATTGTACAAGATGTTTATCTTGGAACAATACCTTATATGACTCCAAGCGGTACTTTTGTTATCAATGGTGCTGAGCGTGTAGTAGTATCTCAACTACACCGTTCTCCTGGTGTTTTCTTTGGTCAATCATTCCATGCAAATGGTACAAAACTTTATTCTGCCAGAGTAATTCCTTTTAAAGGTTCTTGGATAGAATTTTCTACAGATATCAACAGCGTTATGTACGCTTATATCGATAGAAAGAAAAAATTACCGGTTACAACTTTATTCCGTGCAATCGGGTTCGAAAGAGATAAGGATATCCTTGAAATTTTCGACTTAGCTGAAGAAATTAAAGTTTCTAAAACAGGTATTAAAAAATATATTGGAAGAAGACTTGCTGCACGTGTATTGAACACTTGGCACGAGGATTTCGTTGATGAAGATACCGGTGAGGTAGTTTCTATCGAACGTAACGAAATCATCCTTGATAGAGATACAATTATCGACAAAGATAATGTTGAAGAAATCATCGATTCTAATGTAAAATCTATTTTGTTGCACAAAGAGGATAATAACCAGGCAGATTATGCTATTATCCACAACACGTTACAAAAAGATCCAACAAACTCTGAAAAAGAAGCTGTTGAGCATATCTACAGACAATTGCGTAACGCAGAACCGCCTGATGAAGAAACTGCTCGTGGTATTATCGATAAATTGTTCTTCTCTGATCAACGTTATAACTTAGGTGAAGTTGGTCGTTACAGAATGAACAAAAAACTTGGTTTAGATATCCCAATGGAAAAGCAAGTGCTTACCAAAGAAGATATCATTACCATTGTAAAATATTTGATCGAATTGATCAACTCTAAAGCAGAGATTGATGATATTGATCACTTATCAAACCGTCGTGTTAGAACAGTTGGAGAACAATTGTCTCAACAATTCGGTGTTGGTTTAGCACGTATGGCCAGAACTATTCGTGAGAGAATGAACGTTAGAGATAACGAGGTGTTTACACCAATCGATTTGATTAATGCTAAAACATTATCATCGGTTATCAACTCTTTCTTTGGTACGAACCAGTTATCTCAATTTATGGACCAAACGAATCCATTGGCTGAGATTACGCACAAGAGAAGACTTTCTGCCCTTGGACCTGGTGGACTTTCGAGAGAGAGAGCTGGATTTGAGGTTCGTGACGTTCACTATACACACTATGGTCGTTTATGTCCGATTGAAACTCCAGAGGGACCAAACATTGGTTTGATTTCATCTCTTGGTGTTTATGCAAAAGTTAACGGAATGGGTTTCATCGAAACTCCATACCGTAAAGTTACAGATGGTGTAGTAGATTTAGAAAGTACACCTATCTATTTAAGTGCTGAAGAAGAAGAAGGAAAAATGATTGCTCAGGCAAACATTGAAATGGATGAGACTGGTAAAATTACGGCAACTAATGTTATTGCTCGTGAGGAAGGTGACTTCCCGGTTGTTGAGCCATCTGCTGTACACTATACAGACGTTGCTCCTAACCAGATTGCTTCTATCTCGGCTTCATTGATTCCTTTCCTGGAACATGATGATGCGAATAGAGCCTTGATGGGATCTAACATGATGCGTCAGGCGGTTCCTTTGATCCGTCCGGAAGCACCAATTGTTGGTACAGGTTTAGAGCGTCAGGTAGCTTCAGATTCCAGAGTATTGATTAATGCTGAAGGAGATGGAACTGTAGAATATGTTGATGCAAACATCATTACTATCAAATACGACCGTACTGAAGATGAAAGAATGGTTAGTTTTGATGCTGATGAAAAAACATACAACTTAATTAAATTTAGAAAAACCAATCAAGGTACAAGTATCAACTTGAAACCAATCGTAAGAAAAGGTGACAGAGTTATTCTTGGACAAGTATTATCAGAAGGATATGCTACTCAAAATGGTGAATTAGCTTTAGGTAGAAACTTAAAAGTTGCGTTCATGCCATGGAAAGGATATAACTTTGAGGATGCGATTGTAATTTCTGAAAAAGTAGTTCGTGATGATATTTTTACTTCTATCCACGTTGATGATTATTCATTAGAGGTTAGAGATACTAAGTTAGGAAATGAAGAGTTAACAAACGATATTCCTAACGTTTCTGAAGAAGCTACTAAAGATTTAGATGAAAACGGTATGATCAGAATTGGAGCAGAGGTTAAACCTGGCGACATTCTAATCGGAAAAATTACACCAAAAGGAGAATCAGATCCTACTCCAGAAGAAAAATTGCTTCGTGCAATCTTTGGGGATAAAGCAGGAGATGTAAAAGATGCTTCATTAAAAGCCTCTCCATCTTTACACGGTGTAGTTCTTGATAAAAAATTATTTGCAAGAGCCGTAAAAGATAAACGTAAACGTACTCAGGATAAAGATGCTTTAGGCGCTTTAGAAATGGAGTTTGAAACTAAATTTGTTGAATTGAAAGACAGATTGGTTGAAAAATTATTCCTGATCGTAAACGGAAAAACATCTCAGGGTGTAATGAATGATTTGGGTGAAGAAGTTTTACCAAAAGGTAAAAAATATACTCAGAAAATGCTTTACGCAGTAGAAGATTTCGCTCACTTAAGCAAAGGTCAATGGGTTGCTGATGATGCTACTAATAAAATGGTTAATGATTTAATTCATAACTATAAAATTAAGCTAAACGACTTACAAGGAGCTTTAAGAAGAGAAAAATTCACTATTACAGTTGGGGATGAATTACCATCTGGAATCTTGAAATTAGCGAAAATTTATATCGCTAAAAAACGTAAACTGAAAGTAGGGGATAAAATGGCAGGACGTCACGGTAACAAAGGTATTGTTGCAAGAATCGTTCGTCATGAAGATATGCCTTTCCTTGAAGATGGAACACCGGTAGATATCGTATTGAATCCACTTGGGGTACCTTCACGTATGAACATTGGTCAGATTTATGAGACTGTTCTTGGATGGGCTGGTCAAAATTTAGGTAGAAAATTCGCTACTCCAATTTTTGATGGTGCTTCTTTAGACCAAATCAATGCTTTGACTGATGAAGCTGGAGTACCACGTTTCGGACATACACACCTTTATGATGGTGGTACTGGAGAGCGTTTCCATCAAGCTGCAACTGTGGGTGTAATTTACATGCTTAAATTAGGACACATGGTTGATGATAAGATGCACGCACGTTCTATCGGACCATACTCGTTGATCACTCAACAGCCACTTGGAGGTAAAGCTCAATTTGGAGGTCAGCGTTTTGGAGAGATGGAGGTTTGGGCACTTGAAGCTTATGGAGCATCAAGTACGCTACGTGAAATCTTGACAGTTAAATCGGATGACGTTATTGGTAGAGCTAAAACTTACGAAGCTATCGTTAAGGGTGAGTCTATGCCAGAACCAGGATTACCAGAATCATTCAATGTATTAATGCATGAATTGAAAGGTCTTGGACTTGACATTCGTTTAGAAGAATAATAAGTATTAGGTAGTTTTCAGTTTTCGGATAGTAATATCTGAAAACTGATTACTCATTTATAAAAGTTTTTAGGATTTATACCCGTAACCCGTTCCGATTTTTTATTTAAACCTGAAAAGTTTTATAATTAGCACTTCAAAATTTAGTTTGAAGTTTAGAGAAGTAATCCGAGGTAGTGTTTGAGTCGAAAGTTTGAAAGTCCAAAGTATAAAGTCAATAGTGACTTTATAAACTTTATGACATTTGACTTTAGACTAAAATAAAATCAATTTTTTAATTGCAGATAAATCAATAGTAAAAACTATGATGAATAATAGAAATAATAATAAAGATAAAAATCCGGTAAAAAGATTTAACAAAATCTCTATTGGATTGGCTTCACCTGAATCTATCTTGAAAGAATCAAGAGGAGAGGTTTTGAAACCAGAAACTATTAACTACAGAACACACAAACCAGAACGTGACGGACTTTTCTGTGAAAGAATCTTCGGACCTGTAAAGGATTTTGAATGTGCTTGTGGTAAATATAAAAGAATTCGTTACAAAGGTATCATCTGTGACCGTTGTGGTGTTGAAGTTACGGAGAAAAAAGTACGTCGTGACAGAGTTGGACACATCAACCTTGTTGTGCCAATTGCTCACATTTGGTATTTCCGTTCTCTTCCAAACAAAATTGGTTATATCCTTGGTCTTCCATCTAAGAAATTAGACATGATCATTTACTACGAAAGATATGTAGTAATTCAGGCTGGTATTGCTAAAAATGCAGATGGAGAATCATTACAAAGATTAGATTTCTTAACTGAAGAAGAATATTTGAATATTTTAGATACTCTTCCACAGGAAAATCAATATTTAGATGATATGGATCCTAATAAATTTGTTGCCAAAATGGGAGCAGAATGTATTATGGATTTATTAGCGCGTATCGATTTAGATGAGTTATCTTACCAATTGAGACACAGTGCTAATAATGAAACATCTAAACAACGTAAAACTGAAGCGTTGAAAAGATTACAAGTTGTTGAATCATTCCGTGAGTCTAACTTAAACCGCGAAAATCGTCCTGAGTGGATGATTATGAAAGTGGTTCCGGTTATTCCACCAGAATTACGTCCGCTTGTACCGCTTGATGGAGGTCGTTTTGCAACTTCAGATTTGAATGATTTATACCGTCGTGTAATCATCCGTAACAACCGTTTGAAAAGATTAATGGAGATTAAAGCTCCTGAAGTTATCTTAAGAAACGAAAAACGTATGTTACAGGAATCTGTAGATTCATTATTTGATAACACTCGTAAAGCTTCTGCTGTTAAAACAGAATCTAACAGACCATTAAAATCATTATCTGATTCCCTAAAAGGTAAGCAAGGACGTTTCCGTCAAAACTTACTTGGAAAACGTGTGGATTATTCTGCTCGTTCGGTAATTGTTGTGGGACCTGAATTAAAATTATTCGAATGTGGATTGCCAAAAGATATGGCATCTGAGTTATACAAACCTTTCGTTATCCGTAAATTGATTGAAAGAGGTATTGTTAAAACAGTAAAATCTGCAAAGAAAATTATAGACAAAAAAGAGCCTGTAGTTTGGGATATCCTTGAAAATGTAATCAAAGGTCACCCGGTATTACTTAACCGTGCTCCTACGTTACACAGACTTGGTATTCAGGCTTTCCAGCCAAAATTAATTGAAGGAAAAGCGATCCAGTTACACCCATTAGTATGTACGGCTTTCAACGCCGATTTTGATGGGGATCAGATGGCAGTTCACTTGCCATTAGGACCAGAGGCTATTTTAGAGGCACAATTATTAATGTTGGCTTCTCACAATATCCTTAACCCTGCAAACGGTGCGCCAATTACTGTACCTTCTCAGGATATGGTCTTGGGTCTATATTATATGACCAAAGAACGTATCTCTACACCAGAACACATAATTTTAGGTCAGGACTTAACGTTCTATTCTGCTGAAGAAGTAAACATTGCATTAAACGAAGGAAGATTAGAATTGAATGCTCGTGTAAGAATCAGAGCAAAAGATTTTAATGAAGCTGGAGAATTAGTATTCAAAATTATTCAAACAACTGCTGGACGTGTATTGTTTAACGAAGTAGTACCTGAAAAAGCTGGATACATTAATGA
Organism: Flavobacterium aquidurense; assembly: GCF_002217195.1. Lineage (NCBI taxonomy): Bacteria > Pseudomonadati > Bacteroidota > Flavobacteriia > Flavobacteriales > Flavobacteriaceae > Flavobacterium > Flavobacterium aquidurense. The sequence continues at coordinate 10,210 of NZ_MUGR01000004.1, read as the reverse complement.
TGTATTGACTAAGAAAAACCTTAGAGATATTATTGGACACATTTTAAGTGTGACTGATGTACCTACTACTGCAGCTTTCTTAGACAATATGAAAGATATGGGGTATAAATTCGCATTTAGAGGAGGTTTATCATTCTCTTTAGGTGATATTAGAATTCCAGAGCAAAAAACAAAATTAATTGCAGATGCCAGAGAGCAAGTTGAAGGTATTTCTGTGAATTATAACATGGGTCTTATTACCAATAACGAGCGTTACAACCAGGTTATTGATGTTTGGACTTCAGCAAATGCTCAGTTAACAGAATTAGCAATGAAAAATATTAGAGAAGACCAACAAGGTTTCAACTCTGTATATATGATGCTTGATTCTGGGGCGAGGGGTTCTAAGGAACAGATTCGTCAGTTAACTGGTATGCGTGGTTTGATGGCTAAGCCTAAAAAATCTACTGCCGGTGGTGGTGAAATTATTGAAAACCCGATTCTTTCTAACTTTAAGGAAGGTCTTTCGATCCTTGAGTACTTTATCTCTACTCACGGTGCTCGTAAAGGACTTGCGGATACGGCTCTTAAAACTGCCGATGCCGGATACTTGACAAGAAGGCTTCATGACGTATCACAAGATGTTATTGTAAACATCGAAGATTGTGGTACTCTTAGAGGTGTTGAAGTTTCTGCTTTGAAGAAAAATGAGGAAATTGTTGAATCTTTAGGAGAAAGAATTTTAGGACGTGTTGCATTGCAAGATGTTATTAATCCTCTTACTAATGAAGTTCTGGTTGAGTCCGGACAACAAATTACTGAAGCAATCATGAGAGTTATCGAAGCTTCTCCGATTGAAAGAGTAGAAGTTAGATCTCCATTAACTTGTGAGGCTTTAAAAGGTATTTGTGCTAAATGTTACGGTAGAAACTTAGCTACTGGAAAAATGACACAAAGAGGTGAAGCTGTCGGAGTTATTGCAGCTCAGTCTATTGGAGAGCCAGGTACACAGTTAACACTTCGTACGTTCCACGTTGGAGGGGTTGCTGGAGGTATTTCTGAAGAATCTAGTATTGTTACAAGATTCAACGGTAGACTTGAGATTGAAGATTTAAAAACTGTAAAAGGTGAGGACAGTGAAGGTAATGCGGTAGATATCGTAGTATCACGTTCAACTGAATTAAAATTAGTTGATGAGAAAACTGGAATCGTTTTAAATACACACAATATTCCTTACGGATCTAGTATTTTCGTGAAGGACGGTGAAGTAGTTACTAAAGGATCTGTGATCTGTAAGTGGGATCCATATAATGGTGTAATTGTTTCTGAATTTACTGGTAAGATTGCTTACGAGGATTTAGAGCAAGGACAATCGTTCATGGTGGAGATCGATGAGCAGACAGGATTCCAGGAAAAAGTAATTTCTGAAGCAAGAAATAAAAAATTAATCCCAACTTTATTGGTTTACGGTAAAGAAGGAGAATTGATTCGTTCGTATAACTTACCAGTAGGAGCCCACCTTATGGTTGAGAACGGTGAGAAAATTAAAGCAGGTAAAGTATTGGTTAAAATTCCACGTCGTTCTTCTAAAGCGGGCGATATCACGGGAGGTTTACCAAGAATTACTGAGTTGCTTGAGGCTCGTAACCCTTCAAACCCAGCGGTTGTTTCTGAAATTGACGGTGTTGTTTCTTTTGGAAAAATCAAAAGAGGTAACCGTGAAATTGTTATCGAATCTAAATTTGGTGAGATTAAAAAGTATTTAGTTAAACTTTCAAGCCAAATCTTAGTACAGGAAAATGACTTCGTAAGAGCAGGAGTACCATTGTCTGACGGTGCAATTACACCGGATGATATTTTAAGAATTCAGGGACCGGCTGCTGTTCAACAGTACTTGGTAAATGAAATTCAGGAGGTATACCGTTTACAAGGGGTAAAAATTAATGACAAGCACTTTGAGGTAGTTATTCGTCAAATGATGCGTAAAGTAAGAGTTCAGGATCCGGGAGATACATTATTCCTAGAAGATCAATTGATTCACACTAAAGATTTCATCGTTCAAAACGATAAATTATACGGTATGAAAGTAGTTGAAGATTCTGGAGACTCTGCGGTATTGAAACCAGGTCAGATTATTTCTCCTCGTGATTTACGTGATGAAAATTCATTGCTTAAACGTAATGATAAAAATCTAGTGGTAGCAAGAGACGTAATTACTGCAACTGCAACGCCAGTTTTACAAGGTATTACAAGAGCTTCGTTACAAACTAAATCATTCATCTCTGCTGCGTCATTCCAGGAAACAACAAAAGTACTTAACGAAGCTGCTGTAGCTGGTAAAGTAGATAATCTGGAAGGATTGAAAGAAAATGTAATTGTTGGACACAGAATTCCTGCGGGAACTGGTATGAGAGAATACGATAACACTATCGTAGGTTCTAAAGACGATTACAATGAAATGATGGCTAATAAAGAAGAATATATCTATTAATTAGGAAACTATGAGTAATCCGAAACAACAACAGGAGCAAATTAATATTGAGTTAGACGAAACTATTGCAGAAGGAATTTATTCTAATCTTGCTATTATCAACCACTCATCATCAGAATTTGTTTTAGATTTTGTGAGTATTATGCCAGGTATTCCTAAAGCCAAGGTAAAGTCAAGAATTGTCTTGACGCCACAACATGCTAAAAGATTATTAAAAGCAATTGGTGAAAATATTCATCGCTTTGAAGCCGCTCATGGCGAAATCAAAGAGACAGAACAAGCGCCAATACCGCTTAATTTTGGTCCGGCAGGACAAGCATAAAATCAGAAAGCCCCATTAATTTTTTAATGGGGCTTTTTTTTTATAATTCAAATTAAAGCGTAAAATGTATTTCAACCGATTTAGTTTTGCTTTCGTCGACTAAATTTCAAGTTTTGAATCTATTATGCTAAATTGGTTGCTCCTTCTAAAAAAGGATTAATTTTTGGAATATAATAACTTAGTAAAGGTTGGTTTAATTCAAATTAAAAAAAAGCGCTAATGATAAATTAGCGCTTTTTTTATGCGCGCTTGTGTAATGCTGAAATAGGAGTGAATAGATTTAAATTAATTTATAGGCTTTCCAACCTTTTTATAGAAAATGTACTCTATATAAGTAATGAGCATCTTCGAAAGATCTTAACTTAAAAAAGTACAATATGAAAAAGAAATTCACCTTAGAAATAGCAAGCCCTTGTTCTGAAAATTTTAATAAAATGGTTCCTAATGCAACCGGCTCATTTTGTAATTCATGTGCGAAAAATGTAATCGATTTGAGTAAGAAATCCAATCATGATGTGGCTAAATTTATTGCAGAAACTAAAGACCAAAATATTTGTGCCCGTTTGAGAGTGACACAATTAGATCAGGAGTTTGAATATAATGAAATTTCTAAAATTAGTAATCTTAAATATGCAGCAGTGGCCGCATCACTTTTATTAGCATCAAATGTTTCTGGACAAGAAAAAGCAGCTGTTAAAACTGAAATAAGCTGTCCAAAACCAAGCAATTATTTAATGGGTAAAGTTGCCTATAATCAGAACGTAAAGCAGGAACTCCTGATAACCATTAAAGGGAAACTATTAAATGCTACAACAAATAAACCATTTTCGCGTAAAAACTACCCAAATTTAGGACTTACAATTAATGATTCAGAAAAGATATTTAGAATAAATTCTAAAACTGGTGAGTTTTCTATTTCTGCAAAAGTTTTAAAAAGCAGCAAAAGTCTGATAGTTACGATTACAGGAGATGATTATTATCTTTCAAAAGAAATACCTTTTGCTATAGAATCCGTTAAGAATAATGTTTTGCGACAAGATATAATTGTTGGGGAAGGGGAACTTACCAGAATTATGATTGCCGGAGGATTAGGGATTAATTATAAGTAATATTTTTGAAATTGAATAAAATAAAAAGGCTGTCTAAAATTATTTTAGACAGCTTTTTTATGTGTTTTTCTTTTAAAGAAAATATTAATCGAATTCAGAAGTAAAGAATAGTTTCACGCTAGGATATTTACTTTGAGTCATTTGAATTGTAAAATCAGAATCAGCCAGAAATACCAATTGACCGTATTTATCATGAGCCAGGAATTTCTGTTTAATACGTTTGAATTCCTTGAATTCATTATTTTTGGCATCATCAGGTTTTACCCAGCAAGCTTTATGAACAGGGAAGTTTTCGTAAGTACATTTTGCACCATATTCATGTTCTAGTCGGTATTGGATAACTTCATATTGCAGTGCACCAACAGTTCCGATTATTTTACGGTTGTTCATTTCTAAGGTAAACAACTGAGCAACACCTTCATCCATTAACTGATCGATCCCTTTGTCCAGTTGCTTGGCTTTCATAGGATCAGCATTGTTGATGTATCTAAAGTGTTCCGGAGAGAAACTCGGAATTCCTTTGAAACTCATAATCTCGCCTTCCGTTAAAGTATCTCCAATTTTAAAATTTCCGGTATCGTGTAAACCAACAATATCACCTGGATAAGAAATATCTACAATTTCTTTTTTCTCAGCAAAAAAGGCATTTGGACTAGAAAATTTTAAATTTTTCTTCTGGCGAACGTGGTAATAAGGTTTGTTTCTTTCAAAAGTTCCGGAAACAATTTTTATAAATGCCAAACGGTCTCTGTGTTTTGGATCCATATTAGCATGGATTTTAAAAACAAAACCAGTCATTTTTTCTTCAGTCGGATCTACCAAACGAGTTTCAGAATCTTTTGGTCTTGGAGAAGGAGCGATCGATACGAAACAATCCAACAATTCGCGAACTCCAAAATTATTTAAAGCGGAACCAAAAAACACAGGTTGTAATTTTCCGTCTAAATAATCCTGACGATCAAATTTTGGATACACTTCATCAATTAATTCTAATTCCTCACGTAATCTGTCTGCTGGTTTTTGTCCGATTATTTTTTCTAGTTCAGGGTTTTGTACATCAGAGAACGCAATGGTTTCTTCGATGTTTTTACGGCTGTCCCCGCTGAAAAGATTAATATTTTGCTCCCACAAATTATAAATTCCCTGAAAGTCGTAACCCATACCAATTGGAAAACTCAAAGGCGTAACCGTTAGTCCAAGTTTTTGTTCTACTTCATCCATTAAGTCAAAAGCATCTTTTCCTTCACGGTCCAGTTTATTGATAAAAACAATCATAGGAATGTTTCTCATTCTACAAACTGCCACTAATTTTTCCGTTTGTTCCTCAACCCCTTTTGCAACGTCAATCACTACAATTACGCTATCAACAGCTGTTAAAGTTCTAAAAGTATCTTCGGCAAAATCCTTGTGACCGGGTGTATCAAGGATGTTGATTTTTTTATCTTGATAATTAAAAGCAAGTACAGAGGTTGAAACCGAAATACCTCTTTGGCGTTCGATTTCCATGAAATCACTCGTGGCTCCTTTTTTAATTTTATTGTTTTTTACAGCACCCGCTTCCTGAATAGCCCCTCCAAACAACAATAATTTTTCAGTTAAAGTTGTTTTACCGGCATCGGGATGCGATATAATTCCAAATGTTCTTCTGCGTTGTATTTCTTTTAAAAAGCTCATATTTCGTATAAATAGGTTGCAAAAGTACTATTAATTACGACTTAATAAAAATAATCACTTCTTAAATTAGGAAGTCTTTCGTTTTATTAAACATCAGTTGCCTGTAAAAAAAATAAGGCTGTTTTATCAGAACAGCCTTAGAATTATAATTTTTCGAATTATTGGTTAACAGACCAAACTGAATATCCTTTGGGCGGACATTGAATTTTTACCCATTTGTCTGCCTGAGTTGTGGTAGACCAGTTCGAGTTTCCTGTAAAATCTTTGATTTGAGTATTGGCCCAATTGGTCTGGATCCATCTTTCTTGCCAGGAGTTAGAGTTATTGATGTAAACGACTAATCCGGGGTTTCCATTATACCCATTTCTTCTGGCAATATATTCATCATCATCAGCATATAAAATTGAAGTTGTACCTGTAGCTTTGTTGTTGTGAATCCAGATCAGATTGTTTAACTTATTTTTATCCAGCCATTCTTCATAATCTCTGTAGAATATTGTTGGGTATCCTTCGTGAGTTAAAATATAAGAGTAGGCTAATAGCTTGTTTGAGATCTCATCAGTATCATGATTGGTAACAAACGTAACGGCTTTATATGGATTTCTTTTCCACATCATGTCGTCGTTTAATAATGCCAGATTATTTCCATCAAAAGCATCATTCATTTTGTAGTAGCAGGCAAAATCAAAAACCGTACTGTTGGCATTATTGGCCCAGTCATTTAGTATGTTCACATTAGAATCCCATAATTCACCTACAGAAAATCCGCCCACATTTGCATTCCATGCATTGACAACCCACGCACCAAAACCTTTTACATAGTCAAATCTCCAGCCATCAAATTTCATGGTATTTTTATAATATTTCCCCACTCCGTCTGCTCTTAACCATAACCAATCCTGAACATAAGGATTTGCATGACATAAATCCGGAAATCCCCCAAAAGCACCTTCATCATTATTACCATAACTGTTTTTGTAAAAGTCATTATAAGAACGTTTGAATTTTCCAGAAGCGACTCCGCTGAAATCAGTCCAGGTATTTGTTCCTGTAAACGGATTGGCTTCTGATTGCCCGCCGCTGTTATGATTAATTACGATATCGGCATATACTTTCATGTTTTCGGCATGGGCATTGGTAATTAGACTTACGAGTTCTGTTTTTGAACCAAATCGTGTTTCTACAGAACCATTTTGGTTATAATCTCCAAAGTCAAAATAATCGGTAGGATCATATCCCATAGAGAAAGCGCCGTTTTGGGCCTTAGAAGCCGGAGGTAACCATATCGATCCAATTCCGGCATTCGACCAGGCAGTTACTTTGCTGCTTACCGTGTTCCACCAGGTTCCGCCTGCCGGAACATCCCAATAAAAGGCCTGCATCATTACTCCGCCACCGGGATTGTCGACATATTTTCCTGTTAGAGAAGAGTTGGAAGTTCCGCTGTCGAAAGGTTTTCCGTCATGATGCGTAACATTAATAATTTCAAATTGCTGACTTGCAGCTTTTAAATCCGTTTCATTTGTTTCGTTTTGCGTGCAGGAATACATGAATAATGTCACTGCTGCCCATAAATAAATTTTTACGATAGGTTTTTTCATACTGTAGATGTGGTTAAAGTTAATAAAGTTTATAATATGATATTTATTAGGCTTGAAATCGAACTATTCGCAATTTTAATAGCTATAAATTATCAATTATTAATCTAAAGTATGTGTTTTTTTATTTGATTGGTTTCTGTAAGAAAGTAATTATATGGCGAAAACGTTGTAGTCTTGATAACTTTTTTTATTAGTCTGTATATTAATGGTTTAATTTTTTTGTTGGGCCTCCTGTTAGCAAATATTTTCTGTCAGGACTACAACAATGTTTCCTGTCTTTTTGAAGAAGTTAATCCCCTGTTTGCAGCATGATTTTATTAAATTTAAATATCATCCCTATAATTTTTTGTTAATAGTATAGACGATAGTTGTATTATGTAATTGAATTGTTATTTTTGTTCGTTATAAGTTAAAAAGAACTAGATCTTAATTATTTAGTATTTTCAGTATAATACCATGAAAATACATTTTAAAATGATTTTAGTTTAAAACGAAATTCTAAAGCAAGATCTTTACATTCAAATTAAATTTAAAATAATGTTATTAAAAAAATTACAGTTAAAAACAATTGATTACAAATTAGTGTTGACAATGTGTTTTTTATTTTTTTTCAACTCAATCATTTCGGCTCAGGAAATTATTAAAGATACTGTGATCCAGAAACCAGTTCAACTACAAGCTGGACAGAAGCAAAAAATTGATGGTATTATTGCCAATGTGGGAGATTATATTGTTTTAGATTCAGATATTGATAAAGGTTATTTAGAAATTACAGCGCAAGGTGGTTCTGTAAAAGATATTACAAGATGCCAGATGCTTGGTAAACTTTTAGAAGATAAACTATATGCGCACCAGGCAATTCAGGATAGTATTGTGGTAAGTGATGCTGAAGTCAGAGGTATGATGGATGACCGATTGAATTATATGATTCAACAAGTAGGAGACATCAATAAGGTGGTTGCTTATTATAAAAAGAATTCAGTAGAGGAATTTAAAACCTATTTTTCTGATATTTTAAAAGAGCAAAAACTGGCATCAGAAATGACTAAGAAAATTGTTGATGCGGTAGAAATTACACCGGAAGAAGTTCGTAATTTCTTTAAAAAAATACCAAAAGATGAATTGCCAACTTTTGGAGCTGAAATGGAAGTAGCACAAATTGTGGTAGAACCTAAAGTCTCAAAAGATGATAAGCAAAAAGTAATTGACCGATTAAATGCGATCCGAAAAGATGTTTTAGAAGGGTCGAGCTTTGCTACCAAAGCAGTTTTGTATTCATTAGACCCGGGATCAGCACCTAATGGTGGATATTATAAGATGACAAGGAAAACTCCTTTCGTAAAAGAGTTTAAAGACGTTGCTTTTAGTTTGGGTGAAGGAGAGATTTCTGAACCTTTTGAAACTACTTTTGGATATCATATTATAATGGTTGATAAAATAAAAGGACAGGAAGTTGAATTGCGTCATATTTTAATTTCGCCAACAGTTTCCGAAGATGCTTTAAAAGATGCTAAGGAAAGAATTACCAATATTAGAAATAAGATAGTAAACAAAGAAATCTCTTTTGCTGAAGCTGCAAGAACAGAATCAGACGAAAAAGAAACCAGAGCAAACGGAGGAACTTTAGTTAATCCAAATACTCAGGATACCCGTTTTGAGTTGACTAAAATGGATCCCACTTTATACAGCCAGGTTTCTAACTTGAAAGACAACGAAATTTCTCAGCCAATTTTGAACACAGACGATAAAGGTAAAAAGACTTATAAGTTAATTACTATTACCAACAGAATTGATGCACATACTGCTGATTATGCTAAAGACTATACTAAAATAAAAGAATTAGCATTGAAAGAAAAACAAATCACAACAATCTCAAAGTGGTTTGATACTAAAATAAAAGATACTTATATCAAAATTATTGGAGAGTACAGAGATTGTAACTTTGTATACAACTGGTTGAAAAAATAAGTTTTATTAAATAAATAAAAAGAGTTAGTTTTATGAATTCATAAAGCTAACTCTTTTCAATTTTAAAAATATATCTAAATGTCTGACGTAGCAGCAATTCATAATTTAGTTCAGAAACGAAATGAATTAAAAACCGAAATAGCAAAAATCATTGTAGGCCAGGATGCAGTTGTAGATCAAATTTTACTTTGTATATTTTCCGGCGGACACGCGCTTTTAATAGGTGTTCCGGGATTGGCAAAAACGTTAATGATCAATACTTTGGCGCAAGCCTTAGGATTAGATTTTAAAAGAATTCAGTTTACGCCTGATTTGATGCCTTCAGATATTTTGGGAAGTGAAATTCTGGATGAAAACAGGCATTTTAAATTTATTAAAGGACCCATTTTTTCTAATATTGTTTTGGCGGATGAGATCAACAGAACACCTCCAAAAACACAAGCCGCTTTGCTTGAGGCGATGCAGGAGCGTTCAGTAACCATTGCAGGACAAAACTATAAGTTAGATTTGCCTTATTTTGTATTGGCAACCCAAAACCCAATTGAGCAGGAAGGAACATATCCTTTGCCAGAAGCGCAATTAGACCGTTTTATGTTTGCCATTAAATTAGAATATCCAACTTTTGAAGAAGAAGTGCAAGTTGTAAAACGTACCACGTCTGATGCTAAAACAGTAATTAATCCGTTGTTTACGGCACAGGAAATTATTGATTTTCAGCATTTGATTCGCAGAATTCCCGTAGCAGACAATGTGATTGAATATGCCGTAACTTTAGTAAGTAAAACACGTCCGGATAATGCCTTGTCGAATGAGTTTGTCAAGAATTATTTAGATTGGGGAGCGGGACCAAGAGCCTCTCAAAACTTAATTTTGGCTGCAAAAGCACATGCAGCTTTCAATGGTAAATTCTCACCCGACATTGAAGATGTAAAAGCAGTTGCCACCGGAATTTTACGTCACCGAATTATTAAGAACTACAAAGCAGACGCTGAAGGAATCACAGAAGAGATTATTATTCAGAAACTGATGTAAATAAAAAATAAACGAAAAGTAGCTGTCTCACAAC
>NZ_MUGR01000039.1:0-1907 GCF_002217195.1 Flavobacterium aquidurense | reverse complement strand
TCGTGGAGAATAACGGAGTCGAACCGTTGACCTCCTGCGTGCAAGGCAGGCGCTCTAGCCAGCTGAGCTAATCCCCCATTTTTCAATCTTAGATTGTAGAATTCAGATTTTAGATTTCTTAATTCTTCTCTAATTTCTTTTGGTGAATTCCAACTTCTAGAATTTCCTTTTTTTAAGTTAAATAGTAGTCCCGGGCAGACTCGAACTGCCGACCCCTACATTATCAGTGTAGTACTCTAACCAGCTGAGCTACGAGACTCTGTTTTACTTAAAATTTATTATTTGAACTAACAGCAAGAGTAAAATATTCTCAAAATCAAAACCCATAAAGCTTCTTCTTTTTTCCTCAGCGTGTTGATAAATCAACTAACACATGAGGCTCTAGAAAGGAGGTGTTCCAGCCGCACCTTCCGGTACGGCTACCTTGTTACGACTTAGCCCTAGTTACCAGTTTTACCCTAGGCAGCTCCTTGCGGTCACCGACTTCAGGCACCCCCAGCTTCCATGGCTTGACGGGCGGTGTGTACAAGGCCCGGGAACGTATTCACCGGATCATGGCTGATATCCGATTACTAGCGATTCCAGCTTCACGGAGTCGAGTTGCAGACTCCGATCCGAACTGTGACCGGTTTTATAGATTCGCTCCTGGTCGCCCAGTGGCTGCTCTCTGTACCGGCCATTGTAGCACGTGTGTAGCCCAAGGCGTAAGGGCCGTGATGATTTGACGTCATCCCCACCTTCCTCACAGTTTGCACTGGCAGTCTTGTTAGAGTTCCCGACATGACTCGCTGGCAACTAACAACAGGGGTTGCGCTCGTTATAGGACTTAACCTGACACCTCACGGCACGAGCTGACGACAACCATGCAGCACCTTGTAAATTGTCTTGCGAAAGATCTGTTTCCAAACCGGTCAATCTACATTTAAGCCTTGGTAAGGTTCCTCGCGTATCATCGAATTAAACCACATGCTCCACCGCTTGTGCGGGCCCCCGTCAATTCCTTTGAGTTTCATTCTTGCGAACGTACTCCCCAGGTGGGATACTTATCACTTTCGCTTAGCCACTGAGATTGCTCCCAACAGCTAGTATCCATCGTTTACGGCGTGGACTACCAGGGTATCTAATCCTGTTCGCTACCCACGCTTTCGTCCATCAGCGTCAATCAATTAGTAGTAACCTGCCTTCGCAATTGGTATTCCATGTAATCTCTAAGCATTTCACCGCTACACTACATATTCTAGTTACTTCCTAATAATTCAAGTCTAACAGTATCAATGGCCGTTCCACCGTTGAGCGATGGGCTTTCACCACTGACTTATTAAACCGCCTACGGACCCTTTAAACCCAATGATTCCGGATAACGCTTGGATCCTCCGTATTACCGCGGCTGCTGGCACGGAGTTAGCCGATCCTTATTCTTACGATACCGTCAAGCTACTTCACGAAGTAGTGTTTCTTCTCGTATAAAAGCAGTTTACAATCCATAGGACCGTCATCCTGCACGCGGCATGGCTGGATCAGGCTTGCGCCCATTGTCCAATATTCCTCACTGCTGCCTCCCGTAGGAGTCTGGTCCGTGTCTCAGTACCAGTGTGGGGGATCTCCCTCTCAGGACCCCTACCCATCGTAGCCTTGGTAAGCCGTTACCTTACCAACTAGCTAATGGGACGCATGCTCATCTTTTACCGTTGTGACTTTAATATAATCTCGATGCCGAGTCTATATACTATGAGGTATTAATCCAAATTTCTCTGGGCTATCCCTCTGTAAAAGGTAGATTGCATACGCGTTACGCACCCGTGCGCCGGTCTCTCTATCCGAAGATAAATACCCCTCGACTTGCATGTGTTAAGCCTGCCGCTAGCGTTCATCCTGAGCCAGGATCAAACTCTTCATCGTATATTGTT
>NZ_MUGR01000038.1:0-45628 GCF_002217195.1 Flavobacterium aquidurense | reverse complement strand
AGGTTTTTAATGATGGGTTATTAGGAGTTTAAAATAAATTTAAAATTTGAAAAAGTTGTTAAAAATGCGTGATAATTTAAAAGTATTTGTTCTAAAGATGAATTATTGCTATCGAAATTCTATTTTTGCAGTTAAAAAAGATATATCTATTTTACATGGAAAATAACCCAAAAAAGAAGAACTCATTAAAACATGTTCTTTTTGGTTCCTTAATTGGAACTACAATTGAATTTTTTGATTTTTATATTTATGCCAATGCTGCGGTGTTGGTTTTCCCGCAATTATTTTTTCCTGATTCTAATCCCACTATGGCGACTCTGGAATCTTTAGCTACTTTTTCGATTGCTTTTTTATCACGTCCTTTAGGTTCTGCTTTTTTTGGACATTACGGAGATAAAATTGGGCGCAAATTTACTTTGGTTGCCGCTTTACTAACGATGGGTATTTCGACTGTTGCTATCGGGTTTTTACCAAGTTATGCAAGTATTGGTGTTGCAGCTCCGTTATTATTGATGTTATGCCGATTTGGACAAGGTGTAGGTTTAGGAGGTGAATGGGGAGGAGCTGTTTTATTGGCTATAGAAAATGCACCTCCAGATAAACGCGCCTGGTACGGAATGTTTCCGCAATTAGGAGCTCCAATAGGATTATTACTTTCAGGAGGAACTTTTTTGTTTTTGACTGACTCAATGAGTAATGAAGCTTTTATGGATTATGGATGGAGAATTCCGTTTATTGCCAGTTCACTTTTGGTAGTAGTAGGGTTTTACATTCGAACAAAAATTACTGAAACTCCCTCCTTCGAAAATTCTAAAAAAGAACAGGAAGAAGTTAAAGTTCCTTTTTTTACTCTTGTAAAATCATATAAAAATCAATTGATTTTTGGAACGTTTGCTGCTATTACGACTTTTTTGGTCTTTTATTTAATGACCGTTTTTACATTAAGTTGGGCGACTTCAGATTTAGGAATTGTTAAAAGAGACGGATTGTTGATACAGTTATTTTCGGTATTGTTTTTTGCTATTTTTATACCCGTTTCGGCTGTCGTTGCAGATAAAATTGGCCGACGCAAAATGCTTATTATAGCTACAGCAGCAATCGCGATTTTCGGGTTTTTCTTTTCTTACTTTTTAAGTTCCGGAAATATTATTCTGGTTACTACTTTTGCCTGTATCGGGATGGCTTTAATGGGATTTACTTATGGGCCCTTGGGGACTTTTTTATCAGAGTTGTTTCCAACGAATGTTCGTTATTCCGGTGCATCGCTGACTTTTAATATGGCAGGAATTCTGGGTGCTGCTTTTGCGCCTATGATCGCAATTTGGTTAGCTTCGACTTATAGCGTGAGTTATGTAGGTTTTTATTTAACCATTGCAGCATGTATTTCTTTATTTTCGTTTTTGGTGATTAGCAAAGAAGAACATAAGTTTTAAGATTATTTTTACAGATATATAAAGCAGCATTAAAAAAAAAGCTGCTTTTTTTTTGTCAATTAAAAAAGTATTTAGATATTTGTCTAAATATATAAATGATGAATGATATTTTTAAGGCATTAAATGATGCGACCCGAAGAGAAATTCTGGAACTTTTGAAGGAGAAGGATTTATCTGCCGGAGAAATTGCCGATGCTTTTAATATTTCAAAACCAAGTATTTCGCATCATTTGGATATTTTAAAACGTGCTGATTTAATTACTTCTGAAAAAAACGGACAATTCATCATTTACTCCATCAATACCACCATAATGGAAGATGTTTTGCAATGGATACTAACCTTTAAAAAATAAAAATGAATTTAGAACTGAAAAAAGAACTTCCAATACTTGGAATTGTTTTGACACCTTTTGTGTATTTAGCTATTATTTGGGACAGCCTTCCTCAGAGAGTTCCAATACATTGGAATTATAAAGGAGAAATTGATAATTGGGGCGACAAGTTTTCGCTTATTTTTATTTTATTTCTTTTGCCGGTTTTAATGTATGTTTTGATGACTTTTATTCCACATATAGATCCTAAAAAGAGAATTTCTTTAATGGGAGGAAAATTCTATCAGCTCAAGTTTTTTTTGGTACTATTCATGTCTTTAGTAGCATTATTAATTCTTTATACTACAAAAGAGCGATCTGTAAATAATCCTAATTTGGTTTTTGCATTGATAGGAGTGCTATTAATGATTTTGGGGAATTATTTTAAAGTAATTCAGCCTAATTATTTTATAGGAATACGTACACCATGGACATTGGAAAATAGTGAAGTTTGGAAAGCTACTCATGCATTTGCAGGTAAGATTTGGCTTATTGGAGGCTTTATTCTATTACTAGGAGGAATAGTTCTCAACAATGCATTTCGTAATGTATTTGTTTTTATCATTATAATTTTAGCATTAATTCCGATAGTTTATTCTTTCATAAAGTTCAAACAAATACAAAAAAGAGATCATCAATCAAAGTAGTTTAATTACATAATCAGTTAAAAAAATGACAAAAATAATACTTATTTTAATTGCAATTTTAGGATCTTTTATCATGAGGGGGCAAGAAATTTCAGGAAAATGGAATGGTGTTTTAAAAGTGCAGGGCACTCAATTAAGAGTATCATTTAATGTGAATAAAACAGAAAATGGTTATAATGCAACAATGGATAGTCCAGACCAGAAAGTGACTGGAGTTCCTTTAGAAAAAGCAACTTTTGAAAATTCAATTTTAAAATTAGAAATACCAAGTGCTCAAATTTCTTATGTTGGAACTTTAAATAAAGACAATATTATTGTAGGTACTTTTACTCAGGGCGGGCATTCTTTCGAGATGAATTTATCAAAAGAAGTGATTGAAAAACAAGTATATGCAAGACCACAAGAACCGCAAAAACCTTTTCCGTATTATACCGAGGAAGTAAAATTTGAAAATAAAACAGATCATGTAACTTTAGCAGGAACTTTATCTTTACCTAAAAAAGAGGGTAATTTTCCGGCTGTAATTTTAATTACCGGAAGCGGCAAACAAAATAGAGATGAAGAAATACTGAGACATAAACCATTTTTAGTTTTGTCTGATTATTTGACAAAAAAAGGAATAGCTGTATTACGTTTTGATGATCGTGGAGCAGGCGAATCTACTGGTGATTTTACAAAAGCAACAACGATTGATTTTGCAAGAGATGTTCAGGCTGGAGTTGATTATTTAAAAAGCAGAAAAGAGATCAATAAAAATAAAATTGGATTAATTGGTCATAGTGAAGGAGGAGTAATAGCTCCAATGATTGCAGGAAATTCAAAAGACATTGACTTTATTGTTTTATTAGCCGGGCCGGGGCTTCGTGGAGATAAATTGTTGTTACTACAAAAAGAAATACTTGAAAGACAATTTGGAGTTCCTGAAAATGACATTCAAAAAGGTCAGGAAATTTTTAAAGGCGCCTACGAAATTGTTTTGGCTTCTTCAGTAAATGATGAAAAGTTAAAAAACAATTTAAGTAGCTATGCTCAGTCAAAATTTGACGATAAAACTGCAAAATCATTTACAGAACAAATTACAAATGGCTGGTGGTACAATTTTTTAAGAATCGATCCGGCAGTAGCTTTAGCAAAAGTAAAATGCCCTGTTTTAGCTCTTAATGGCAGCAAAGATTTACAAGTTCCTGCAACTGTCAATTTAGAAGCGATTAAAAAAGCTTTGATCAAGGCAGGGAATAAAAATGTAACAATCAAAGAACTTCCTGATTTAAATCATTTGTTTCAGGAATGTAAAACAGGTTCTCCTACGGAATATGATACGATTGAGCAGACATTTTCTCCTATAGCTTTAGAAGGAATATCCAATTGGCTTTTAATACAAACAAAATAGGATGCATAAGTTCTAAATAAAAAAACCGCAAAATTTACTTTGCGGTTATTTTTTTTATCGTTTCAGACTGAAATGTCCTCTGTATTCTTTTCCGTTTAATCTTGTTGCAGTAAACCAGTAATCTGATGCAGGTTCCTGACTGCCCAGATAATTTCCATCCCACGGGATATTGGGAGTTATTTCTTTGATAAATTTTCCGTAACGATCAAATATTTTGATTCCTGTATTGGGTTTCAAATAAGCGAAATCTATTGTCCAGGTATCATTATAACCATCATTATTTGGTGTGAAGAATTTAGGGAAAGGTAATTCATCTACAAAATTGATACAATCTCCAACTGTTGCACCCAGTATACTTATGTCAACTGGAATTCTGTCACTTTCGCAATTGTTTATGGTTTGTGAGGCATAATAAGTGATTCCGTTTTCAAGAGCTGTTGCTTCAGACAATGTGGTATTTGAAGATGTACTTTGATACCATTTCATATTTTGCCCTGTAATGTTGATGCTTTTTATTGAAGCATTTTGTTGTACACAGAATGTTTGTGGTGAATCAGCAATTGGATTTTGGGTATCCTGAATTTTTACGGTAATGGCAAGTCTTTTGCTTTCGCAATTGTTTATTGTTTGCGTCGCGTAATAAATACCATTTTGTAATAAAGTAGTTTCTGGTAAAATGTTGCCATTTGTTGCGGCATCATACCATTTAATTGCCGTTCCGCTCAAAGCTATATTTTCTAAAATTGCAATTTCATCGATACAAAATTGTTGGTTACTGCTGCCTGTTGGTAAAGCTGTATCATGAACCCGAATTAAAAATGGAGTTCTGTCACTTTCGCATCCAATAGTTTGAGAAGCGTAATAGGTTTTACTATCTTCTAATAAGGTTGTGCTTGGTAAAGCCGCCGCCGCAAAATTGGTATCGTACCATTTTATGTTCTGTCCTGTTGTTTGAATATCATTTAGTGTTGCATTCTCGCTTTTACAAAATTCCTGATTTGCATTTCCTGTTGGAGCAGAAGGCGTATTTACCATTGAAACCATAACTCCAAATCTAGGGCCTTCACAATTATTAATTGTTTGCGAAGCATAATAGGTTTTTCCGTTAATTAGACTTGTTGTTTCTGATAATAAATTACCATTGGTTAATGCATCGTACCATTTAATTTGATCACCGGTAATTACAATATTTGCAACAGTTGCATTTTGTGCTGAACAAAAAATCTGGTTTGCATTTCCAGCTGGAGCAGCAGTACTTTGGATACTGACTGTAACAGCAATTCTTAAGCTTTCGCAGCCATTGATAGTTTGTGATGCATAATAAGTTGTGGTATTTTGTAGCGCGGTTGTATTGGCTAAAGGTGTTCCAACGGTTTGAGCGTCATACCATTTTATGCTTTGCCCTGTGATAATAATTGAATTTAGTGTCGCATTTTGTTGAATACAGAATGTTTGGGGGCTGGCTAAAGCAGGTTTTGGAGTAAAATTTGTAAAAGGATTGATCGTAACTGTGCTTGCATTTGAAATACAACCGTTATTATTTTTGACCTTAATAAAATAGGTTTTAGGGTCAAGATTTAATTTCATAGCAGTTGTCGTCCAGCTAACACCATTATCGAAACTATATTCTGGTGCAGTGTCAGTAATTGTAATAGTACCTTTAAGATTATTGCAATCCGGCTGGGAAATTGTAAATGCAGGATTGCTCGGATAATCCGTTGGAGCATTAATGGTTGCAGGTAATGCAGCAGACTCGCAGCCAATACTATTTTTAACACGAACCATATAGATTCCGGCTATTAAATTTCCTGAATCAGGATTGGATGAATAATTTTTACCATCGTCAAAACTATATTGGTCAGCTGTACTTGTAATTAAAATCGAGCCAAATGGATTGCTGCAAGTAATAGGCTGGGTAACATTTAATGTTGGAGTTGAAGGAGCATTTGGCGGTACATTGATGGTTGCTTTGTACGCAATAGATTGGCAGCCATTTGTGTATTTTATTCGGATAAAATAACTTCCGGGAGATAAATTGGCAGTGTTGCTGGTATCCCATGTAAGACCATCGTCAAAACTATATAGATTCGCAACCGTAGAAACCATAATGCTGCCTAAGGCAGAACTACAGCCCAGTGGGTTTGTGACTACTACTTGCGGTGCTTCAGGAATTACAGGTGCAGCTTGTATAGTGACCGGTGCAGCCAGAGAAATACAACCCGAATTATATTTAATCATCAAATTATAAGTTCCTGCAGAAAGATTAGATTTTGTATTGGATGGCCCAAACGTAATTCCGTTATCAAAACTATAAAAATCGGCAGCAGTATTAATTGAAATTGATCCTGTAAAATTGGCGCAATTGGGTTGAGTCGCTGTAAAGGAAGGAGCTGAAAGCGCTGATAATGGTGAAATCGTAACTGGAGCAGCATCTGAAACACAACCCGCTGCATTTTTAATTTTTATGAAATAGGTACCAGGCGAAAGATCTGTTTTTGTATTAGAAAAAACGTAGGTTAATCCGTTGTCAAAACTATAGGTTGCAGCATTTGTTGTAATGGTAATAGAGCCTTTTGATGAACTGCAATTTGGCTGAGCTGCAGTAAAATTTGGAGCTGCAATTGTAGTGCCAGAACTCAGGTTGACAACAGTTGTCGATGATTCGCAACTATATGAATTTGTTTTGATTTTAATAATATATGTACCAGCGCCTATATTTATTTTCGTTGGACTTGTAGTCCAACTGTTTCCATCATTAAAACTATAACTGATGGCTGATGTTGTTATGGTGATACTTCCGTCAGTGGCGCCGCAGGAAGAAGGTTGAACGATCTTTACAGCTGGTGCGGCAGGAATTGAGGGAGGAGTATTTATATAGGTATAACTGCTGTAAGAGATACAGCCCAGAGTGTTTTTTATTAATACATTGTATGAGCCTCCAGCTAAATTTTTCTTTACAGGATTTGTAGTCCAGGTTATTCCTCCATCAAAACTATATTGGTCTGCAGCAGAATTTATTATTATAGTTCCACTAGGAGTACTACATGTAGGTTGAATAGTACTGGTATTAGGTGAGGACAGGTAATATTTGTTTATGTAGACATATTGTGAATTTGATTTACAGTTCTTTGCATTTTTAATAAGGATATTATAAGACGAACTCGCAGGATTTAATAAAATTGGATTTGTAGTCCAGGTTATTCCTCCATCAAAACTATAACTGTCTGCAGGAGTAGTAACTGTTATGCTTCCTCCATTTCCGCAGCTGGGCTGTACAACTTTTATATTTGGATTTGGAAGAAAATAAGGATTGATTGATATTGACAAAGCATAAGATTTACAACCGGCTGCATTTTTTATCATAATGTTGTAATAACCAGAAGTAAGTCCTGAAAGAGCGGGATTAGTTGTCCAGGTATTGCCATTATCAAAGCTATACGAACTTGCAACTGTTGCAATAGTAATACTTCCGTTGATTCCAC
This sequence comes from Flavobacterium aquidurense, assembly GCF_002217195.1. NCBI lineage: Bacteria > Pseudomonadati > Bacteroidota > Flavobacteriia > Flavobacteriales > Flavobacteriaceae > Flavobacterium > Flavobacterium aquidurense. The sequence goes on along the minus strand of NZ_MUGR01000038.1, from coordinate 38,305 downwards.
AGGTTGGTTGAATTAATGTAAAATCCGGATTAGGTAAATAATACTGTTGTAAGTTAGTATATGTATTGTAAGGGTTAGATGTGCACCCAGTAGCACTTTTTACTACTAAATAATAACTGTTCGGACTTAGATTAGTAAATACAGGATTAGTACTCCAGGTTTTACCTCCATCTATACTGTATTGTGCTTCAGTTGAAGTAAAAGTTATAATCCCACCAACTCCACAAGTAGGTTGTGTTGTTTTAAAAGTGGGAGCTGGGAGATAAAATTCTTGCAGAGATACCGGGTTTGAGTTAGAAACACAACCTTGAGCATTTTTGATCATTGGGTAATAATATGCTGCTGAAAGGTTTGAAAAAACTGGATTTGTCACCCAATTGGTACCGTCAATACTATAAAAGCTTGCAGTAGTATTAATTTTAATACTTCCCTTTGTTCCACATCCTGGCTGAGTGATGGTTAAATTGGGCTGTGCCAGCTTCGAAGTATCCATATAAATGGAAATGTAATTGGATGTACAATTATCTTTTTTTATCATTAAATAGTAAGATCCCTGGCCTAAATTATTAAAAACATTACTTGTACTCCAGGTTGTACCATAATCGATACTGTAATAATCTGCAGTAGTGTTGAATGTAATATTGCCAATATTTCCACAACTTGGATTGGTAACTGTGTAATCTGGATCTGGAAGCCTTGCGTTATTAATTGAAACACTTACAAAGTTAGAAACACATCCTAAATTGTTTTTTATTGCAATGTTGTAATATCCATAAGAATTAAGATTTGATAAAGAAGGAGAAGTTCCCCAAGTATAGCCTCCATCAAAACTATAGAAACTAGCAGCTGTATTTATTGTAATACTCCCCGAGGATGTACAAGTGGGCTGAACAACTGTATAATTGGGTATATCTATATTAGGATTATTTAAATAAACAGTATTTGGATAAGACATACAGCCAAGATTATTTTTGATAATTACGGTATAAATGCCAGGAGGTAATGATTTAGAATTGAGAGTTGTCCAAGTTGCACCATTGTCAAAACTATAAAAATCGGATAACGAGTTGACGGTGATTTTTCCGTTTACACCACAAGTTGGCTGTTCCTGGGTAATAATTGGCTGATTTAAGTAAGGCTGATTTAAAGAAACATAATTAGCTGAACTGATACATCCTGCACTGTTTTTTATTTTTATTTGATAGCGTCCGAAAGGTAAAATTTTAACATTATTACTAGTCCAAGTTGCTCCATTATCAAAACTATATAAATCTGCTGAAGTAGTAATAGTAATGCTGCCATCTGTTCCGCAAACAGGTTGTTCAGTTGTATATTGAGGGGAGAAATCTTTAAAATCATTTAAATAAGCATAGGTATAATAGGAAGTACAGCCTAAAGCATTTTTAATTCCTAAAGAATAACTTCCTGCGTTTAAATTGCTCATTTTGTTGTTTGTAACCCATGTGCTTCCTCCGTCAAAAGTGTAAAAATCTGAAAGAGTATTGATTGTAATGCTTCCTTTTACAGTACAAGCAGGTAATTCGATTGTATAAGTTGGAGTTTCCAGTGTATTACTACTAATGAGCACATTGTTTGCCGACGAAATACAACCTTGTAAATCTTTGGTACGAATTTTATAATTTGCAGGTAAAAGATTGTTAGCAATAGAATTATTTACCCAGGTTTTACCATCATCAAAGCTATAATATGTAGCTGGAGTTGTAATGGTAATACTGCCGGTATCTCCGCAAAATAAAGGATTGGTGTAACTGTAATTTGGATACAAAGTAGAAGCTGCTGTAATAGTTACACTTTGAGAATAAGAAGTACATCCATTTACGGTCTTTATTTTTACTAAATAGGTTCCGGGATATAAATTACTCTTTGTGTCGCTTGCACCCCAAGTGTAGCCATCATCAAAACTATATTGTGATGCCGGTGAAGTTACTTTTATTGTTCCCGTGGAGACAAAACAAGAAGGTTGCGTAATCTGCAATATAGGAGAAACGGCAGTTTGGCTTGGTTCGATAGTAACACTTGCATTGCTGGTACATCCAAAAGAATCTGTGACAGTAACAGAATAATCTCCTAACGAAGTTACCGTAATGCTTTGCGTAGTTTCTCCAGTATTCCATAAATACGAAGACCCTGGAGAAGCAGTTAATACAGTGCTTCCGGAGCAAACATTTAGAATACCTGTAATATTTGCAGTGGGATTTCTTACCTCTAAATTGGCAGAAATTATTTTGTAGCATGTTGCATCCCTGCTCACCCTGACAAAAACAGAAGCACTTGAACTTGGGTAACTTGTAAAATTGGTAATAGCATTCAAGTTGGATTCGGCCTCGTTATAATTTTTGAAATAACTAAAATTCAAACCCGCTGTAGAAGCAACCACTAAAGAATTTAATGTAGACAAATCAAAATTTTCACTCCCGTCACGGTTTGCATCACATTGAGATATTGTGGCGGTCGTTACATTAATGTTACAACTTGAAGAGCAATTCAAAAAAGAAATATCCCAGCCGGGATTTGCATCAGGATCTATGGCAGAATTAAATGTAGTTCCTGCGCAGGAAGTTCCGGAAATGTCATAATCTACTTGTACGCCTACATTATAATTAGCATTTGTAATATTTGGAAAATCACTGGTTTTTAATGTAAAACAAAATTTTTTATTTGTTGTGTCTAAGCTTGATGTAGTTGATGTACTATAAACTGAAACGTTACTGCTGTTGTAAACATTTAAAGTGATTTTTTTTACTGAGGCGGAAATTCCTCCAGAATTAGGAATCGTATAACTGCCGCAAACTGAAATCGGTAAAGTTGGACAAACTTTATACAAAGGATCTAGTTCTATAGAGCCTTGCAGATTTTCTGCAGAATGTAAAATACAAACATCATCAACATACATATACCCAAAATGCCCGCCCAATCCACATCTTGAAGCCATAAATTCAACGGTAAATTCTTCATTATTAGGAATTGATGAAATGTCCAATATTCCTGATTGCCAATTGCTGGTATATAAAGTAACAAAATCAGAAGACTGACTCGGAACCTTACTGAAAATACAATTTTTTTCATCTCCTACTAAACAAAATTCACTGACAACCGCCTTATTTTTATCTAAAATCCGTGCTTTTACAAAAGCTTGATTATCCGTATGACTATTGTCGTACACACTTTGTAATACCGCTTTGTAGTTGAATTTCAGATAATTTTCATTATTAGTTTTAAACCTTTTGCCCTGCACAATAGAACCATAAGTAGAGGAATTCTCATAATTGATTTTAAGAGCATATTGATCAAATGCTTTAATGTCTCCTATATACGGGTCAACCAAATTGGCAGAAACACCGGTTGCCATAATGTTCATATTATTAGGATCATAGCGATTGATGTAGGAATCGGCAGTATTGGTGATCGACCGGCATTGAGTTGGTCCGGGAGGATCACCTATTGTGCAAAGAAAATTCTTCAGGTAACTGCCTCCGTTTACAGTTTCATATTGCTCAAAACCTCCATTGGTGCACATTTCTACTCCTTGAAGAGTAGCGGCTGTTTTTGAAGTTAAATTTCCATCTTTTGAATTTAAAATTACTTTTTTTAAATTAAGCACTTCTGCCTTCATCTTTTCTTCCCTAATTTTCAAAAATTGTTTTTGTTGTTCCAAATTTTGAATGAGATGCCCATTTTTATCTTCTAATAAAAAATTATTGGACGAATTAGGATTAATTTCTTGCGCAAAAACACAAGTACATTTGATAAAAACAATAAATAAGAGTAAAATTTTCTTCATATACGATATTTAGCTGCGAAGCAAATGTAATTAAATATCTACAAAATAAAACTAAAATCACAAGTTGAATCTTTTCCTGAAAAGTCTCTAAATATCCTGTATTTTTGCAAAAAATAAATTCTTTTGAAAACGAAACTTTTTGTTGTTACCCCGCCTTTTACCCAACTGAATACTCCGTATCCGGCGACAGCGTATATAAAAGGATTTCTAAACACAAAAAAGATCGAATCGGTTCAGGCAGATTTGGGTATTGATGTGATTTTAGAATTGTTTTCGAAAAAAGGATTGATTGATTTGTTTGAAGTTTCAGGTTTCAGGTTTCAAGTTTCAGGTTCTGAAACATCTGATAACTCTAAACGTATTTTTGCTTTACAGGATGAATACATCAAAACTATTGATGCTGTAATTCAGTTTTTACAGGGGAAAAATCCAACATTGGCCTTGCAGATTTGTCAGGAAGATTTTCTGCCGGAAGCGTCTCGTTTTGCACAGTTAGAAGAATTGGATTGGGCATTTGGAACCATGGGAACTCAGGATAAAGCGAAACATTTGGCAACTTTGTATCTTGAAGATATCTCCGATTATATTGTTGAATGTGTCGATGAAAATTTTGGCTTTAGCCGATATGCTGAGCGTTTAGGCCGAAGCGCCAATTCATTTGATGAATTGTATGAGGCTTTACAGCAAGAACCCACTTATATAGATGCGATTTTAATTTCGATTTTAAAAGCGAAGATTGAAACGATTCAGCCTACATTTTTTCTGATTTCTGTTCCCTTTCCGGGGAATTTATACAGCGCTTTCAGATGTGCACAATGGATCAAGCAACATCATCCCGAAATCAAAATTTCGATGGGTGGCGGTTTTCCTAATACCGAATTACGTTCACTTTCAGATGCTCGTGTTTTCGAGTTTTTCGATTTTATCACTTTAGATGATGGAGAAGTTCCAATTGAAGAACTTGTTGAAAATTTGTCATCCCGAGCGGAGTCGAGGGACGAGAAGCGTTATAAAAGAACTTTTTTATTAGAAGACGGAAAAGTAGTGTACAAAAACAATTCTTTAAAACACGATTACAAACAGGCTTATGTAGGAACGCCTGATTATTCTGATTTGTCTTTGGATAAATACATTTCGGTAATCGAAATCGTGAATCCAATGCACAGAATGTGGAGCGACGGACGTTGGAATAAACTCACCATGGCGCACGGTTGCTATTGGGGAAAATGTACTTTTTGTGATATTTCGTTAGATTATATCAAAGTATACGAACCTGTTGCTGCCAATTTGTTGTGCGATCGAATGGAAGATATGATGCTGCAAACAGGGCAAAACGGATTCCATTTTGTCGATGAAGCAGCTCCTCCTGCTTTGATGCGTGCTTTGGCTTTAGAAATTTTACGCAGAAAATTAGCTGTTACGTGGTGGACAAATATTCGATTTGAGAAAAGTTTTTCTAAAGATTTGTGTTTGTTATTAAAAGCTTCCGGATGTATTGCTGTTTCCGGTGGTTTAGAAGTTGCTTCTGACCGATTATTAAAACTAATAGACAAAGGGGTAACGGTGGAACAAGTGGCAAAAGTGACGCGAAATTTTACCGAAGCCGGAATTATGGTTCATGCGTATTTGATGTATGGATATCCAACACAAACCATTCAGGAAACTGTTGACAGTCTCGAAATGGTACGCCAATTATTTGAAGCAGGAATTCTGCAATCCGGTTTTTGGCATCAGTTCGCCATGACAGCGCATAGTCCGGTTGGGCTGTATCCGGAGAAATTTGGCGTAACAAAAAAGACCGAAGCCATTGGAACTTTTGCTAACAACGATATTGATTATACAGATTCTACAGGAATCAATCATGATAAATTTAGTTTCGGATTAAAGAAATCGCTCTTTAATTTCATGCACGGAATCTGTTTTGATTATGAACTGCAAGATTGGTTTGATTTTAAAATTCCGAAAACAAAAATAGATCCTGATTTTATTTTTAATGCATTGGAAGAAGGAAATGATTTTAATACCAAACCAAATGCAAAAGTCGTTTGGTTAGGAGGAAAGCCTTTTGTTGAACATTTCACAAAATCTAAGAAAGGAAGATCCTGGGAAATCATGACTTTTACTTTTCATGATAAAAAAGAAAGTTTCAACCTTCAGACCAATAAGGAAGAAGGGGAATGGCTGGTAGAGATTTTAACCAAAATAACGATTTCAAATGCTAAGAATTATACTTTTCAGGAAGTAAAGGCCGACTTTGAAACCAATTTAGAGGACTTTGAATTATTTTGGTATTCAAAACCAATTAATACATTGCGTGAATTTGGATTACTGGTTTTATAAATCAATATTCCAAACTGGTTCCATCATTTGGAATGGCAACTTTATCTAAAAGATGATGTTCAGCAAGTGCTGATTTTAATTGGGCTCTCGTTGTTGGGCAATGATTTAAAGCTTCTAAATGATTGGCAAAAACTTTTCCGGGAGCCAGGGCGGCAAACTTCAAAATATCATTCATACGCATCAATAAAGGCTGACCAATATCTAATCGTGCCGTTCCGCAGGCAACTGTTGCAATGTCCGGTTTAAATTCGATTAAAACCTTTTGAACGTGTTCTGTGAAAATCGTATCAGAACTGATATAAATTGATTTTTGGTTGGGTAATTCAATATAAAAACCCATCACATTTCCCATCAGTTTTGCAATAAATCCGTAACCGTGAATGGCAGGAATTCCTGTGATTTTGCCCCCTAAAAATTCTTGTGGCTCCCAATAATTCAAACGTTGGGTAATAGTTAACCCTCTTTTTGTTAAAGCATTTTCATCTTTTGCGCTGCAAATGACAGGAATGCTTTTTCGTCTTAAAAAAATTTCTCCGGCTTTGTCAATATGATCAGGATGTAAATGGGTAATCAGGCAAATAGTTACTCTGCTTAAAATGTCCCTGCTATTTTTGGGTAAAGCAACAAGTGGATTTCTATGAGGTTTATAACGAAAAATTGTAAAAGGCGGAATCGTTTTTCTTTTTCCTAACATGGGATCCACCAATATAACATCGGTTTCCGTTTCGATAACTAAAGTGGCATTGCGTAAGTGATGTAATTTCATATCGAGAGAAATTTATATCTTAAAATTACGAAAGTTTTTAAAACTTATTTTACAGTTTTTTCCTTATTTTTAGCAGAATTGTTATTGTTTAATTTATGAATTTACAAGAAGGGTTTCATAACTATTTTATTTACATTATCACTAATAAAGCAAAGACTGTTTTTTATACTGGGGTTACTTTGATTGAGAGCTGTTATTAAAAAAGTATTTACCGTTTAGTTTTTCTTTCAAAAGACTTAAATTTCTAAACAATCGTAAACCTAAACCCAATTCCATGAAGGTTTTCTATAGAAATTCCTGTTTCGTTCATCAGAATTTTACGCAGACGTGAAATAAAAACGTCCAGGCTTCGTCCCATGAAATAATCATCAGTTCCCCAGAGTGAAGTTAAAATTTGTTCTCTTTTTAAAACCAGATTCTTATTGTCCAGAAATAATTTTAGTAAGTCGGCTTCGCGTTGCGTAAGGCTGATTTTTTCATTCTCATTAAAAAGAATAAAATTATTGGTGTCAAACTGGTACTTTCCAATTTCGTAAACCGATTTGTCTGCCGGAATATTTTTCTGGGAACGCTTCAGGAAAATTTCAATTTTCAAAAGCAATTCTTCAATACTAAAAGGCTTTACCAAATAATCATCGGCGCCCAATCGCAGTCCTTTAATACGATCTTCTTTTAACGTTTTAGCCGAAAGAAAAATAATCGGAATATCAGTATTCGTTTTTCTGATTTCAGTAGCCAGTTCAAAACCATCCATTTTGGGCATCATGATATCAAAAATACAAATGTCGAAAATTTCTTTTTTAAAGGTTTCCAGGCCCAGTTTTCCGTCGCAGCAATGCACCACCTCATAGTTGTTTTGTTCCAAATTGTCTTTGGTCAAAAAAGCTAATGTTTCATCGTCTTCGGTATAAAGTATTTTGAATTGTTTCATTTTTTATAAGGAATTGATAAAGTTATAGTCATACCGTTTGTTGAATTGTTTTCGGCTTTTATTTTCCAATTGTGCAGGTTACAAATCTCTTTTACATAATATAAGCCAAGTCCAAAGCCAGTTACTTCATTGCTTTTTTCGTTTTTGGCCCTATAGAACTTATCAAAGATAAAAGAAATATTTTTTGTCGAAATTCCAATCCCGTTATCAATAAAAGCTAATTTTAGACATGCACTTTCTATTGCAATTTTAATAGTAATTTCTGGTTTTTCGTTGCAGTATTTTACAGCATTGTCCAGTAAATTATACACTAAATTGGTGAAGTGAAAAACATCTGTTTCTATTTGATAATCATTCGAAAGTGTTTCGATTTTAATACTCGCCTCAGGGTATTTTAACTGAATATTTTCGATTGTTTCCTGAATAATCGGAACAATTGCAATCGTTTCTTTTTTTAATTCTAAAGGTGCAGAATCCGATCTGGCAATATTTAAAATTTTCTCAATATGATGGTTCAGTTTATGACTCTGATTGATAATAATATTGGTATACGTGTGCAGTTTTTTATCTTCTTTAATCGGATTTTGTTCACTTAAGTATTTTGATGCAATTAAAATAGAAGATAAAGGCGTTTTGAATTCATGGGTCATATTATTAATAAAATCCCGTTGCAGTTCAGAGTATTTTTTTTGCTGTAAAAGCGTAAAAATCGAATACACATAAATCAATAAAATAAGAATCAGGGCAATCGAAAGTACAAACCAAAATCGCATTGAACTGAATAAATACGAGGTTTCATTAGGAAAACGAATTGCAAAATAATACACCAGATTTTTGTGCTTCGGAAAATGCACGGATTGTTTTCCTTTCCCTTTTTGTGACAAAGAAATATAATTGCCATAAATCATTTCATCACTTTGGCAATTGTACATCGCATATTCAAAATCAGTCGTAATATTCATTTTTTTGAATTCCGTTTTCAGATAAAATTCTAAGATATCAGGTTCAAAATCATTGTCGATATTTACGATATAGTAATCGTTGGCAATTTTCTGCACCGGGTTTTGTGCCGGCAATTCATGATTGGTGCCTTTGTACAATTTTCGGGCAACTTCAAGTAAAGCAATATGGGTTTTCTGACTTAGTTTTTTTTGTTCTAAAGTAAAAGCCTCTTTAGTCCAAAGCAATTGCGCTACCAAAATGCTTATAATGGCGACAAGTCCCAGAAGGATAATACTATTGAGTTTGTTTATTTTCAAGAATGCAGTTTTTAGAATGTAATATTAATCAAATTTAGATTTAAAAACGCCGATTAACAAGTCATTAACAAAGATTTGAAATCGGTTAACAGCGATTCGGATTTGTCTGAATTACCTTTGTAAAACAAAATTAGAACTATAAACCATTAAATTATATAACTATGAAAATGATTAAAATTTCGATGTTAGCCTTAGCTTTAAGCTTAATGTCTTTTTCAGCAATTGCACCTATACAATCTATGACTTCTGAAGAAAAAATAGTTGAAGCTACAGCTTCTACAATTGTATGGAAAGCAGAAACTATCGATGTAGGTCAGATTCCTCAGGGAACACCAAAAGCGATTGTTTACGAATTTAAAAATACAGGAAAAACTGCGGTTGTTATTACAAACGTTCAGGGATCTTGTGGATGTACTGCAACAGATTATACAAAAGAGCCTATTTTACCTGGTAAATCAGCTAAAGTAACAGCAACGTATAATGCAGCAAACAAAGGTGGTTTTACAAAAACAGTTACTGTAACAACAAGTGCGGAGACTACTCCAAAAGTACTTACTCTAAAAGGGACAGTAATCTAAAAATAAAGGTTGGTTATAAAGCGAAAAACTCCAGTTAAGTCATGTTTCCTGGAGTTTTTTTTGTGCCTTATATTTAAGGAAACGAGAGAGCAGGCTGGATTATTTTTCGGTTTTGCAAAGCCATTATTAATTTTTGTATAAATACTTTGTTTTCACTAAAACTTTTCTATTTTTATTAAAAAAAATATTATGAAAATTTTGTATCCGCTTATTGCTGCTGTGCTTCTTTTTTCTGTGATTTCCTGTAATAAGAAGGCAGATAAGAAAGAAGAACAATCAAAAAAGACTTCAGAGAAAGTGGTACCTGAGCTTAAAATTTCAATTGACAGTACCGGTATTGCTGCTTTTTACCAAACCTATCCGAAACTGGTTAAATTTCAGGATCAGGTTCTGGCTTTGTATAAAAAAAACAATTCAACCCAATTATGGCTGGATAATAAAGGCATAGTCGAGTTTGCCAATACATTATTTAATAAATACAAAGGATTGGATCAGGAAGGTCTGAAAGCTAATTTCCCTTACAACGATAAGATCAGTTCTGTTTTTGAACATACTACTGAAAACAAATTGTCACAAGCTGATACCGATTTGATGATTACGAATTTATATTTTTACTATGTTCAGAAATTATCCGGTGTAGACGAAAAAACGACCAAATCATTAGAATGGCTTTTACCTCGTAAAAAAGTCAATTATCAGGTGTTTTCAGATTCGATTTATAAAAAATCGACTATTAGTGATGATAAAAAGAGCAAAATGTTCAGTCAATATTATAAGCTTCGTGACGCCCTTCATCAATATCGAGAGATTGAGAAAAAAGGAGGTTGGAAAACTATCGAAACAGCAGAAGATTTTAAAAGTCTTAAACTTGGAGATTCTGTTGCAGCAATTGGGCAAATCAGAGAAAGGCTTTATATAACGGGTGAACTTAAAGAAAATAGCAAAAGCAATATTTGTGACTCGACATTGATAAAAGCAATCAGAAGCTATGAATTGCATCACGGTTTAACACCAAAAAATATTATTTTACCGGAACATATTGCTGAATTGAATATTCCTGTTTCGGATAGAATTAAGACAATTATTGCCAACATGGAGCGTTGCAGATGGATTGATCCTGAACTCGAAAAAGGTAAAGAATACATCGAAGTTAATATTCCGGAGTTTAGATTGTATTTGATCCGCAATCATGAGATTGTGTTTGTATCTCCGGTTGTGGTGGGAAGAGCCATGACCAAAACCGTAGTTTTTAGCGGAATGATGAACAATATTGTTTTTAGCCCGTATTGGAATGTGCCTCCAAGCATCATAAAAAGTGAAATAAAACCCGGAATGGCGAAAAACAAGAATTATTTAGCTCAGAAAAATCTGGAATGGAACAATGGAGCAGTTCGTCAGTTACCCGGAAAAAATAACTCGCTTGGTCTGGTGAAGTTTTTATTTCCAAATTCAAATAATATCTATTTACATGACACGCCGGCAAAAAGTTTGTTCGAAAGAGAAAACAGGGCTTTCAGCCACGGTTGCGTTCGTGTAGGCAAACCAAGAGAATTAGCCATCGAACTTTTAAAACAAGATCCAAGCATGACTCCGGAAAGAATTGATAAATTGATGCATGCCGGAAAAGAAAGCTGGTACACGCTAAAAAAGAAAATACCTGTTTATATTGGATATTTCACAGCTTGGGTAGACAGAGATGGAAATCTGAATTTTTACAAAGACGTTTACAAAAGAGATGAAAGTTTGATAAAACTGTTAACGGAAGAATAGAAAAAGTTTGCTAATAACTACAGTTGTTTTCACGCAGATTAAAGCAGATTTAATTGGATTATTTGGAAGTTATACAATAAATCAATTAAATCTGCTAAAATCTTTTTAAATCTGCGTGAAAAAAATGATAATTCATTGTAATTCGCGGCGAAAAAACTTTTATTTCAATACATCAACGCATTTATAAAAGCGTTTGCTATAATGTTCAGAATCTAAATCACTAATCGTTACACTGCCGGCTTTTCCCGAAGAGGCGTGAATAAATTTTGAGTGCATGCCATTGGCCTCGCAGATAATTCCGACATGTCCCACAATAGTTTTGTTCCTGTAGCCGTAAAAAACTAAAACATCGCCAACCTTAAAATCTTCGGCTTTTTTTGCCGTTCCCAGGTTTTTATAACCACTTGAACTTCTCGGTACAGTAACGTCAAAATGCTGAAAAATGTAATTGACAAAACCTGAACAGTCAAAACCTTTTTTTGGGTTGTTTCCTGCGTATAAATAAGGAGTTCCTAAATATTGTTTAGAATAAGAAATGATAGAATCACGATCTATGGTAGTTTGTATCTTTTCGATTGGAGCATTAATAGATTTGTATTCTTTTTTTAAAGTAAAAGAAGAACATAAAATAATGCTTGCAAATGCTATATAAAGGGTTGATTTCATTTATGAGAATTAATTGTAGATTTCATTTATAAAAATAGGCGGTAGCTTTTGAATATCAAAGTTATGTTATGCAAAACACGTATGGATGGGTAATAAGAACGTAAGATACGTCTTTTTATTTTGGTGTTTTTTTATTACTTTTTGATGTTTTAGTATCTTTCCCACTACTTTATTTCAGATATATTTGTGAATCGTATTTATATTTTAACAAATAAATTATGTTTCTCAAAAAAATAACGTTTTTAATTTCTTTTTTGCTGATTTCAATTGTTTCGACTGCACAAACAAATACTTTTCTATATGAAGGCAGAGTTGAGAAACTTTCGGATAATAAGATTGTTTTAATCGGAACGGCTTCTTCTGTGGCTTTTAATTTTACAGGAAATGAATGTTCGATTTCATTGCAAAGTGTTGATTCCTGGGAACATCATAATTATGTTTCTTTGGTTTTAGACGGGAAATATATAGGGAAGTTAAAAATTGAAAAAGGTGCAGTACAATCTTTTCCAATAAAAATTACTTCAAATAAAAAGGTTCATACTCTGGAGGTTTATAAAACTACAGAAGCACACAGCGGTGGAATTTTATTTGCAGGAACAACTGCAAAACTGACTTCGATTAATGCCAAAAAGAAAAAGAAAATTGAATTTATTGGAGATTCTATTACCTGTGGCGCAGCAAGCGATCCGTCAGATGTTCCTTGTGATAAAGGAGAATATTTTGATCACCATAATGGATATTATGCCTACGGACCAGTACTTTCGAGAACAATTGGCGTTGATTATCTGATGAGTTCGGTTTCCGGAATCGGAATGTATCGCAACTGGAACGACGAGAATAAAGACGAAGCAATTATGCCGGATGTATATGAGAATTTATATTTAACGAAAGACAATTCTAAACCTAAATATGATTTTGCTTTTCAGCCTGATATTATCAGCATTGCATTAGGAACCAATGATTTTTCCGGCGGAGATGGCAAAAAAGAACGTTTGCTTTTTAATGCGGACAAGTATGTTTCGAATTACATCAGCTTTATCAAAATGTTGTACAAACACAATCCAAATGCGCAAATTGTCATTACCAATAGTCCGATGATTAATGGAAAAAATGCGATTGTTTTTGAAGAGTGCCTGAATCAAGTAAAAGCGGCTTTTGCAACTGATAAAACCCATAAGCCGATTGTTATTTTCAAATTTAAACCTATGACGCCAAAAGGCTGTTCAGGGCATCCTGATGTGTCTGATCATAAAGTTTTGGCCAATGAATATGGTCCGTTTTTAAAAAAGTTGCTAAATGAAAAATAATATATTTAAGTTTGCTTTCTTTCTGTTGATTTCCAGTACTATGATGGCAAACGTTACACTACCGAATATTTTTGGTGATAATATGGTTTTACAGCGCAATGCTGAAGTGAAAATTTGGGGCTGGGCAAATCCTAAAGAAGAAATCAGATTGGTTTCGGGCTGGAACAATCAGGAATATAAAGTGGTAGCGAATAATCAGGCACAATGGGAACTGCATATCAAAACGCCTCAAGCCGGCGGACCTTATACCATTTCTCTAAAAGGATATAACGAAGTTGTATTGAAGAACATTCTGATTGGCGAAGTCTGGCTTTGTTCCGGACAATCGAACATGGAAATGTCGGTAAGCTGGGGGATTGACAATGGCGAAGAAGAAATGAAAATGGCCACAAATCCGAATATTCGTTTTTTTACGGTTCCAAAATTAACTGCTACATCACCTCAAAATAATCTGTTGGGAAACTGGGTCGAATCGACTCCGGAAACCATGAAAAACTTCAGCGCAATTGGTTACTTTTTTGCCAAACGCCTGCAAGAAGATCTAAAAGATATTCCTATTGGATTGATTTCTTCGAACTGGGGCGGAACGCCTGCTGAAATCTGGATGCCGGAAGAAGTAGTTCAGAACGATCCTGTGTTACTTGAAAATGCCAAAAAACTAAACGAACAAGAATACGGTCCGCGCCAGCCCGGGCGTGCTTATAATGCGATGATTTATCCTTTTACAGGTTTTAAAATTGCCGGAACGCTCTGGTATCAGGGCGAATCGAATGTGGGATCATTGGTTTATGATAAAACCTTATCTGCTTTGATTACGTCATGGAGAAAAGCGTGGCAAGATGAATTTCCGTTTTACTTCGTTCAGATTGCACCTTATAAAACGGGCAGTAACAATTTCTCAAATGTTACGGTTAGAAATTCACAAAGAAAAATCCTGAAAGAAGTTCCAAAAACCGGAATGGTGGTAACAAGTGATATTTCAGACACGATTGATATTCATCCTAAGAATAAAAAAGATGTTGGGATTCGTTTGGCAAATTTGACTCTTGCCGATGTGTACAAAATGAATAATACTATAGTAAACGGACCACTTTTTAAAGATTTTAAAGTCGAAAAAAACAAAGCCATTATTTCTTTTGATTATGCCGACGGTTTGTATTTTAAAAACAAAACATCAAATCAATTTGAATTGGCTGGAGCCGATGGAATATTCTATTCTGCAGAAGCCTCGATAAAAAATAATCAGGTGATATTGGTGAGTAAAAAAGTTTCAGATCCTGCAAAAGTGAGATTTGCCTGGGGAAATACGATACAATCAGATTTGTTTAATAAAGCGAATTTGCCTGCTTCTTGTTTTACGGAAGAATTTTAGATTTTAGATTTTTGCCCACGGATTTTACGGATTAAACAGATTGACGCTGGTTTTTTTATCTCATTTTATGTCAGACTGAGCGAAGTCGAAGTCCCGCAAAGTAAATCGCCAAAGTGAATTAATAAATAATATTTTGAATATTACAATCTCGCAAAGACGCAAAGTCGCAAAGCTTTAAAAACATTGATAGTAAAGAATAAACTTTGTGTCCTAGTGCCTTCGTGGCAATCCTAAAACCAATGAAAAATAAAATAATAACTATCGGGGTTTTTGCCCTGTTTACTGTTGGAAATATGAATGCACAAAAAAAGCCCTATCTGGATAAAAATAAAACCATTGAGCAACGTATCGATTTGCTTTTGCCGTTGATGACTTTAGAAGAAAAAGTGGGGCAAATGAACCAATACAACGGATTTTGGGATGTAACGGGACCGGCTCCTAAAGGCGGAACTGCTGAACTAAAATACGAACATCTGCGAAAAGGATGGGTAGGCTCGATGCTTACGGTTCGTGGTGTAAAGGAAGTGCGTGCGGTGCAGAAAATTGCGGTGGAAGAAACCCGATTGGGAATTCCATTGATTATTGGTTTTGATGTCATTCACGGGTATAAAACCTTGAGTCCGATTCCGCTGGCAGAAGCGGCAAGTTGGGATCTGGAGGCCATTAAGAAATCGGCGGCGATTGCGGCAGATGAGGCTTCGGCATCCGGAATCAACTGGACTTTTGGTCCAAATGTCGATGTCGCAAATGATGCGCGCTGGGGACGTGTGATGGAAGGCGCGGGAGAAGATCCATATTTGGGAAGTAAAATTGCGATTGCCAGAGTGCACGGTTTTCAGGGAGAAACCATAGCTGATTTAGCGAAAGTAAATACGATTGCAGCTTGCGCGAAACATTTTGCGGCTTATGGATATGTAGAAGCTGGTTTGGAATATAATATTGTAGACATCAGTAATTCTAAATTATACAATTCTGTTTTGCCTCCTTTTAAGGCAACTGTCGATGCCGGAGTGCGTACGTTTATGAATTCATTTAATACTTTGAACGGCGTTCCTGCGACTGGGAGTGTTTTCCTGCAAAGGGATATCCTGAAAGGAAAATGGAAGTTTGATGGTTTTGTGATTTCAGATTATGCTTCGATTCGCGAAATGATTGCGCACGGTTATGCAAAAGACGAAGCTGATGCAACTGCAAAAGCCGTAATTGCGGGTTCTGATATGGACATGGAATCGTATTTGTATGTGGCAAAACTCGTTGGTTTAGTGAAAGAAGGAAAAGTAAAAGAAGCGCTGGTTGATGATGCCGTTCGCCGAATCTTGCGCGTGAAGTTTGAATTGGGATTGTTTGATGATCCGTACAAATATTGCGACGAAAAAAGGGAGAAAGCGGTTATTGGCAGTAAAGCGAATAATGACGGTGTGCTGGATATGGCAAAAAAGTCTATTGTTTTGTTGAAAAATGAAAAGAATTTGCTTCCACTAAAGAAATCAGGACAAAAAATTGCTTTGATCGGTGCTTTGGCAAATGATAAAAACAGCCCTCTGGGAAGTTGGAGAATAGCATCTGATAATAATACAGCGGTTTCGGTTTTAGAAGGAATGCAGCAATACAAAGACAATCAGCTGACATTTGAAAAAGGTGCCGATCTGACGGTTGGGAAAATATCATTTTTAGATGAGGTTGTTTTTAATACCACTGATAAAAGCGGATTTGAAGCTGCAAAAACAGCCGCGAAAAATGCAGATGTCGTTGTGATGGTTTTAGGAGAGCACGGTTTTCAGAGCGGGGAAGGGCGTAGTAGAACAGATCTTAATTTACCTGGATTACAACAAGAATTGTTAGAAGAAATTTATAAAGTGAATCCAAATATTGTTCTGGTTTTAAATAACGGCCGTCCATTAAGTATTCCGTGGGCTGCAGAACATGTTCCGGCAATTGTTGAAGCCTGGCATCTGGGAACTCAAACCGGAAATGCTGTGGCGCAGGTTTTGTATGGCGATTACAATCCAAGTGGGAAATTGCCAATGTCTTTCCCTAGAAATGTAGGTCAGGTTCCGATTTATTATAACAAATACAGTACAGGAAGACCAATAGATAGTGATAAAAACGTTTTTTGGTCTCATTATACAGATGTGGAGAAAACGCCTCAGTTTCCGTTTGGTTTTGGTTTGAGTTATACAAAGTTTGATTATAAAAACCTGAAAATTAATAAACCTGCTTTTGCAAAAGGAGAAAATGTTCAAGTAAGTGTTGAAGTTGTCAACTCAGGAAATTACGACGGAAAAGAAGTGGTGCAATTGTACATTCACGATGAATATGCAAGTGTTATTCGACCAATAAAAGAACTAAAAGGTTTTGAATTGATAACTTTGAAAAAAGGGGAAACCAAAACAATAAGTTTTACTTTGACAGATAAGGAACTTGGCTTTTATGATAATGAAGGGAACTATCTGATAGAACCGGGAACTTTTAAAATTATGGTGGGAGGAAGTTCTGATGCTGGTTTGAATGCTGGTTTTGAAATAAAAGAATAAAGTGTTGCCACAAAGGCTCGAGGGCACAAAGTTTTTTAATCTCGAGTAATCCTGATAGGAAAGTTTTTTCGCCACGAATTCACGAATTTTTAAACAATTTTTTCGTGAATTCGTGGCGATTTCTATTTTTGCACAACCCCTAGCTTCAGTTGGGGAATAATATTGTAATAGAAAAGGGCTTTATCCGAACTATTTAAGTTTGGCTAAAGCCTTTTCCTCTTTGTTTATATTTACCTATGAATAAAGCCGGGCCATATTGCATCTTAAAATTTTAAAAGCTAACATTTAGCCAATTATAAGATGTTTTTTTGTAAGTTAATGTTTATGAATATTGTTTTAATCGTTATCTTTGGGATAACTTCGAATAAAACGGAGTTCTTTATCGATTTTTTTTGGAAGAAGTTATTTTTAAAGGTAAGCTGAAAACTTTATAGAGTAGGCATGATTTTAAAACATTTTTATGGAAAATTCTTTATTTAAAAAAGTGAAAATAGCAATTGATTATTGGTACATTCCATTATTAGTAGGGATACTTTTTGTTGGAATCGGAGTCTGGTCTTTTATAACGCCTTTGGCTGCTTATGTAACACTGGCCTTTTTGTTTAGTGTTTCGTTTCTCGCTACCGGAATTTTTGATATTATTTTTGCGCTTTCGAACAGAAAAAAAATAGACAATTGGGGATGGACATTAGCCTCAGGAATTATAGGCCTGATTGTGGGGATATTATTGATTTCAAATCCGTTAATCTCTATTGCATTACTTCCTTTATACGTGGGTTTTGTTATTTTATTCCGCTCTGTTATGGCTATTGTTATCGCTTTTAATTTAAAGAGTTATTCCGTTCCGGATTGGAAAAACCTTTTGTTTTTAGGAATACTTGGAACAATTTTTTCATTGATCTTATTATGGAATCCACTTTTTGCCGGCCTTTCATTAGTGTACTGGACTGCTTTTGCTTTTATAGCACTGGGTATTTTCTATATTTATCTTTCTTTCAAATTAAAAAAGATACACGATATCCCTGAAAAAATTGATGAACTAAAAGAAAAGATTCATTTGTAGAGAATACTTTTTTGGTTATCGTAATAAAAGATAAATTTAATCATATACATTTCACAAAATCCCGATAGCTTTAAGGAATTAAGACACAAATTTTGATTTCAGATGAACATTGAATAGCGTCCAACTTTAGCTGGGGGAGAAAATAAATCACATCAATAGGGCTTAGCCAAAACTGTTATATAGTTTGGCGAAGCCCTATTCTATTTAAATCTAAGTTTTCCTGGTTGAAGCTAGCGGCTATTCAATAAAACGTTGTGTCTTTGCACGACTAGAAAAAACATATTATTTATAGTTTTAGAGAAACCACACAGAATAAAAAAGATCAATTGTGTAACAATGAAATGATCAGTAAATTTCTAAAATCATTAGTTCATCTTTTACTATAAATGATTCAATAGTCTCTTTTTTTGAAATAAGAATCTCAGCAATTTCTTTCGTATTTTTATTGAAAGTTTTTAAAATTATTACTTTTGGAGGAGCTCCTTTTAAAAGTAATAATTTTTCAAAGTCATCATCATGAGTAAGTATGGTGAAGTTATTTTGTTTTGCAAATTGCCAGATTTCAATGTCTTTAGCCGGTTGATTTATCTTATATCTTTTGTATGTAAAGAATCTGAAAAATTATCTCCCACAACTTTAATTAATCTCCATGAAATATTTGCATCAAAAAGTAATTTCATTATGCTGCAATTATTTTTGTAATATTTTCTCTATTTGCTGCAAAAGCTAAAGCGGCAGGAATATGTTCTCTTTTCAATTCAGGAAAATCTTCTATAATTTCATCGAAAGACATACCGGCAGCAAGCCATGAAAGAATATCTGAAATACAAATTCGGGTTCCGGTAATAACAGGTTTCCCAAATCGGATGTCAGGATTTATCGAAATTAAATTGTGCCAATTATTTTCCATAATTTTATTATTTACACAAATTTAATGCAAATTTACTTTTAAAGTTATAAGGTTTGTTTTTACCTTTAAAAACTATAAACTTCCAACTTTAAACTAGAACAATGAAATATAACAGATGTGGAAAAAGCGGGTTATTACTACCTGAAATCTCTTTAGGGTTATGGCACAATTTCGGATCGGTAGATAACTTTGAAAATGCTGAAAGTATTGCTGTAGAGGCTTTTGATAAAGGAATTACCCATTTTGATTTGGCGAATAACTACGGACCTGTACCGGGTTCTGCTGAAACTAATTTTGGTAAAATTTTATGGCATAATTTTCAGGGAAATCTACGCGATGAAATCATCATTTCGACTAAAGCAGGTTACACGATGTGGGACGGACCTTATGGGGATTGGGGGTCGAGAAAATATTTATTATCGAGTTTAGACCAGAGTCTGAAAAGAATGAAAGTAGATTATGTAGATATTTTTTATTCGCATCGCCCTGATCCCGAAACGCCAATTGAGGAAACCATGATGGCACTTGATTATGCAGTACGATCCGGAAAAGCGTTGTATGTTGGAATCAGTAACTATTCAGCAGAACAAACCCGTGTTGCGGTTGATGTATTGAAACAATTGGGAACGCCGTGTTTGATTCATCAGGCTAAATATTCGATGCTGGAGCGTTGGGTAGAAAACGGTTTATTAGATGTTCTGGAAGAAAAAGGGGTAGGATGTATTGCCTTTTCGCCTTTGGCACAAGGACTTTTGACGGATAAATACCTAAACGGAATTCCGGAAAACTCAAGAGCACATAACCCAAACGGACATTTAAAAGAAAATGAGGTGACTCAGGAACGCATTCAGAAATTAGTTCAGCTCAATGAAATTGCCCAAAACCGTAATCAGTCTTTAGCTCAAATGGCTTTGGCGTGGCTGCAAAAAGACAAGCGAATTACATCGGTTTTAATTGGTGCCAGTTCTGTACGACAGCTAAATAATAATATCGAATGCCTGCAAAATCTGGAATTTTCTTCAGACGAATTGAACGCAATCGAGAAAATATTATCCTGATTTTTACTCTGTATATTTAAACCCGACAGGTTCAAAAACCTGTCGGGTTTGAAATACACATGTTTATTATTTTAAATTATTTCAACTGTAAATTGTACTTTTTCACAATATCCAAAGTCGATTTATCCGAAGAGAATACAGAATTTAATCCTTGTGGTTCCTGCGGAGGATCAGTTGTTAACGGATCTCCCGGATTCCATTTTCCGTCTTTGGTAATTGCTTTTCCTTCACCGCCAAATCCCCAGAAATTAGCGCCTTGCAACGGGCCATTATTTTTAACGCTTTCAGCGACTCTGCTAAAAATATAATTGTAAAAAATATCTCTGTTTGCAACAGAAGATCCTGCGGCCAGATTTTCGTTTTCTCTTGGCAAACCAAATTCTTCAATAATAATGGGGCGCTTTAGATTATTGGC
Organism: Flavobacterium aquidurense; assembly: GCF_002217195.1. Taxonomy (NCBI): domain Bacteria; kingdom Pseudomonadati; phylum Bacteroidota; class Flavobacteriia; order Flavobacteriales; family Flavobacteriaceae; genus Flavobacterium; species Flavobacterium aquidurense. The sequence goes on along the minus strand of NZ_MUGR01000038.1, from coordinate 17,534 downwards.
AACCTTAATATGATTGTCAATATAGTTGCCGGCATTTTCCAGTGTTGTTGGCAAAGTTGCGGCTGCATTATCAGCTTTAAACCAGTTCCAGTTCTTCGGCCAGATGTGCATGGTGAGATAATCGATATTTGGGTTTTGGTGTGTTCGTTCAAAAATTTCCATGCTGTCATTCGAGCTGTTTTTTCCTTCAGAACCGGTAGAAACCAAATGATTTTTATCTAAACTGTCAATCAAATTCACAATATTGTTTAACCAGGATGTAAATTTAGCTTCATTTTCAGGCGTAAAAGTTCGCGGTTCATTCCCCACTTGCCAGGACATGATCGTATTATCTTCGGTATATTTCTTTTTAGAATATGGGTTCGTTCTTCCCATAATAAATTTCACATGGTTTTCTAAACCCTTCATACACGGCTCACAACTATGAAACTGTTCCGTATACGACATAAATTGCGGCCAGGTATTGGGCGCGATATTCGGAACCGGAATAGCACCTTTTCCATTCCACTCCAGATATTGCGACATTCCGCCCGACCATTCCCAGTTGTTGGTCAGGTACAAAACAGCATACATTTTGCGTTTGCCCATTTCGTTGATCAAAAAGTCCAGTCCGTCAAGCAAATCTTCATCGTATTTTCCCTGTTCGTATTGCAATGCCGTACGAACGGTAAAATCGTATTTTCCGCCATCTGCACCAACGAGAATTCGTAGGTTATCAATCCCATTTTTCTGCATCAGATCGAGTTCGCGAAGCAATCTTTTTCTGTCGCCCACTTTTTTCGAAGCCAGTAAACTTCCGTACCAATAATTCGTGCCAATAAAAGCGTACGGTTTATCGCCTTTATAAAATTGCGTTCCCTTGACCGTAATTCTTTCCTGTGACTGACAAGCCATAGTAGAGCACATTAAAGCTAGTCCAAGGGTTTTAATAAATCTGTTTTTCATTATTTATTTTTTTAGGAGCTGGTTCCTGCTATCCGTTTCAATCTTTATTTTTTTAAAGAAAAAAAATAAAGGATTTCCACTTCTATCAGGGCTAGGCAATCCGTTATTTTAGACGTTTTTTTGTTTCAACCTGAAACTTGAAACAAAAAAATCATTTCGGTAATTCATACATCTTAGGCAAAGAATTCACTAATGCCGATTTTGTTTTAGAACTAAAATTTTTAAAGTCACTTGCATTCGAAACAGTCCCATTTGGCACGAAATAAGCATCTTTGTTGTTGTTCCAAAACATCACATAACTCACCTCAATAGTATTTGCTGTTAAAGCGCTATATAAATAAGTCGAAAACCAATCTGTTATTGGTGTTTTTGTGCTTGTAACCTGATAACCGGTTTCGGTCAGTGCAGCGATTTTTACTTTGGTTATAGCGAGATCGGCAATTATTTTTAATTTAGAATTGGCTTTAGCAGCCCCGGTTTGACCCTGATTGTCAAAATCCCCGTAATTATCCATTCCTAAAATATCAACATATTGATCACCGGGATATCGGCTCAAATAATTGGTTTCTGTAGTATAGGTGTTGTCAGGCGAAAAAGCATATAAAATGTTATGAACGCCTTTGGTATTTTTTAGATAATCAACCGTAAACTGATAAGCTGTTTTATAGTCATCAGGAGTACAAAAATTAGCGCCCCACCAAAACCAGCTTCCGTCAAATTCATGAAAAGGCCTGAATATTATCGGAATCAGTTCTCCATTTGCTCCTTTTAAATTCAGAACCACACTGGCGATTTTATCTAATTTTTTCTTGTACCATTCGTGATAGGTTCCGCCAGGCAAAATACTTTTAAAAGCGGTTGCCTTCTGTTCAGCAGTCATATCCGCCGCATAAAAAGAATCTTCTTTATTAGGCTCTCTCAAATGCCAGCAAAAAGTGTTGATGATTCCTTTCGCGTAAGCGGCTTTTGCAGCATTTATAATTTTTTTTTCTTCTTGATAAAACCAATTATCTGCCTGATTGTTATTGTTTTTATCTGTAATAAACATAAAGTCAGATCCTAAAATTGCAGGATCATAACCCGTGTTTTTTTTGATATCAGAGTCACCGCCATTATCCTGATAAAAACTATTAAAAGCATCTTGCTGACCAATGGCGACTTTAGTTTTGGCCAGTTTTTTTAAATTATAAAATAAAGCTGCGGTTTCTTTGGTAGCATTGGCATCGGCCATGTAAGAGGTCACGTTTTGCGTAGTCAACGGATCTGTTGGGACTATAACAGGCGGCTCAACGATAATTTCAGGATCTGATTCGTTGTTTGAAGAACAACTTGAAATGGCCAAAATCGATAAGCTTAAAAATGCTATTTTGAGAAACGTAGTTTTCATTTTGGTTTATGTTTTAATTCGGTTAATCAATTCTAAACAGGCGCGGCTATTGTGGTAAGGACATTTCCAGAAACCGGCCTTGTCTTTTTCGATCAGGGAATAGTCGCGATTAATTCCCCAAAACCATTCACCGTTTTGTTTGTCCAGAATGTGTTTTTTTATGAACTTCCAGTTTTTATAAACGATGTCTAAATAGCTTTTATCACCCGTTAATTGGTAGGTATTATAAAAACCAATTAAAGCCTCGGCCTGAACCCACCAATGTTTTTCGGCCACTAGCTCATTCTTTTTAGTATCAAATTCGTACCATAAACCACCATCAGTATCTAATCCTTCTTTGGTAACTTCGGCCATTTGAATAGCATATTGGGCATAATTTTCAATTAAGGTTTGATTTTCTGAAATTTCAGCACATTGCAATAAAAGCCATGCCGCTTCGATATCATGACCGTAAGAGATAACATCTGGTTTTTCGATCCAGTTTTCATCAAAAAATAAGCGTAAATGTCCTGTTTGTGTATTGATGAAATATTTTTCGATTGTTTCTAATAATTCAGTAATATCGTTCTGCAGTTTTTTGTCCTTCCAGACTTTGAGCAGATTTGCATATGCTTCAAGGATATGCAAATGCGTGTTCATCGTTTTCTTTTCGTTGGCATCTTTATCACTCAGGCGCAAATCATCAATAGGCTGCCAATCTCGTGTAAAAGCTTCAAAATAGCCTTTGTTTATAGGATCGTAACTGTGTTCCTGAATTTTTAGATAAAGATTTATGGCTATTTCTAAAGCTTTTTCATCTTTAGCAATAGCATAATATTCAGATAATCCGTAGATCGCAAAAGCTAAAGCATAAATCTGATTTTTGGTGTCTTTTGGAGTTTTATCAGCATTGATGCTCCAAAATAAACCTCCAAATTCAGCGTCATAAAAATGATCTGCAAGAAACTCAAAAGCACGTTGGGCAATTTTTCTGTGACTTTCTTTTTTTGTGACTTTATAACTTGATGAAAAAGTCCATAAAATTCTCGCATTCAAAACAGCGCCTTTTTCCGCATTGGCGATAATATGATCGTTACAATCAATCTGTCCAATAAAACCGCCATTTTCGTTGTCTAAAGTATGTTTTGACCAATATTTTAAAATAGAATCAAGTTCCGCTGATAGTTCCGTTTTAAGTTGCTTTAGTTGTATTGACACGGTAAATTAAATTGTATTGTTTTTTTCGATTTGACTGATGATTGTTTTTACGGAACCTGCAGAAATAAAAGTATCTGCGGGCGCATTTGTAACATAGTCCACCAGTTTTGCCACAGATGAAACCGCAACATGCATTCTGGTGTCAGAGGACGCATAGTATACATAAACAGTTCCGTCAGTATCTTCAATCCATCCGTTAGAGAATAAAACATTCGATACATCACCAACTCTTTCAATTCCTTCAGGCCCCATAAAATGCCCGGCAGGAACATGTGTTACTTTGGTAATATCTTTCAAATCGGTCATGAACATATAAAGCGTGTAACGCAATCCTGCAGCGGTATTGCGAACTCCGTGTGCGAGATGCAGCCAGCCTTTTTCAGTTTTAATAGGAGCAGGGCCAAGACCATTCTTCAATTCGTAAATCGTGTGATATTGTTTTCCAAAAATGATTTTCTCCTCTTTTACAACCGGATTGGTCATATCGTCAACATATCCCAGACCAATTCCGCCACCTGCTCCAACATCGATAAAACCATCTTGCGGACGTGTGTATAAGGCATATTTTCCGTCTACAAATTCGGGATGCAAAACCACATTGCGCTGTTGCCCCGTGTTCGAGATTAAATCAGGCAATCTTTCCCAGTTTACCAAATCTTTCGAACGTACAATTCCGGCATTGGCTACAGCTGAACTGGTATCGCCTTTTGGAGCTTTAGGATCTTTTCTTTCGGTACAGAAAATACCGTAAACCCATCCGTCTTCATGATTAACCAAGCGCATATCGTAGACATTGGTATCCGGTTCTTCGGTTTGTGGGATCACGCATGGTTTTTCCCAAAACTTAAAATTATCGACTCCGTTTGGACTTTCGGCTATAGCGAAAAAAGATTTTCTGTCGATTCCTTCTACACGAACAGCAAGCAGATATTTTCCGTTCCATTTCATGGCGCCGGCATTAAAAGCAGCATTCATGCCGATTCTTTCCTGCAAAAACGGATTCGTTTTTTCGTTGAGGTCAAAACGCCAGTTCAATGGTACATGAGCTGCTGTAACAACCGGGTTTTTATAGCGTTCGTATATACCGTTTCCAGCATTGTCCTGTGGAGCATTCTTTTGCTCGATCAGTATTTTATGTTCGTTTTCTAGTGCTACTTTTCTATCCTGAAATGTAGTTGAAGAGGCTATTGCTGTCATATAAATAGATTTCTGTATCTGTTTTTTTAATTTTTATGGTCTCGTTTTTCGTTTAAATCTTGTTCTATTATCTGAAGTTTTTCTTCGGATAATGGATAGAATGCTATAAAAGCAACTGATATTATTGCTGCAATGGCAGGAAGAATACTAAGCATCAATTGTATTCCGTTTTGTGCCGTGGCAGTTTGCTCTACATTGGCCTGAAAACCATAATAGCCTAAAAGCCATCCCGCTCCGGCGCCGCCAATAGTCCATCCGAATTTTTGTGACATTGAGGATGCGGAGAAAACCAATCCTGTCGCTCTGCGGCCTTGTTTCCATTCTGAATAATCAGCACTATCTGCATACATAGACCAGATTAGCGGGAAGATGCAGCCGGCACAAATACTGATTAAAAGCTGAAAACTCATGATTAGAAAAACATCTTCTTTCCCAAAGCAGTAGAAAACTAAACTTAGCATTGCAGCCAATGACATGGCACCAAAAAAGGTTTTCTTTTTGCCTATTTTATTGGCAATTGGCGTTGCTATAATTACTCCGATGATATTTGCAGCTTGTCCTAAAACCAAATAAATAGAAGTGGGTGTCATGTGAAAATCAGTTCCGAAAAGTGAAAAATCAAAGTTTACGCTGCTGCTGACATAGTATTTAAAATAATAAACGGCGGCACCATCACGGATAGAGTTGAATACCAAAGCACCAATTCCAGCTCCCAGTAAAATCCACCACGGTTTATTTTTTAGTAAATCTTTCAGATCTTCTTTCAGATTGTTTTGTTCGTCTGAAATTGGTTTTACCCTTTCTTTCGTGAAGAAAAAACAAGCCCAGAAAAAAACAGTTGTAATGATTCCGAAAACAGCAATTGTTGCCAGCCAGCCCGTTTTAGAATTTAAGTTTCCACCAAAGTAGTTTACTAAAGGTTCTATTAACCAAAGTGCCAGAAGACTTCCTCCAAAGGCAAAAACCATTCTGTAAGACGATAAAGTATTTCTTTCTTTACGGTCAGATGACATTACGCCCAACAGTGATGCATACGGCACATTAATTAAAGAATAAATCATCATCATGGCAGAATACGTTACGTAAGCGTAAATTATTTTTCCTTTTTCGTCAAAATCAGGAGTATAAAAAGTCAATACGCCAATCATGGCAAAAGGCACGGCAACCCATAATAAATAAGGCCTGAATTTTCCCCATTTGCTTTTTGTCCGGTCAGCTATAATTCCAACAATCGGATCAAAGCAGGAATCCCAGATTCTGGTAATCAAAAACATGGTTCCTACTACGGCAGGTGCCAATCCGAAAACGTCGGTGTAGAAAAAGAGAAGGTACATGCTGAAAATTTTCCAGAACATCGATGATGCGGCATCACCAAGACCGTAACCTATTTTTTCTTTTAAACTAATTTTGTCGTGCATCAGGCTTTTTTTAAAGGTTGTAATTAGATTTGGTTAATTATTTTAATTTTCTATTTGTTAGTTTTTTTGACGCGGATAAAACGGATTTACTTCGTAAAAACGCGGATAAAAACAAATTTTATTTTGAATGCGATATTTAAACACATAAAAACATAGATTTCTTGAACTTAAAAAAGACGTTTCACTTATTTAAGTAAACATAGTGAGCTATGTGAAAGAAATATATTTCTTTTTGTATTCTTTTTTAGACTTAAAGATCTATGTTTCTATGTGTTGGTTTTTTTTGCACACAGATTTAAGCAGATTTTTAATTTTTAATTCTCAATTTTAATTCATTTTTTATTGATGTCTTTTTCGAATAAGGTTTTATCAAGCTTATAATATTCAATAAAATCTTTCTCGCTTATCTGACCGGAATAGGGCGCATAATAATGCATTTTTTGTTCTTTTTCCTGCCAGCCGTGATTTCGCCATAATAAAACATAGGAAATTTTATAGTCGCCAATAGCTCTTGATAAAGTTCCTGTCCACCATTTTGGATCCGGAATGGCTTCATAACCTGCTTCGGCTATCGCAATTAATTTATGCTGTTTTATACCAATTTCATTTATAATTTTAAGTTGACTTTGAACTTCTTCTATGAATTTTTCCCCTTGTTTGTCATCGTTATTCTGATAAGCGTCAAAACTTAAAATATCAGCATAATGATCGCCGGGATAATTGGTTAGGAAATCTTGTTCAGAGCTGAAACTGCTTGTGTTGTAAATATAAATTAAATTATGGACACCTTTTTTCTGCAAATAGTCAAAAGTAAATTTCCATAAAGATTTAAATTCTTCAGGCGTACAATTTCCTTTTCCCCACCAAAACCAGCCACCGGTGAGTTCGTGATAAGGTCTAAAAAGAATGGGAATGTTTTTTCCTTTTTTATCTTTAAGCGAAAGAAAAAAATGAGTAGCTTTGTCTAACCAAGTTGTAAATTTTTGATGATTTTCTCCGCCGGGTAAAACTGTTTTTAGAGAGTTTGGCGTATTGTCCCAGGCATTTTTTCCCGTTGCAGGATTATCAAAATGCCAGCTTATTGTTGAGATTCCGCCTCTTGCATTTGCTTCTTTAATGTATTGTTTCATTTTCTCAAAAGGAACACCATCAATATTATTCACATCATCTTTTTCCAGACCGGCAATGTCCCAGCCGTAAACTGCAGGATAGTCGCCAACGACTTCTTTGATATCGCTGCGGCCATCTTCGTATTTCCACTTTACACCGTAAGCAAGATCATCCTGATGTCCGAACATGTACCCTTTTTGAGTCAATTGATGCAGTTTATGGTATAAAGCGATGGTTTCAGGTGTAGCTTTTTTATCTGAAAGTGACAAATTAGTATTAGTTATAATGGGGTTTGCAGAACAGGAAGTTCCTATAAATACGACTGTTATTAGTGTTATTATGTGTTTTTTCATTATGAATGTACTTGTTGTTCAGTGCAATGACTTTAAATTTATAAATGGTAATAGTACTCAAAAAAGGTTCAAATTTGTCATCGAAAATTCAGTGTTGTTTTTGTGCTAAAACTATCAAAACTATAAAAAGTTATTACATTAAAAATGATTAATGTTTATTATTAATAGTCTTTTTATAAAATTGATAATTTTATTTTTCAAAGATAATCGGATGTTTCTCGTGTAATTAATATTATTTTATCAATTATATATCATATTATTGCAAAGAAAAAGAACAATCTACTTCTTAAAAATAGTTTATAAAGATGGGCAGTACTAAAAATTTTTATAGAGAAATCGCTCCGCTGTCTGCTGGCGATAGCTTTTTGGTTTTCGACAGAGTAAAGGATAGTTTTGATTTTCCGGTGCATTATCATCCGGAATTTGAGATCAATTTTATATTAAACGGGAAAGGAGTAAAGCGGGTTGTTGGGGATAATATAGAAGAAATTGACAGTGTCGAATTGGTTTTGATTGGGCCTAATTTATACCACGGCTGGGAACTGAATAAATGCACCAGCAAAAAAATACACGAAATAACCATTCAGTTTCATAACGATTTATTTCATGAATCTTTTCTTGCCAGGCGAATTATGAATCCGATTCGGGATATGTTCAATCGTTCGATTCACGGTATTTTATTTTCGAAAAAAGTAGCCGAAGAATTGACTCCAAGATTAGTAAGGCTTTCTAAACTAGATGGTATGGACTATTTTCTGGAGATTACTTCGCTATTGTATGATTTGGCCAATTCCAGAAATCAGCGTTTGCTTTCTACTTATACAGTAGATTATGATACGTTTGATGATTATGATAAAATGAAATTGGTTTACGAATATGTGCAGAAACATTTTGCAGAGAAGATCACTTTAGAAGATGTTGCCGGTGTTGCCAGCATGTCTATAATTTCATTCAATCGCTTTATTAAAAAACGTACCGGGAAAACTTTTGTCAATTATATAAATGATATCCGAATTGGCTATGCCGCTCGTTGGCTTGTAGAAAAAGATATGAGTGTTTCTGAGGTTGCTTTTAAATCCGGATTTAATAATATAGCGAACTTCAACCGTAGTTTTAAAGCAATTAAAAACTGTACGCCAAGCCAGTATAGAGAAGATTTTTCTGGATTAAAGCGTATTTTATAGTGATACTTTTTTTGCACAAACAAATATTATTTTTAACGAAATCGTTTGCTTTTTGGCTGATTCGTTAATTTTTATTTATTGTCTACGGTGTTTTAAGGGGTTTGAATTGTGAATAATGTAATTTTTTATCGCTTTTATTTTAGAATATGTTTTTTTAAAAGGATATAGTAAAAATATTATCATTAAATGATATAATACTATTGATTTAATGTTTTGTTGTGTTATAGATTTGTTAAATAATTTAAGAAATAAAATAGTAGCTATTTGTAACTTGAATTAGGATAACAAATTTAAACTAACCAAACATTTATTATGAAAAGACTAATGACTAACTTCATTCATTGGAACGTTAACCACAGAGCGGTTCCTTTGATTTTATTTTTGTTACTGACGAGTAATTTTATTACGGCTCAGGTAAAAGTAACAGGAACGGTATCTGATAATAAGGGAATGACCATTCCGGGAGCCAATATTGCGATTGTTGGATCTAAAACGACAACTTCTACTGATTTTGATGGTAAATATACTATTGATGTTCCTGCAAATGGAACATTGCTGGTTTCGTTTATTGGATTTGATTCTCAGAAGATAGCCGTAGGAGGAAGAACAAAAATTAATATTTCTCTGGTATCAAGTTCTGAAGATTTGAGAGAAGTTGTTGTAATTGGTTACGGAACTCAGAAAAAGAAAGACGTAAATGGTGCAATATCTTCGGTAAAAGCAAAGGATTTAGAGAATATAAAACAAGTTTCTATAGATCAGATGCTTCAGGGTAAGGCCGCTGGGGTTTCTGTAACAAACAATTCAGGGCAGCCGGGAGGTGCAGCTTCGGTGAGGATTAGGGGAACTACTTCTATTACAGGAACAAACGAGCCTTTGTATGTTATTGATGGTGTGCCAATATCCGGAGATGCTACAGGAAAATCGACAAGCGGGCAGACTTTGGCGGGTAAAGACGGGTTTTCTTCTTCAGGAGGAAGCGGGAACACAGCTATGAGTCCGTTGTCGATGATCAATCCAAGTGACATTGAATCGATGGATATTTTGAAAGACGCTTCCGCAACTGCTATTTACGGTTCAAGAGGAGCAAACGGGGTTATCATCATTACAACTAAATCCGGTAGAAAAGGGGGCGGAAGAGTTTCTTATGAGAACTATACTTCTATTAGTTCTGTTACCAATAAACTGGATGTTTTGAATTTGTCTCAATATGCAACACTCAAAACAGATTTGGCTAAATTATGGGGATTTCAGACACGTCAGGAATTTTCACATCCTGAATTATTAGGTGCTGGTACCAACTGGCAGGATGAAGTTTACAGAACTGCGGTTTCTCAAAGTCACCAATTATCTTTTTCCGGTGCTAAGGACGGAACCAGTTACTATTTATCAGGAAGTTATTTAGACAATCAGGGAACGATTATCAATTCAGGACTAAAAAGATATACGGTACGTTTGAATTTAGATTCAAAAATTAAACCATGGTTGAGAGTTGGTGGAAATCTTACCGGAGGTATTACGAATGAAAAAATTACGGTAAACCAAAGTTATTCAGGATTGATTTCGAATACTTTACTGCAATCTCCTGATATTCCTGTTAGAAATGTTGACGGTTCATTTGCAGGACCTCCTTCATCTGAACAAAGTGTGACCTATTATAACCCGGTTGCGGAAGCTTTGACTAGAGAAAACAAATTAGTCAGAAAAAATTTCCTGGGAAATATTTATGCGGAAGCAGATCTTTTTAAAGGATTAAAATACCGTATCGAAATTGCTGCAAATACTGAGTTTTCAGAAAATGATGATTTCAGACCGTCTTATGCATGGGGAAGTCAGGTAAATTTATTGGCTGATCTTGATGTGAGAAGACAAAACTGGTATTCTACAAATATCAAAAATTTACTGACTTACGATAGAACTTTTGGTAAGCATAAAATTACCCTTTTGGCAGGTCAGGAAGCAAATGATTCCCATTGGGAAGGATTAGTAGCATCAGCACAAGGTTTTAAAACAAACACTATTCATACGATTAATCTGGCTGATGTTGATAATAATACCATTACACAGTACAAAGGCAGCGCTTCACTGGCTTCTCTTTTTGCCCGTATTATTTATGATTTCAACGATAAGTACAGTCTTACGGCTTCTATCAGACAAGACGTTTCGTCTAAATTTGATCCTACAACCAAGAATCAAAAAGGAGTTTTTAATGCGATATCAGGTTCCTGGAAATTGTCAAACGAGTCTTTTATGGAAGGAACCCGTAAATATGTTGACAATATTAAATTCAGGGCAGGTTATGGTGAAACAGGAAACCAGCAAATCCCTAACAACAGTTATTCTGCCATGTTGGGAGCTCAGAATTCTGGTTTAGGAAGCGGGTTTTTACCCTCAAATTATCCTAATCCTGATTTAGTTTGGGAGTCATTAAATCAAACCAATTTTGGTATCGATTTTACCATGCTGAACAATAAGCTTTCTGCGAGCTTTGATGTGTATGACAAAAAATCTAAAGGATTTTTGTTTCAGGTGCCATTGCCGCTTTATTTAACAGGAGGCGGAGGACAATATGGAGGAATTTCGGCTCCATATTCTAATTTAGGTACAATGAGTAACAAAGGATTTGATCTGACTCTGGGTTATGACATGAGATCAACAGGAAACTTTAATTGGGATACTTCATTGGTGATATCACAATACAAAAATAATCTGGACGAAATTGCTAACGGAATTGTCTTGACTCAGGAAGTAAATACAAACGGATATCAGCCGGTTGTGGTTACTAATACTACAGTTGGAAATCCTATTGGTTTGTTCTACGGATATAAAACAGACGGATTGTTTAAAGATCAGGCAACGCTGAATAGTGCCCCAATTCAGTTTGGTCAGACGGTAGGAACTGGTGCGGGTCAAACCGCTTTGGGAGACGTAAAATATGTTGATGTCAATAAAGATGGTAAAATAGATGCAAGTGATAAAACTTTTATCGGGAATCCGCATCCAAAATTCACTTTTGGTTTTACTAATAACTTTAAGTACAAAAATATAGACTGCTCTGTATTCTTGCAGGGATCATACGGAAATGATGTAATGAACTTAACAAGAAGGGGAGGGACAACAAATGCCTCTTTATACGATAATCAATTAGTGCAGGCTATGGATTATTATTCGCCAACCAATACGGGAAGTAATAACCCAAGACCAATTGCAGATTCTGCCAATAATAATTTGCTTATTTCAGATCGTTACGTAGAGGATGGGTCTTATTTAAGAATTCAGAATATTACTATCGGGTATTCATTGCCGCAGGATATTATTTCAAAATATAAAATATCAAGATTAAGATTGTACGGAACGGCGCAAAACTTATACACGTTTACAAATTATTCCGGTTATGATCCTGAGATAGGTTCATTTAATCAAAATGTGCTTTTATCAGGAATTGACAACGGAAGATATCCGGTAGCGAGAACATTTTTATTTGGACTTAACGTAGAATTTTAAAAATTAAAACAAAATGAAAAAGAGATCTTTTTTAAATAGATATAGTGTGCTACTTGTAGCAGCAGCATTTTTGACTTTTGGATCATGTCAGGATGATTTTACTGACAGGCCTTCTGAGGACGGAATTAGTTTAGATTCGTATTACAGTACAAATGATCAGGTGGCATCTGCTACAAATGGTATGTATAGCAGAACCTGGTTTCAGATGTATAATAAATTTTGGTGGGCACTCGAAGTAGGTTCCGGAAATATGTATTCAGGATCTGGTGATGTAAGCGGATTGAGAACTTTCTCTATAAATGGTAGTGATCCTGAATTGGTAAACGGCTGGTCTTCGTTATGGGCAAATGTACAGCAGTCTAATATGATTATTAATTTCCTGACATCCAGAGTAGGTCCGGATGTTTCGAAAAATGTTTTGGATAACACAATTGGAGAGGCTTATTTTTTAAGGGCTACTTCATACTTTGATTTAGTGAGACTTTGGGGGCCGGTGCCAATTATCGAAAACCCGCTGGATTATACAAGTAATCCTTATATCAATACCAATACTGTTGCTGACGTTTATAAATTAATTGTCATGGATTATCTGAAAGCGATTGACTTGTTAGTGGATAAAAACAGAGGGTCTAATTATGCCAATAACGGACATGTATCTAAAGGTTCAGCAAGAGCAATGCTGGCAAAAGTTTATTTGTATCAAAAGGATTATGTAAATGCCAGAGCAATGGCCGAAAATGTGATCAATAGTGGTGAATTTAAATTATTAGGTGGAGACCAGTTACCTGGAAAAAGCTTTGCTGATTTGTTTACGTATCCAAACAATAATAACGAAGAATCTATTTTTGCGCTTCAATGGAAAACAGATGGTAATTACGGGTCCGGAAACAATTGCAATACGCAGTTTGGTTTTCAGGACGGAACATTATCAACTTCAAATGCAGCTTATGCGGGAGTTTTTGGTCCGAGTCAGGATGTACTTCTTTCTTTGTATGAGGACGGAGATCTAAGAAAACATGAAACGGTGATGGTTCCCGGAGCTACATATCCAAATATGAAAACAACACAAGGAATTGGTTTTACTGTTCCTACAGGTAAAGATCTTGCTCAGGCATCCGGAGGAGCGATTAAAAAATATTGTATTGGAGTTGTTAATGGAAATGCTACCGGTCAGATTGATGGTTGGTCAATGATGGACAATAATTCTTATGTAATGCGTTATGCCGAATTATTATTAATTCACGCCGAAGCTGTTTTGGCGGGAGGAACAAGTACTTCTGATGCAGCTGCTTTAAATTCGATAAATGCAGTTAGAAAAAGAGCTGGTTTGGTTGGTTTGACCACAGTAACTTTTGACGAGATCTTTTTAGAAAGAAGAAAAGAATTGTGTTTTGAGGGAGATTACTGGTTCGATTTAGGGCGTATCGATAAAACAAAAGCGATTGCGATTATGTCTGCGCAAAATAGAGGAGACAGATATGCTGAACTTCATTTTACGCCTAGATATAGTGAAGATCATGCGGCAAATGATTTCTATATGGATTATCCGGATAATGAGGTGGCAAAAAATCCGAAGCTATTACAGCCGCCAGTTCCTTATACTTTTAAATAATTATTAAATTTTGACTATTATGAAAAATATAAAAATACAATACCTGCTCTCTTTTTTTGCAATGGCATTTGTACTGTTGGGGGGAATTTCTTCCTGTAACAACGACGACTCGGCTAATGGCGGATCCGGCAATCCTTCAATCACCAGTGTAGCCTTATCTGAAGAAGGAGATTTGGTTCCCGTTACAGTTGGTGATCCTAAAAATTATTATATTATTAGAGGTACGGGACTTGCAACGGTTTCAAAAATTTATTTTAATGATTTTGATACCTATTTCAATCCTGTATTAGTTACTGATACTGCAATTTTTGTTTTAATCGACGAAAAAACACCTTATGCAAATTCAAGTAATAAGTTAAAAGTGGTGACCAAATTCGGAACAATACTCTATGATTTTGAAATTGCGCCGCCAACACCAAAATTTGGAAGTTATAATCCGATTAATGCAGCGGAAGGGGATATAGTGACAGTTTATGGAGATTATTTTTTAAAGCCTGTTGTAAAAGTAGGAACTGTAGATGTACCTGTAATTTCTTCAAGTTTGACAGAATTGACGTTTAAGATGCCGGCTAATGCTGCAAATAAATATGTTACAGTGACCAATATTTCCGGATCTGCTACTTCAAAAGAAGCAGTTGGTACGGCGTTATTTGATGATGTTTGGTACAATGACTGGTTTTATGACGGCGGTGATGACAAAGTTTCGTTAGAAAGTTCCGGTGCTGTGCAAGGAAAAGTAATGGTGAAATCGATAAATGACGGATGGGGTGGTAACCGATTTAGAAATAAAGATTGGGGAACTTTGGATATGGCGAATTATAGCGGAATAAGATTGTCTATTAAAGGTGAAAAAGCGGGCAAAGTAGCTATTATCCTTAACGGACACTGGACTGATCCCGATGCTAAAGTGATTGATGTAACGACAGAATGGAAAGAATACAATTTACCATGGAGTTCCTGGCCTTTTGCCGTGTCAAGTTTACAGGATATCGTTTTAAAAGATTTTACAGGTAATAAATCAACTTATTACTTAGACAATATTGGTTTCATTCTAAAGTAGGCCTAAAAGTAATCTCTTTGGTTTGAGTTTTGTTTGAAGCGTTCCCTAATCTACTCAATTAGGGAATGCTTTTTTTAATTTAATTAATTTGAATTTTTAATAATGAAAAAAATCATTTTAGTATTCGCTTTGAGCGTATCAAGTTTAGTATTTAGTCAGGGAAATACACATACCCAGTTAGCAGGAAAATTCGAAGGTCTGGCAATGACGCCTCCAATGGGCTGGAATTCCTGGAATACTTTTGGAACAAGTATCGATGAAAAACTAGTAAAAGAAACCGCAGATATTATGGTTTCATCCGGAATGGCCGCAGCAGGTTATAATTATATAGTACTCGATGACGGCTGGATGACAAGAGAACGTGATGCAAACGGGGATCTGATTCCTGATCCTGTAAAATTTCCCGGCGGAATGAAAGCTGTAATTGATTATGTCCATAGCAAAGGTTTAAAATTTGGACTGTACAATTGTGCCGGAACCCAAACTTGTGCCGGTTATCCCGGAACCCGTGGTTACGAATACCAGGATGCCCGTTTTTATGCAAAACTGGGCATAGACTTTCTAAAATATGACTGGTGTAATACACAGGGGATTACTGCTAAAGAAGCCTATACAACAATGAGCAACGCACTTAAAACCGCCGGAAGACCTATTGTTTTTAGTCTGTGCGAATGGGGTGATAATCAGCCTTGGGAATGGGGAAAACCGGTTGGGAATTTGTGGAGAATTTCAGGAGATATTTACCCTTGTTTTGATTGTGAATTCAAACACGAAGAAGGAAATTGGTCGTCCTGGGGATTCATGAAAATTGTAGAAATGAGAAAAGACATTCGTAAATATTCAGGACCCGATCATTGGAATGATTTTGATATGATGGAAGTAGGGAATGAAATGAATGATACAGAGGATAAATCTCATTTTGCAATGTGGTGCATGATGGCATCGCCGCTTGTTGCCGGAAATGATTTCAGAAAAATGTCTAAAGAAACACTGGCAATTTTAACCAATAAAGAATTAATCGCTGTTGATCAGGATAAATTAGGGATTCAGGGTTTTAAATATTCTGCCGAAGATGGTCTGGAAGTCTGGGTCAAGCCTTTATCAGACGGAAATTGGGCTGTTACTTTTTTGAATAGAAGTGAAGTAGCTAAAAAAGTCAATTTCGATTGGAAAAAACAGACCATCAAAGATGTTGATTTTGGTTATGAAGCTAATTTTAGTAAAACAGTTTATAAATTAAAAGATCTTTGGAAAAATAAAGAAATCGGAACTACAAAAAAGAATTTTACTGCGGATATTGCTCCTCATGATGTAATTACATTACGATTAATTCCTTAATTCTAATAGATGATGAAAACGAAAACTAATTTTTTTGTGCTTTCCTTATTATTAGTCTTTTCAATATCGAATGCACAATTTGTCAAAAATCACGGTCAGCTCAGTGTTCTCGGGACCCAATTGGTCGATAAAAATAATAATCCAATTGTTTTGCGCGGTATGAGTTTTGGCTGGCATAGTATGTGGCCCAGATTTTATAACGAAAAAGCAGTAAGTTGGTTAAAAACTGATTTTAATTGCAATGTTGTTCGTGCCGCAATGGGAATCGAACTTGGAGAATGGTCGTATATAAAGAATCCTGGATTTTCTAAACAAAAAATAGAAGCAGTTGTCAACGGGGCTATAAAATCTGATATCTATGTAATTATTGATTGGCACAGCCATAATATTAATCTAAAAGAAGCTAAAGAGTTTTTTGCTGAGGTTTCTAAAAAGTATGCTAAATACCCCAACATTATCTATGAGATCTTCAATGAGCCAGATTATGAAACGTGGTCCGAGGTAAAAGCGTACTCCGAAGAAGTAATTAAGGTAATCCGCGAAAATGATCCGGACAATATTATTTTGGTGGGTTCTCCACATTGGGATCAGGATGTCGATCTTCCGGCTGCGGATCCTATAAAAGGATTTGATAATATTATGTATACCATGCATTTTTATGCAGCGACACATGGCAAAGAATTAAGAGACAGAACAGATGAGGCTATAAAAAGCGGTTTGCCCATTTTTGTTTCGGAATCTGCCGGAATGGAAGCTTCCGGTGATGGGCCTTTAGATATAAAAGCCTGGCAGGAATATATCGATTGGATGGAAGCTCGAAAATTGAGCTGGATTACCTGGTCTGTTTCTGATAAAGACGAAACTTGCTCTATTCTAAAAAAGTCGGCTACATCAGAAGGAAAATGGAAAGAAGAAGATTTAAAAGAATCTGGAATTAAAGTCCGTGAGTTTTTAAGAAAGTACAATACGCAGGACTAGCGTCAATAATTTGTTTTTTAGGGAAAGCCTGTTCAGTTTTGAGCAGGCTTTTTTATGTTTTCAGCTATGAAATAACATTGAGGATTTACTGTTCTTTTTGTTTTTAAAGTTATTTATTTTTGTAAGAATTTAGACGGATTACTTTTTTGCTTTTTTGATTTTGGTTATAATGCCTGATTTTGTTTTTGTTTTTTAAATATTAATAGTTACCCCTATTTTTTTATGGGGTGTTTTTTGTTTTTTATTTTTTT
>NZ_MUGR01000037.1:0-84273 GCF_002217195.1 Flavobacterium aquidurense | reverse complement strand
CAAGTTTTGCACTTCATCCTAAATGAACTTGATGAAAAACTAATCGTATAAAACCAAAAAAACCTCTTCGAAAGAAGAGGTTTTTGTACCCGGAGCCGGAGTCGAACCGGCACGGTTTCCCACAGGTGTTTGAGACCAGCGCGTCTACCAATTCCGCCATCCGGGCTTAGCAGACGAAAAAATAACTAATAAATCAATTATTTTAACGCAATAGAATAAGTTAATTATGATGTCATAACTGTGCTTATTCCTTTAACACGGTGCAAATGTAAAAAATAATTTTAAATGTTCTACTAAAAATACTTAAATTTTTCCTTTCAGTGTCCAATAAATTTTCTAAATTTGCACCTCGTTAAAACGAAGCACACACAACTAACTACACCCGAGGCAAATACATTGATCTGGCTAGGACAAAAGAAATAGCCGAATTGATGTAGCGTAGCGGAATAAAACAACAAATTATAATGTCGCACCTAGAACCAGAAGCTAAAATTTTTGCTTGTTCACAAAGTGTTTATCTTGCAGAAAAAATTGCAGAACAATACGGAATTCCGTTAGGAAAAGTAACGATGTCAACGTATAGCGATGGAGAATTTCAGCCGTCATACGAAGAGTCAATTAGAGGATTACGCGTTTTTATCGTGTGCTCAACATTTCCAACTGCTGATAATTTGATGGAATTGTTGCTAATGATCGATGCAGCAAAACGCGCATCAGCAAGACACATTACAGCTGTTATGCCTTATTTTGGTTGGGCAAGACAAGATAGAAAAGATAAACCAAGAGTTCCGATTGGAGCAAAATTAGTAGCTAATTTATTAGATGCTGCCGGAGCAACAAGAGTGATGACAATGGATTTGCATGCAGATCAAATTCAGGGGTTTTTCGAAAAACCAGTAGATCATTTATTTGCATCTACCATCTTTTTACCATACGTAGAAAGTTTAAAGTTAGACAATCTAACCATTGCATCTCCGGATATGGGAGGTTCAAAAAGAGCATATGCTTACTCTAAGTTTTTAGCATCAGATGTAGTAATCTGTTACAAACAAAGAAAAGCAGCCAACGTTATCGATACTATGGAGCTGATTGGTGAAGTAAAAGGGCGTAACGTAATATTAGTAGACGACATGATCGATACTGGTGGTACATTGGCAAAAGCAGCAGATTTAATGATCGAAAAAGGAGCATTAAGTGTTAGGGCAATTTGTACACACGCCATTTTATCAGGTGACGCATACGAAAAAATCGAAAACTCAAAATTAAGCGAGTTAATAGTTACCGATTCTATTCCGTTAAAGAAAGAATCAAAGAAAATCAGAGTAGTGAGTTGTGCACCTCTTTTTGCTGAAGTTATGCACATGGTGCACCACAACAATTCCATCAGTGGAAAATTTATAATGTAGAAGCAATAAGCTTTAGGCAATATGCTGTAAGCATTGTTCTCATTTTAAAAAGCTTAAAGCGTAATGCCTAAAGCCTATAGCAAACAAGAATATTTATTAATAACTATATTTTTTTTACAATGAAATCGATTACAATTAAAGGATCAGAAAGAGAAAGCGTGGGCAAAGTGTCAACTAAAGCCTTACGTAATGCTGGAGCGGTTCCTTGCGTGTTATACGGAGGAAATCAGGCAGTACATTTCTCAGCGGAGGCTGCGGCATTCAAAAACTTGGTTTATACTCCAAACGCACACACAGTTGTGATTGAGCTTGGAAAAGGAAAATCATTCAATGCAATTTTACAAGATATCCAGGTTCACCCTGTATCTGACAAAATCTTACACATTGACTTCTTTCAATTATTTGATGACAAAGAAATCACTATGGAAGTTCCTGTAAAAATTGTAGGTACATCAAAAGGTGTTCTTGCAGGTGGTGTTTTACGTTTGAACACTCGTAAATTAAAAGTAAAAGCTTTACCTAAAGATCTTCCTGATTTTGTTGAAGCTGATATTACTCCACTTGAAATGGGTAACAAATTATACGTTACTAAAGTTGGTGCTCCGGAATACAAAGTAATGCACCCTGAAAACACAGTTGTGGCTCAGGTAAGAATTTCTCGTGCTGCTATGAAAGCTGCTCAAGAAGCTGCAAAAGCTGCAAAAGCTCCTGCAAAAGGAAAGAAAAAATAATTTTTTTCAAATTCAATACAAAAGCATCAATCGAAAGATTGGTGCTTTTTTTTTTTGTTTTAGAGGTACTGAGTTATTAAGATTCTGAGGTTCTAAGATTTCTGCTCAGAAAACATCCAGTGTCAGGCTGAGCGGAGTCGAAGCCCCTTTCTAATGTTTTGTGTTTATTTTTCTTTGAAGCAGAAATTTTCGGTTTCTTCAAGACCTGAAGTTCCTGCCATCCGCTATATCTTTTCCTTGCTAAAGAAGCAAGAAAAAGGATGCCGCTCCTGTCAGGGCTAGCCAGAAGTTAGTTTTTTATTAGAAAAGAGATGCAAAGGTTCAGAGGTACAAAGTTGCAAAGGTTTTTACGCAATCTTGTAAGTCTGACAAAAACGAGAAAAAATAATCCGCGTAAATCCATTCAAATCCGCGTCATCCGCGTGCCATTATTTGCAGTTGAAGCCGCGCACAAACCAAATTATCTGATTATCTAATTGCCACATTCTCTAATTAACCTTATTTTTGCATCATGATAAAATGGATAACAAAACTGTTTTCATCAACACAAAAAGAAGAGAACATAGATAATATGAAACCGGAGGTTCACGAACACCCAAAAAACAATATAAATAGCGTGAGTAAAAAATATTTAATCGTAGGACTTGGTAATATTGGAGCCGAATACGTAAATACACGACATAATATAGGATTTAAAGTCCTGGATTTTTTAGCTAAAAAAGAAGGGCTTTCATTTGAAACTGTAAAATTGGGTGCTTTGGCCGAATATAAATTCAAAGGAAGAACCTTTTTCCTGCTTAAACCTAATACCTATATGAATTTAAGCGGTAAGGCTGTAAAATACTGGATGGACAAAGAAAATATACCTTTAGAGAATATTTTGGTTATTACAGACGATTTAAACCTCTCATTCGGAACCATCCGCATCAAGCCAAAGGGAAGTGACGGCGGTCATAACGGATTGAAAAATATCAATCTGGTTTTAAACACGCAAAACTACACCCGTTTTAGATTTGGTATCAGCGATCAGTTCAAAAAAGGACAACAGGTAGATTACGTTTTAGGGGATTGGGACGAAGAAGAAAAGGCAAAATTACCCGAACGTTTAGAAGTGGCTTCTGAGATTATCAAATCTTTTGGTACCGCCGGATTAGAAAACACAATGACAACTTATAACGGAAAGTAAAGAATTACAGTTATTTAACTGTTAAATAATCAAATTATCAGTTAATTAAATGGAATTATAACGAAATAGTATTTTCTATTCCAAACTTAAATGTCTAAATTTGAAATAAATTATTATAAATCATAAAATCATAATATCATGGCTTTTGAATTACCACAATTACCTTATGCATATGATGCATTAGAACCACATATTGATGCTCGTACAATGGAAATCCATCATACAAAACATCATAATGCCTACACAACAAATCTTAATGCAGCAATTGCAGGAACAGATTTAGAAGGAAAAACAATCGAGAATATCTTAATCAACTTAGATAAATCAAACGCAGCAGTTCGTAACAATGGTGGAGGTTTTTACAACCACAATTTATTCTGGACAGTAATGGCTCCTAACGGTGGCGGATTACCAACAGGTGATTTGTTAGCTGCTATCGAAGCTTCTTTTGGAACTTTCGAAGAGTTCAAAGCAAAGTTTGCTAAAGCTGGTGCAACACAATTCGGTTCAGGATGGGCTTGGTTAACAGTGCAAAAAGGTGGTAAACTAGAAGTTGTAGGTACTCCAAATCAGGACAATCCATTAATGCCGGAAGTTGCTGGTAACGGTGGAACTCCAATCTTAGGAATGGATGTTTGGGAGCACGCTTACTACTTAAACTACCAAAACAGAAGACCGGATTATATTGAGGCTTTCTTCAGTGTAATTAACTGGACAGAAGTTGCAAGAAGATTTGCTTTGGATAAATAGTCAAAAATAGAGTAAAGAATAAAGAGAAAAGACGGATGACTTAATAGTTATCCGTCTTTTTTTGTTTATACTTTTATAATCTATTTTCTTTTCTCTAAAAAAAAAATAAAAAAGGCGGAATTTCTTCCGCCTTTTTTGCCCCAAATCTACCATAAACTTACCTACTAATGTTATGGTTCAGTAAATATAGAGCAGCTATTTCTATTGTAAAAACTTTTCAGATGAATGGTCAATATATCCGATTAAGTAAGAAAAAGATAGAATATGGAGTAAGAATATAGGTAAAGAGTAAGAGAAAGAGAAAAGAGAAAAGAATAAAGAATAAAGAGAAAAGAGAAAAGAATAAAGAGAAAAGAGAAAAGAATAAAGAGAAAAGAATAAAGAGAAAAGAATAAAGAGAATGGAATATAGAGAATGGAATATAGAGAATGGAATATAGAGAATAGAAGCAACAAGGGGAAAGAATAGAGAGAATTAAGAAAGCGCTTTTCGATTATTTGTCTATTCTAGAAGCTTTTAGTCTATATTCTTTGCTCTATAATCTATTCTCTAAAAATAAATAAATAAAAAAGGTGGAATTTCTTCCACCTTTTTTGCCCCAAATCTACCATAAACTTAACCTACTAATGTTATGGTTCAGTAAAAGTATGGCAGCTATGCTTATTAAAAAAAAATTTCAGATGAATGGCCAATATATCCGACCAAAAGAGAGTAATGGTTTTAAATTGAAATACTTGAGTTTATTCCAATAAAAAAGGTGGAATTGCTTCCACCCTTTTTGCCCCAAATCTACCATAAACTTAACCTACTAATGTTATGGTATGTCAAAAGTATTATAGCTTTTCATTTTTACCAAACATATGGGATGAACGGCAAAAAAAACCGATGAAATGCACAAATTAACCTTTTGTTAGTATTTTATTAATACGCTCTTGCGTCTTTTCCCTCATAGAAATTCATGAAAGCTCTGTTTACAACACGATTTCCTCCCGGAGTCGGATAATCACCTGTAAAGTACCAGTCTCCAAGATTTTTTGGACATGCAATGTGTAAATCTTCTACTTTTTGGAAAATGATTTTTACTTCAGCATTGATTTCCGGAGAACTCAACATCTCGGCAATTTTATCTGAAACTTCTTCAGGAGTAAACTGATCGTAGATGGCAGTAACATAATTTATAACATCACTATCGATATAGTTTTCCTGAGCTTTACATTTTGCATATACTTCATCAACAATATGATATAAGTTTCTTTCTTTCAATAAGGCTAAAGCTGCTCTAAAAGCAACAAGACCTTCTAATTTTGCCATGTCAATTCCGTAACAGTCAGGGTAACGGATTTGTGGAGCAGATGAAACGATTACGATACGTTTGGGATTTAAACGATCCATCATTTTGATGATACTCATTTTTAATGTAGTTCCGCGAACAATACTATCATCGATGATCACCAGGTTGTCAGTTGGTTTTATTACTCCGTAAGTTACATCGTAAACGTGAGCCACTAAATCATCACGGCTGCTGTCTTCAGTAATAAAAGTCCTAAGTTTAGCATCTTTGATCGCTACTTTTTCTGTACGGATCTTTACAGCTAGTAATTCCTGTAAAGTTTCTGCAGTTAGTGTATTTCTGTTGGCCAGAATATAATTGTTTTTTCTCTGATTTAAGAAATCCTGAGCAGCTTCAACTAAACCATAAAAGGAAGTTTCTGCTGTGTTTGGGATGTAAGAGAAAACAGTGTTGTCAGTATCGCTGTCAATTGATTCAAGAACTGCAGGTAAGATTAATTTACCTAAGTTTTTACGTTCCTGGTATATTTCAGCGTCACTTCCTCTTGAGAAATAAATTCTTTCAAAAGAACAGGCTTTCTTAACGGTTGGTTCCAAAATCTGTTCCATCGAAACTTTTCCGTTTTTCTTGATAATCAAAGCGTTTCCGGGTTCGATTTCCTGAACACTATCAAAAGGTACGTTAAATACCGTTTGAATAACAGGTCTTTCAGAAGCTACAACGACAACTTCATCATCCTGATAAAAGTAAGCCGGACGAATTCCTGCCGGATCTCTGAAAACAAAAGCATCACCATGACCTAATAATCCGGCCATTGCGTAACCTCCGTCAAGATTTTTAGCAGAGCGTGTTAGTATTTTTGCAATATCCAATCGGTCTGCGATTACGGGAGAAGCTTCTCTTTTAGAGTAACCTTCGAGTTTGCAGTCCTGATACAATTGCATTACTTCTTTGTCTAGAAAGTGACCAATTTTTTCCATAACGGTAACAGTGTCCGCCATTTCTTTCGGGTGTTGTCCCAGTTCTACTAAATTTTCGAAAAGTTCTTTAACATTCGTCATGTTAAAGTTACCTGCCAAAATTAGATTACGGTGCATCCAGTTACTCTGACGTAAAAATGGGTGTACACTTTCGATACTGTTTTTTCCGAAAGTTCCGTAACGAACGTGACCTAAAAATAATTCTCCTATATAAGGAATGTTTGCTTTTTGAGCTGCAACATCATTTGCATATTCAGGATGAGAAGTCATTTCTTCGTTGACACGCTCATTGATTTGTTTGAAAACGTCCTGGATAGGCTGCGCGTGGTTCGAACGGACTCTGCTGATATAACGTTCGCCTGGTTCTACGTCTAATTTGATGCTGGCAAAACCCGCACCATCCTGACCACGGTTGTGCTGCTTCTCCATCATCAGGTACATTTTCTGAATCCCGTAAAAAGCAGTTCCGTATTTCTCTTTATAATATTCAAGCGGTTTAAGAAGTCTAACTAAGGCTATACCACATTCGTGTTTTAAAGCGTCGCTCATTGTTTTTTGTATTTTGTGTTGTTGTAAGTTGTGTGTATTAACGTAATAAAAAAGCCCCGTTATTAGCGAGGCTTTCGGGCATTATATTTCTATGTCAAACTGAGTTAACGACTTAAATTGTTGTAATCGAATCGCTACTTCTGCTTTGCTTAATGTTTCCATCCTTTCAGTTCCAAATTTCTCCACACAAAATGAAGCTAAATTCGATCCGTAAATTATGGCGTTTTTCATATTGCCAAATGAGATGTTTTCGCTTTGTGCAATGAATCCTGAGAAACCACCTGCAAAAGTGTCTCCGGCTCCTGTTGGATCAAAAACATCTTCTAGTGGTAAAGCCGGTGCAAAGAATACTTCTCTGTTATGGAATAAAAGTGCTCCGTGTTCTCCTTTTTTGATTACCACATATTTTGGTCCCAATTCCTGGATTTTGTTAGCCGCTTTTACTAATGAATATTCGCCTGAAAGTTGTCTTGCTTCTTCGTCATTGATTGTAATCACGTCTACACGTTTAATTACTTCAAGTAATTCCGGTAAAGCGCAATCCATCCAAAAGTTCATAGTATCTAAAACTACTAATTTTGGTTTTTTCTCCATTTGGTCCAAAACACTACTTTGTACTAACGGATGTAAGTTTCCTAACATCACAACATCAGCATCTTTATAGTTTTGAGGAACTTTTGGTTGAAAATCAGCCAAAACGTTAAGTTCAGTTACAAGAGTGTCTCTTGAATTTAGATCGTTATGGTATAAACCGCTCCAGAAAAAGGTTTTTCCGCCTTTTACAATTTCGATACCAGAGATATCAATATTTTTTGAAGTTAAAAGATCTAAATGTTCTTGAGGAAAATCGTCGCCAACTACAGAAACAATGGCCGATTGTAAGTTAAAAAATGATGCTGATAAACCAATGTACGTTGCAGCACCACCTAATATTTTATCTGTTTTTCCGAAAGGAGTTTCAATCGCGTCGAAAGCAACCGTTCCAACAATCAATAATTTATTCATTTTATGAATTTCGAATTAGGGTGCAAAGATACTTCATAAGTTGCAATATTGCAACGGTTTAAGTTCTCAAAATTTTCATAAAAAAAGAATATCGTTTTCGGGGCTAAAACTATTGTAAATGAATGAATTAAAATTGATTGCCCTGAGTGCTTAAAATATGTTTTTTGGATTTAAAATACAATATTTATTTTTGAAAAAAAACTTCAAAAAATTATTTAAGTTTTCTAAAAGAAGAAGTTTTTCTTTTTCCACTTAAAACGCCAAGAATTGTAATGTGACTATTTTTAAGTTTAAATATAATTAGCCACGTTTTATATGTGGCTTCTCTATAAATTTTTGTTTTGGTTGGTAAATTTTCGCATTCAGAATAAATCAAAGGATTATCTATAATTTTAGTCATCGTTTTATTTATACCATTACCAATTTTAATCGCATTTAAAGGTTGATGTTTTTCGAAGGCAATGTAATCGACAATTTCTTCTAAATTTTGAAAATATTTCTCAGATATTTCTAACGTATATTGTTTTGAATCTTCAGCTTTTTCTCTTCCCATTTTTCATTAAACTTTTCTAAAGACATTGTTGGCGATTTTTCAGCAATTTCTATCCATTTTGCAAATTCTTCTTTGGATAAATTACTTTGAATTTGATCAGTTTCATCTTCAAAATCTATAGATACCTTTAATGATTTTCCAACATAATTTTTTGGAATCTCAAAAGAAAGATTAACAATTTTATCTTTGGGAGTAATGGTTTTTTGTATCATTTTATTAAAATTAAAGACATTACAAAATTACAACAAATTGAAATTCAAATTAGTTAAAGTTTTGGTTTAATTCTACAACTCATACTTCTTATCAAAATAATTTTTCAAAACCCCAATCTGAATTAAAACCATAAACGGAACCACCAATAAAGCGTAAAGTACATTTTTAGAAATATGAATTCCTGAAAATAGTGCAGAAGCTTTATCCGAATATGTTTTAGCTATTTCAAAATTAGAAATGTCGTTATTGAAATAAATAGCATAAGCCGTTAAAGCAGCTAAACTGATACCAATAAATATCCAGGTCGATTTAGAAATCAACGGTTTGTAAACTTTGATTTTGCTTTTTTCAGCAACTAAAACCTGAGACATGATTTTTGAAGTAAAGTCGAAAGATGGCGTTTCCAAAGTGTTTTCGGCCATCATTCTTTCAATCAGATTTTCTATTTCTTTATCATTTTCTTTCATAACATTCTATTATTTCTGGTTCTAATTGCTTTTTCAAAATTACGGCTAATTTTTGTCGGCTTCTGAATAATTTTACCTTAACATTATTAGCATTAATGTTCATGACCTTTCCGATTTCTTCTAAACTCTGATCTTCAAAATAAAATAAGGTGAGCAGGAAATTATCTTCACTCGGCAATAAATTCAAACAATTCTGAATGGTCTGCTTTCGTTCTTTATCTTCTAAAGCGCTCAAAGCATTGTCCATCGTTTTTATTAAATGAGCCGAAAACTCATCTATTGATATATTGTTGTCTTCTTTTTTGTTTTTCTTCAAACGATCTAAACACGTATTATAAGCAACCTTATAAATCCAGGTCGAAAATTTAGAATCGCCTTTAAACTTGCTTAAAGAATTATACGCTTTAATAAAAGTATCCTGCGCAACTTCTTCGGCTTCTTCTCTGTTTGTAACCATTTTGAGAGCTAATGTAAAGATCATATTTTTATAACGGTCAACTAACACGGCAAAAGCATTCGTCTCGCCGTTTATAATTTTATCGATATAATATTGATCACTTTGTGCACTCATGTTATGTAAGACGACACATTCTGTGTTTAGGTTACAAGAATTTTTAAAAAATAAATAAATTCCAATTTTTAAATTCCAAATTCCATTTCCAAAGCTTTTTTCAGGAGCTAATCCCGCTATTCGTTCCAATCTTTTGTGTCCGCCGCGGCGGGCACAAAAGGATTTCCACTTCTATCGGGGCTAGGGCACTTGTTTTCATGAGAACCATTTCTCATTTTTGTCATCCCGAGGAACAAGGGATCTTCATAAGAAACTCCGCAATCAAAATCGCTAATCTCTGTCGAGCTACTTCTGGAGATCCCTTGTTCCTTGGGATAACAAGATTATGGTTACTATATATAAAAATTTGTCGTTTCTCAGTAATAATTTTAAACTCAAAATTAACTCATTATCAGTAAGTTTTGGAATTTAGAATTTAAAATTTGAATTTTTTTTATCGAAAGTTGTAACCTCAATTCAAAACATGTCGTCCTATAGGTATCAATCAATTATAAAACACAAAAATTATGGGAGCTCAAATTTTAGTACCAATTAGTCTTTTCCTAATGATCTTCGGAATCGTCTATCTTATTTACTCAACAAGAAACAGAGAGCGTTTAGCACTTATAGAAAAAGGAGTTGATGCCAGTATCTTTTTAAAAGGAAGAACGAATGGAGTTCCGGCCTGGAAAATCCTTATTTTGAATACGGCTTTTCTTTTAATAGGTATTGGACTTGGATTTTTTATTGCTTTATTTCTATCTACTTATACAGCAATGAATTCAGATGTGGTGTATCCGGCAACAATCATCACGATGTCAGGAGTAGGTTTGCTTGTAGGGTTTCACAGGGCTAAAGATCTGGATAAACAATAAAATTGTTTAAGTTAGTAACTTCAGAAACGAAAAAACGCGTCGGAAACAATTGTTTTTTTACGCGTTTTTTTTTATGATTTAGAACCGATAGTTTCGTAATAAACATCTATCGAAAGATTTTTCTGCATAGCCGCCATAACAGCCAATTCATCACAGCGTTCGTTTTGGGGATGATTGTTGTGTCCTTTGATCCATTTAAAGTCGACTTGATGTTTCCTGTAAATGATTAAAAAGCGTTTCCATAAATCCGGATTTTTTTTGCCGGTATAGTTTTTTTTCTCCCACCCAAAAACCCATTTTTTTACAACAGAATCAATGACGTATTTAGAGTCTGAAACCACAAGAACCTTCATATTAGGGTTTTTGAGTTTTTCAAGCCCGACAATTACGGCTAAAAGTTCCATTCTGTTATTTGTAGTCAAACGGAAACCTTCGTAAAATTCTTTTTTATGCGGAGTTCCAACCAATTCCATCACTACGCCATAACCGCCGTTTCCGGGATTTCCTTTTGCAGCGCCATCTGTATATATATGTACTTCGTGATTCATTTTTTTAGACTTCTTAGATTTTAGATTGTTAGACTTTTTAGATTTTTTGTTTTTTGGACTTCCTAGAATTTGATATTGCGGATTTCTTAGATTTTAATTTTAAATAATCAAAATCTAAGAAGTCTTATGTCCAAGAAATCTAAAATCTAATCCTCCAATAATCTCGAAATGATTTCCGGAAAATACTTTTGTTCCAGTTCATGAATCTTTTCGGCCACAGTTTCCGGGGTGTCATCTTCTGTCAGTGCAACATTTTTCTGAAAGATAATGCCGCCTTCATCATAATGTTCGTTTACATAATGAATAGAAATTCCTGTTTCTTTCTCTTTATTATTAACTATAGCCCTGTGTATGTGCATTCCGTACATTCCTTTTCCTCCGTAATTAGGTAAAAGTGCAGGATGTATGTTGATTATCTTGTTGGGATATTTCTCGATTATATGATCCGGGAATTTCAATAAAAAACCTGCCAGAACTATCATATCCGGGTCGATTTCCTGTATTTTCTGTAAGAGGTTTCGCTCTAATAATTCGCTTTTTGAGAAGATTTCGGTCGGAATTTGATGATTCGCTGCTCTTTCAATGACTTTTGCCGAAGCATTATTAGTAAAAACAGAAACAACTCTTGCGATTTTAGTTTTGGCAAAATATTTTATGATATTTTCAGCATTAGTCCCTGATCCTGAGGCAAAAACAATAATTTTTTTCATAATACAGTGTAATTTTAGAATGCAAAAAACGGAATAAAAATCGAAAATAAATAGTATTAAAAAGTCTTTCTTGAAATTAATTTTATAAATTAGTGTTACATTTATAAACTAAATCGTGGTTTTAAAATAAAGTTTTTTATTTTTGCCAACAAATTAAATTCTAAAATTAAAGATTATGTCAGACATTGCATCAAGAGTAAAAGCGATTATCGTAGACAAATTAGGTGTTGACGAAAACGAAGTTGTAACAGAAGCAAGCTTCACTAATGATTTGGGAGCTGACTCATTAGACACTGTTGAGCTTATTATGGAATTCGAAAAAGAATTTGATATTCAAATTCCAGACGATCAAGCAGAAAACATTGCTACTGTTGGTCAAGCTATTTCTTATATCGAAGAAGCTAAAAAATAATAATACCGCACCCGATTTCTAAAAGCACCAATTTTTGAAATTCAAAATTCCAAAATTGGATTTTGATTTTTCACTTTTGTAATTTTTAAGAGTCGGGTGTTATTATTTTTTTAAAATTTAAATTTCGATTGGTTTTCAATCAAAAAGATATATTTATATTGTAATGCCCATGGCTCTTAAGTAAACAATACAGTTAAGAAAGCGTGGGTTTTATTTGTTTAAAGTACAAAATACATATTTATGACGTTAAAGCGAGTTGTTGTAACAGGATTAGGTGCTCTTACTCCTATCGGGAATAATATCCAGGATTATTGGGAGGCACTTGTGAATGGGGTAAGCGGAGCCGCTCCTATCACGTATTATGATACAGAGAAGCATAAAACGAAATTTGCCTGTGAAGTAAAAAACTTCAATATTGAAGATTACATGGATCGCAAGGAATCTCGAAGATTAGATAAATTCGCTCAATATGCTGTTGCTGCAAGTGACGAAGCTATCAAAGATGCCGGACTTACTGATGAT
This sequence comes from Flavobacterium aquidurense, assembly GCF_002217195.1. Taxonomy (NCBI): domain Bacteria; kingdom Pseudomonadati; phylum Bacteroidota; class Flavobacteriia; order Flavobacteriales; family Flavobacteriaceae; genus Flavobacterium; species Flavobacterium aquidurense. The sequence continues at coordinate 71,525 of NZ_MUGR01000037.1, read as the reverse complement.
AATATCGACAAAACAAGAGTGGGTGTTATTTGGGGAGCTGGAATTGGTGGTTTAGAAACTTTTCAGGATGAAGTAATTTATTATGCTAAAGGAGACGGAACGCCAAAATTTAATCCGTTTTTTATTCCTAAAATGATTGCCGATATTGCACCAGCACACATCTCCATGCGTAATGGGTATATGGGGCCAAATTATACTACTGTTTCTGCATGTGCATCTTCTGCAAATGCATTAATCGATGCTTTCAACTACATTCGTTTAGGAATGTGTGATGTTATTGTATCAGGTGGTTCAGAAGCTGCTATTACTATTGCGGGTATGGGAGGTTTTAACTCTATGCACGCTTTATCAACAAGAAACGAAAGTCCGGAAACGGCTTCAAGACCTTTTGATGCAACCAGAGATGGTTTTGTTTTAGGAGAAGGAGCAGGAGCTTTGGTTCTTGAAGAATACGAACATGCCAAAGCCAGAGGCGCAAAAATTTATTGCGAAGTTGGCGGTGGCGGAATGTCATCTGATGCTTACCACTTAACTGCACCACATCCGGAAGGAATTGGAGTTATTGCAGTAATGAAAAATACATTAAGAGATGCCGGATTAAAACCGGAAGATATTGATCATATCAATACTCACGGAACTTCTACTCCATTAGGAGATGTAGCCGAATTGAAAGCAATTAGTGCTGTTTTTGGTGATCATGCAAAAACAATCAATATCAACTCTACCAAATCAATGACCGGTCACTTACTTGGTGCTGCCGGAGCTATTGAGGCAATTGCTTCGATTTTAGCAATGAAACATGGTATTGTTCCTCCAACTATCAACCATACAGTAGTGGATGAAAAGATTGATCCTTCATTGAATCTTACCTTAAACAAACCTCAGAAAAGAGAAGTAAATGTTGCGATGAGTAACACTTTTGGTTTTGGTGGACACAATGCTTGCGTATTGTTTAAAAAATTAGTTGACTAATTTCTGTATATGAATTTTATCAAAAAAATATTTTCTAAATCCCGTTCTCTAGAAGACGGGATTTTTTTTGACACTATTCAGAAAATACTTGGTTTTCAGCCTACAACGATCGATTTTTATAAGAAAGCTTTTACCCACAGATCTTCCAATAAATTAGACGAATCAGGACATCCAATAAATTATGAACGACTCGAATTTTTAGGAGATGCGATGTTAAGTGCTGTAATTGCAGCGCATCTATTTAATAAAGCACCAAATGGAGACGAAGGTTACCTGACCAAAATGCGGTCAAAGATTGTGAGCCGTGAACATCTAAATGAATTGGGTAAAGATTTAAACCTGGTTCGTTTTGTAGAAAGCAAAGTACCCATTCAGCATTTTGGAGAAAACATTCATGGTAATATTTTTGAATCTCTTGTAGGAGCCATTTATCTGGACAAAGGATATTCGTTTTGCGAAAAATTTATTCAAAAAAGAGTTGTTGCGCCTTATGTTGATATTGCACGACTTGAAGGTAAAGTAATTAGTTATAAAAGTTTGGTTATCGAATGGTGTCAGAAAGAGAAAAGAGTTTTTCATTATGACATTTTTGAAGATAACGGTATCGACGGACAGCGCTTATTTGGCGTTAAATTAAGTATAGACGATAAAGTCATCGCAAGAGCGCGGGCCACTTCAAAAAAGAAGGCAGAAGAGAAAGCATCACAAAGAGCTTATTTTGCATTTCAGGAAAAAATAGACAAGAAATAGCTACAATTTTGCTGTAACTATCTTAAAGCTATAACGTTTTCGTTTATAAATTAATAAAAACAACCCCTTCTTAACTATTTAAGCTCCGCAAGAAATAGTATATTTACACCTTGATTTTTCATGACATGGCTATTCATAGATTGGATTTAGACGAATTTGACGAAATTGATTATTATTTAATGGCAATCCACACTTCATTAGAAGATTATAGATTGGCCTATTTTATCAATAAAAACCTTCCGATAAACTTAAGTAAGAGCAAAAACGAGATCCATGCTCAAACTAAAGAAGGCGAGGCAAATTTTTCGAGATACTATTATTATGATGCTGAAAAAACAGTGTCATGGAATTTAATTCAGAATAAAAATGAAATCATTTCAGTGAGTAGAAATGATTCTCAAGATTTGTTTTCTAATGAAACGAGTGAGGTTTCAACAACAATTCATTTACTTCCTGAATTCAAAAAGGTAGATTTTTTCCTGAAAATAGAAAATAGTGAAGAGACTATTGATTTTTCAGAAATTCAACAACAGTTAAATACCATCGAGAGTATTGCAGCTATTTATGCTGTCGATACTGATAAAATAAAATCAAAAAACAATCTAATTTTTTAAAAAAAATGTTAACAAACAAGAAAACCAAAATTGTCGCTACACTTGGTCCTGCATGTGGTACGAGAGAGATCATCAAAGATATGATCGATGCAGGGGTTAATGTGTTTAGAGTTAATTTTTCGCATGCTGATTACGAAGGAGTAAAAGAGAAAATTAATATTATCAGAGGCCTGAACGAAGAGTTTGGCTACACTACAGCAATCCTTGGAGATTTACAGGGACCAAAACTTAGAGTTGGTGTAATGGAGGAAGGAACTGTAGTTCATGATGGTGATTTGATCACTTTTACAACCGCAGAAGATATTTTGGGAACAGCTCAAAAAGTGTTCATGAAATACCAAAACTTTCCAAATGATGTTAATGCTGGTGAGCGTATTTTGCTTGACGACGGTAAACTGATTTTTGAAATTGTTTCAACAGATAAAAAAACAGAAGTTGTTGCCAGAGTTATACAGGGTGGAGAATTAAAATCTAAAAAAGGAGTTAATCTTCCAAACACTAAGATTTCTTTACCGGCTTTAACTGAAAAAGATATTGCAGATGCTATTTTTGCTATTGAGCAAAAAGTAGACTGGATCGCACTTTCGTTTGTAAAAACACCTCGTGATTTACAAGACCTTCAAGAATTAATCGCGAAACATTCAGAATATAAAATTCCAATTATTGCGAAAATTGAAATGCCGGAAGCTCTTGAGAACATGGATAAAATTGTAGCGTATTGTGATGGTTTAATGGTGGCACGTGGAGATTTAGGAGTTGAACTTCCTGCACACGAAGTACCATTGGTTCAAAAAGATTTGATCAGAAGAGCTAAAATTGCAAGAATTCCTGTTATCGTTGCTACACAAATGATGGAGACAATGATTACAAGTCTAACACCAACAAGAGCTGAAGTAAATGACGTTGCAAACTCTGTAATGGATGGAGCTGATGCTGTAATGTTATCTGGAGAAACGGCTACAGGAAATTATCCTGTACAGGTTATTCAAAGAATGACACAAATTTGTGAAGCTGTAGAGGATTCTCCACTTATTCAGGTTCCGCAAAATACACCACAAATTAAAACAAAACGTTTTGTTACTAAAACAGTTTGTCATCAGGCAGCTTTATTGGCTAACGAAATCAAAGCAAAAGCAATTTGTACATTAACAAATAGCGGATATACAGCTTTTCAGGTTTCGGCTTGGAGACCGTCTGCACACATTTTAGTATTTACTTCAAACAGAAGAATCTTAACACAATTGAATTTATTGTGGGGAGTTAAGTCTTACTTCTATGATAAAGACGAAAGTACAGATGATACTGTAACAGATGTAAATAAAATTGCTGTTGAAAAAGGTTATGCTACAAAAGGGGATTATTTGATTAATCTTGCAGCTATGCCAATTAAAGATAAAGGAATGGTAAATACCATGAGAGTTTCTGAAATAGAATAATAATCTTCTTTTAGGATTACAATATAATGAGCCATTCGATACTTCGAATGGCTTTTTTTATGACATTTTTCTTTTTTTAAATTTATGCAGACTTATGAACAATTTCATAAGTCTTTTTTATTCTCTTTAGTTTAGGATAAATCATGTCTTCAAAATTGTTTTTCATCGAATAGACTGCAAAATAATTTGCAAATTTCTTACTATAGTGAAGGTGAAAATCTGCCAATTTCGCTTCATGATATTCAATCATCAAATACAATCTTAAGCTTTGCGCAAAATCAAATGTTCTTTTTTAAAGTTTGACTAAAAAAAGAGATTAAAATAAAGTGATTTTGTTACCCTCTTATTGAAGATAAAATAATCGATATAACTTCTTGATTTAATTTTTAGATGTTTCATTTTATAAAATGGAACACGATGTAGCAAAATAAAACATTTTTATTGTTTCATTTTATAAAATGAAACAATGTCAGACAAGACAGTTATGTAGTTGTACAAGGAAAATAGAACTTAAAAATACTCAGGGTTATTCATTCTAATCCGAATAGATGACTCTGAGTAATTAAGTAAGAATTTTACTGGCGGCATGATGTCAGTTAAATAAAATAATTATATCTTTGAGTATGGGCTAATATATTGTTTAATAGTTGTTTGTGAAAATACAAGCAAATATTTAACATGACTTCCCGTATATTCAGGGTTTAAGCACGATTTTAAGAATTTCAAGTAAAACTAATTTAATCATTAATTTAAATACCATAAGATGAATATTAAAAGAAAGAATCTTCGTATAATCCCAATATTGTTTTTGGGTTTAATTTACAGCTGCTCTCCAACTGTAAAAGTTACAAGTGATTATGATCACTCGGCTAATTTTAGTGAATATAAAACTTTTGCATTTTATGATTTAAAAGCGCAGGAAGGTCAGATCAACCAGTTAAATGTTGATCGTATTACAAAAGCAATCCGTTCTGAGCTGATCAGCAAAGGTTTTACAGAAACAACCAGCAATCCGGATCTAAAAGTAAATGCAGTAACCATCTTAAAAAACAAAACATCTGTATCTGCCAATACTGATTTTTATGGTTATGGAGGAATGTATCGTCCTTACGGATATTGGGGAGGCGGCGGTGCCATGATGGGTAATGCAAATACAACCTTCAACTCCTACGATTATGTTGATGGCTCACTGATAATTGATATTGTATCCTCAAAAACTCAAAAACTGATTTGGCAAGGAATAGGAAATGCTCAAATAGACAGCAAGCCTAGTGATCCTGAGGAATTTGTTACTAATTCTATCAAAAAAATCCTGGCTGGTTTCCCTCCCGGATTAGCAAAAAAATAGTTTGTAAATATTTGTGGTCTTATCACTGTACTTGTTTGTTGAACAAATAAGTACAGTCTATAGACACAATATCCGGAAACTTTCTTTTTAAAATTTATTTTGAAAAGGAAAGGAAAATACGAAATAAATTAAGCTTAAAAACTCATGATCGATATTATACTTTCGCTTTTCTTTTTTATAGCTACAATAGTTGGTTTTGCAACATCCTTTATGGTTCTTTTTTCAAAAAAAAATTACTCAAAAAGTTTTTTTTAGGCCTGTTTTTATTCAGTCTTGCTGTGGTGAGTATTTATAACTTTTACTTATCGGCAAATGGCTTAAAGGATTTTCCTGATTTATTTATAATTGCAAAATCATTTATCTTTTTAGTGGCTCCTTGTGCTTTTTTGTATGTAAGAAGTATTTTGTTTTCAGACAAACTGTTCAAAAAATATGATTGGTTTCATTTTTTGCCATTTCTGATTTATTTTAGTTTAACGTTTTTTGTATGGATAGGAAATTATATTGATCTTCATATCATTCACAACATTTCTGCCAGAATAAAAAATCCTTTTTCTATGTTAAGTCTGACCGTATGGCTGTTATATGCTTTTTGTCAGACAATGATGATTTTAAATTATGATTTGAAAAAATTTAAAGAAAATCATTTTAACAGGGTAAAGATTCTAAGTTGGATCAGAGTATATAATTTGATGATTTTGTTTTTGTTCTCAGCACTTTTTGTACATTATTTTTTAATCAGAAGAGTAGATAATATTGATTTTTCAAGTTACATTTTAATATCATCAGTTTTAGTTTTTACAGTGGGCTGGCTTTATTTTAAACCACAAATTTTTTATGATACGAGTGAAACTTTTGAGGCTGCTGAAGAAAGTCCTGTGATAATAAAAACAAACGAGAATAAAACCGTTTTACCATTAGTTAAAGAATTAACTCCCGAAAAAAAATTACTATACCTTAATAAGCTCGAATGCATATTTGCATCAAAAGAACTTTTTTTAAAAAAAGATTTAGTAATTCGCGATATAGCTGATGAAACCGGAATATCAGTTCATCATATTTCTAATTTAATTAATTCTGAATTCAATCTTCATTTTCAGGATTATGTCAATATAAAAAGGATAGAATACTTTAGAGAAAAAATCAATGATCCTGAATGGAAAGATCTATCGCTCGAAGGTATGGCATGGGGATCAGGTTTTAAATCCAGAACCACTTGTTTTAGGGCATTTATAAAACATACCGGAAAATCTCCTTCTGAATATTTCAAAGTAATTAGAATTAACCCTGAGAAAAACAATACTTATTATTTTAAACAAGCTTCCGGCTAAATAAAAATAGTAGGTCAAAGAAGTTGTGAAATCTCTTTAATTTTTTAAAAACAGCAACTATGAAGACGAAATTTAATATCCAAAGACAGACCATAAAATCAGGTTATATAGTGCTACTTCTTTTTGTCTGTTTTTTTAGTCATGCACAGCTTAAAGGAGGTCATATTTTAGGTGCCATGGGATTACAGTCAGGAACCCAGACTCCGGAAAACACATTAAGTGTTTATGTTCCCGGATATTTTTATACCGCATCCTCTTTACGAAATGCAGATGGTGACAAGTCAATTGCAAATCCTGATCTCACCATGTCCATCACGGGAGCGGGAGCCTCTTATGTAAGTGATTTCAAAATTCTGGGAGCCAATTACGGAGCCACTATCTTACTTGCTTTTGCGGCAAACACAATTCAGGGAAATAGTGTAGACACCAGAAATTCTTTAGCTTTTACAGACACCTATATACAGCCTTTGCAATTAGGATGGCACAATAAAAGAGCCGATTTTGTTTTTAGCTACCAAATGTATTTACCAACCGGAAAATTTGATGTGGGAGCTTCAGATAATAGCGGTTTAGGGATGTTTATGAATGAGTTTTCTGCCGGAACAACCTTATTCTTTAATGATAAAAAGACCTTTCATTTTTCAGCTTTATTCTCTTATGAAATAAATAGAAAAAAGAAAGATACAGATATTAAAACCGGAGATATCTTAAGTGTCGAAGGCGGTTTAGGAAAAACATTTTACGTAATGGACGGTACAAATCCTGTTCCGAAATCAATCATAAACGCAGGGTTGATTTATTATTTGCAATACAAAGTTACGAATGATAAAATTCCGGTTCCCGTAATAGGTACTATTGAAACCGATAAAGACCGTATAGGCGGCATAGGAGCCGAGGTAAATTATTTTCATATTGGCTGCAGCACTTCTGCAGGACTGCGCTGGATTGCTGAGGTCAATGCAATCAACAGATTTCAGGGAAATACCTTTTTCTTAACGCTGGCACACGTGTTTAGTTTCAAAAAAAAATAGTCTGAATAACGATTTTGATTGTTTTTTTTAGTTGAGGTTTTTTTTGATGGATTTAATAAATTCTAAATTTAGTTTAAATGAAAAACACAAAATTCTTCAGGAAATTATTTCTCATAAATTTTTTCTTTCTGTTATCAATCACGACAGTCAATGCACAAAAACAACATATTAGTTTACGGGATTCTATAGACGGAGCAATAGATTTGAGCGATTATATTATCTATGCGCACGGTTTTATTGTAGTGCCAACGCTTATTACAGAGCCTGCTTTGGGAGGCATTGGAGGTGCAGTATTGCCTATTTTCCTTAAAAAACACGACCCGATTATTGATGAAAACGGGAAGAAAAGATTTATCGATCCGGACATTACAGGTGCGATGGGAATGTATACAGGTAATAAGAGCTGGGGTGCAGGTGCCTTTCGGGCAGGAAGTTTTATAAAATCAAAAATAATGTATCGCGTTGGAGCTGGTTACGGAGATGTAAACATGTCCTTCTATGAAAATATGCCCTCTGGAAAAGACAAGGAAATTGACCTTAATTTTAGATCATTTTTCTTTTACGCAAGAGTGATGAAACAGTTTAGAAATGCAAAATGGAGTGCAGGTCCGCAGTATTTTTTGATGGATTCTAAAATCAATTTTCCTGATTTAGCTAATCTTCCGGTTTTTGCTAACGCAAAAGACATCAATAGTACTGTCAGTCAACTTGGGGCAGCATTACAGTTTGATGGCCGTGATAATATCTTTACTCCCGATAAAGGAATAAGACTTCAGTCAGACTTTTTTTGGTCAGATAAAGCAATTGGAAGCGATTACCAGGCTTGGCGGTTAAATTTATCTGCAATAGGGTATTATCCTCTAACCAAAAAACTAATTGGAGGATTGAGGCTCGAAGGAGAACAAGCCTTTGGAAGTCCGCCTTTTTATCTTCGTCCGGGAATAAACCTAAGAGGAATTCCTGCCGCAAGATATCAGGGCAAAACCAGTATCGTTACCGAAGGCGAGCTGAGATGGGATTTGTATAGAAGATGGAGTCTTATGGGCTACGGCGGTGTTGCAAGTGCTTTTGACAATTGGGACAAGGCTTTTGCCAAACCCGTAGTTTACAGTTACGGAACTGGTTTTAGATATTTACTGGCCAGAAAATTCAAACTCCGCATGGGAATCGATGTAGCAAAAGGCAATGAAGATTGGGCGTATTATGTGGTGTTTGGCAGCAATTGGCTGCGATAACTTTTACAGTATTAAAATATAAATAAACCCGACAATAATTTTGTTGGGTTTTGTTGTTTTTTATATTCAGGATGTATCTCTTTTTCTCAGTTCGTTATCTCAAATTATAGAGATAAATAGCTATTTCTGCTAATTCTATATAGGTTATTGATTTTGCAGAGTTTGTAAGTTTTTATAGCTTAATAAAAACATTTTGTAAAAATTAACGCTTGAAGGTTAGTTTTATTAACTAAAATTTAATTGTTTTGTAACAAATTGTAGATTACAACAACTAATTTATCAAATCATTAAACATAAATTATGAATACATTTTCATTCAAATCAGTACTTGCGGCTTCCGTTTTTTTTGTTGGGGCAACAGGCTGTTTTGCACAAGACATTTTAGTGAATTCACTAAAACTAAATGCAAGCGAAAAAAGTAAAGAAAACTTTAAATTTACTGACGTTATCAATCTTGGAACTACTTCTGTAAAATTACAAGGTTCATCAGGAACTTGCTGGAGTTATTCTACGAACTCTTTCTTAGAATCAGAAATGATTCGTTTAGGAAAACAACCGGTAGAATTGTCTCAAATTTACTCGGCAAGAAACGTTTATGTAGAAAAAGGAGTTAATTATGTTCGTATGCACGGAGCGGTTACTTTAGGCGACGGTGGTGCATTGCATGATGTAATTAATATGTATAAAAAATACGGAACTGTACCTAGAGAAGTTTACACTGGACTGAACTACGGAACAGACAAAAATAAATTTGGAGAAATGGCTGCAATGATCGAAGGTGTTTTGACAGCTGTAGTTAAAAACCCGAACGGAGAATTAACCCCAAACTGGAAAAAAGCTTACACTGCAGTTATCGATTCTTATTTAGGAACCGTGCCGGAAAACTTCGCATACAAAGGAAAAAACTATACGCCACAAACTTTTGCTAAAGAAGTAGTAGGTATTAATCCGGATGAGTATGTAGAGATTTCATCTTTTACAACTTCTCCTTATTACGAAAAAACAACGATGATGGTGCCGGACAACTGGTCATTTGATCAGGTTTACAACGTAAAAGTAAACGACATGACAGATGTTATCGACAATGCTCTGAAAAAAGGATACACAGTAGCCTGGGCAACAGATGTAAGCGAGAAAAGCTTTAGCTGGAAAAATGGTGTTGCATATGTACCAACAAAGAAATTTGACGATATGACTGCCGAAGAAAAAGCAGACATGTTCAACGGACCAAAAGCAGAACCTGAAATTACTGCTGAAATGCGTCAGACTGCGTTTGATAACTACACAACAACAGACGATCACGGAATGCACATTATTGGTCTTGCCAAAGATCAAACCGGAAAAGAATATTATATCGTAAAAAATTCTTGGGGAGCAACAAACGACTACAAAGGTTATTTGTTTGTAACTAAGAATTTCGTAAAATACAAAACAACTGCTTTGTTGCTAAACAAAGGCGGAATTCCAACGGATATCGCTAAGAAGTTAGGGGTTTAATTACCTTAGGTTTTATAAAATAGAAAAAGCGCTGCAAGATAATTGCGGCGCTTTTTTTATTCATTTAGTTAAGCAATTATTGTTAATTTCAACAAAGAATCTAAGATTCTAATGGGCTTAAATAATTTTTGTAGGTTTTCTATATTGTAAATAGCATAAGTGCAGTATATTCGCATAAATTTAAAAGTGTTGAAATAATTTTATCGATTCATTATGAAAGCTTTTTCAGTTTATTATTTGGCTATTATAACTGTTTTTTCTATAAATAGTTTTGGGCAAAGCATTAGTAGTGCGGCGTCAATGCCAGAGAACATTTCTAACAATGATCCTATTATAGGATATCTTGTTGTAGAAACGATTAATAAAACTTTTGGCAGAAGTGTCACCCAATACAAGGTTTCAAGGTTAAGTATGATAAGTACTTACGATCTTGGTCCTAATAATACCAGAACCATAACTCCGATATACGGAGAAGTAAAAGGAAAAAATTCGCGATTAACGCTGGCGCCAAAAGCTCTGGTTGATACTGCAGTCGCGGCTGCTAAACCTATCAGGCTGGATGCAATATACAGAAGATCAAAAGAAAAAACTTCGTATGGAGAAGCAGACTCAACAGTCGTAGTAAATTCTGAATTGACAAACGGATCATCAAACGAAAAAAAGGAAGAAGTAAAGCCACAATCAAAAGCACTTGTTGCTACAGCTTCTAAAGCTATTAAGACCGATCTGACTGATACAAAAGCAAAAGTTGTTAAAACGGGACTGCAATCAAAAAATGTAATTGCAGCTACTGCGACCGCTGTTAAACCTGTCGAGGTTGAGTTAACAGCTCCGGCGGATGGAGGGCCAAAATCTTTGTCTATAGATGTCGTAAAAACGTATGCTAAAGTGTTGGACAAAGGATATAAATCTATAGAGATGCTCACAAAGGTTGGAGACAGGGCTTATTTTGACGGTGATTTGGCAACAGCTGCTAAATATTATTCGGAGTTGTTTAGCATGGCTAAAAATTTAGAACCCGTGTATTATTATCGTTATGCTCAATCCTTAAAAGCAATCAATCAAATGGATAAAGCAGATGAGATGATGAAATTGTTTGAAAATAAAAAATAAATGTATAAAACAGCCAAAGAGTTGGTGTATTATACCATTAAAACTTTGGAAGATATTCTCGAAACAAACATAATTTTGAACCCGAACAAAGAAAGCAGGCACTTCAACGGGTTTTTAGGTAATTTGAAGTAAAATTAAATGTAACTTACTGATAATTAGTATATTTGCATTGTATTTATTCCTAATAACCTTATTGATGTATCATGAAAGTTTATGTGCGATGTTTTATAGCAATGATGTCTGTTTTTTCTTTTCACTCCTTTGGGCAAAGTAAGGATCGTATTTCTGCTCATGCTGTGAATGGGACTGCAATTTTAAAACCGGAAGATACCTCAAAGGACGGTCTTGTTATCGTAGCTTATTATGTCGAAGAAACGATCAATATGACTTTTGGAAGAAGAATTACCAAATATGAGGTTTCAAAATTAGAAATGGTCAACACGTATGACTTAGGGCCTAATAATACCAGAGTTGTAACTCCTATATACGGAAAACCAAAAGTAAAGAGCGTCAAACTGGCACTAGAACCCAAAACCTTTGTTGATACAAGTGCTGCAGTTATAAAACCAATCAAAGTTGATGTAATGGCAGTATCAGAGCCTCCAAAATATTTAAGTATAGATATTGTAGAAACATATGCTAAGGTTCTGCACAAAGGCTATAAATCGATAGATATGCTTATAAAAGTGGCTGACAGGGCTTATTTTGATGGCGATCTTGTAACGGCAGCGAAATACTACGAAGAGCTCATTAGCATGACTACAGATTTAGATGCGATGTATTATTACCGCTATGCGCAATCCTTAAAAGGAATCGACCAGGCGGAGAAAGCAAATGAAACAATGCTTTTGTTCGAAAGTAAAAATATTGGTAATAATGTAGTAAAGCATAATAAGCTGGTCAGAAACTAAGCTTAGTTATTAGCTGAATAAAAAGAATTTCTTTTTATTCAGAAGCTTGGCAAATTACAAAATTAATATCTTTTTTCTTATTGGGATTATCTCATCTTTTTGCTTAATCCCTAACTTTTGCATCTGATCCGACAAAATCTCCATTTTTTAATAAATTATCGTGAAGTACTGATTTTACTATAGTATTAAAAGAGAAAAGACTTTTTTTAAAAGCTCCCTCTCTTGGGCTTGAACCAACCCCGATGGCTATCGGGGCTCTGATTAACAGTTTTAGTTGTATTTGTTTTTAAGTTTTAAAATAATTTCTGGATACTTCAGAAGGTTTTGGATATAAGTTTTGCTTTTCATTTTTTTAATGTGCTTCTCGATTTGTAATCCTTGGGTTTTGCTTTCGCATATTATTTTGAGGAACAATACCCAATCATCAGCGTTTGCTGTAAATTTATGAGATTGAGCATTTTTATGAAATTCAATTCGGGTATCGAAATCAGATGTGAACCCGATATAAAATCGGTTAAGCTTATTGGAATGAAGAATGTAGACAATGTGCATAGTGATTTGAGATAAAAACAAAAAAATACCACTTACGTTTGTAAGTGGTATTTAAAAAAAGCTCCCTCTGGATCGAACCAACCCCGATGGCTATCGGGGCTCTGATTAACAAGATCCTTTTGAGTAAATATCAAAAAAAAATACCACTTAAAATATAAGTGGTATTTAAAAAAAGCTCCCTCTCTTGGGCTCGAACCAAGGACCCTCTGATTAACAGTCAGATGCTCTAACCAACTGAGCTAAGAAGGAATCACCTTAAAGGTAAATATGTTTGCTAAAAAAAGTTGCTCCCCCTCTTGGGCTCGAACCAAGGACCCTCTGATTAACAGTCAGATGCTCTAACCAACTGAGCTAAGGAGGAAGTTGTTGCTCGTTTTAGCGAGTGCAAATATAGATCATTTTTTAGATTCTCAAAAATATTTTAGCACTTTTTATTAAATATTTTTACTTGCCTGCAATTGCTTTGTAGATATCGTTTCCGTTAGCAAACAAAAGCAGTCCTATAAGTAAAACGAAGCCAACTACTTGGGCGTTTTCAAGGAATTTATCGCTTGGTTTTCTACCACTAATTATTTCGTATAATAAAAACATTACATGACCACCATCGAGAGCCGGAATTGGCAATAAATTCATAACTCCAAGCATAATCGACAATAAAGCAGTGATTGTCCAGAAAGCTTCCCAACTCCAGGTACTAGGAAAAATATTGAAAATAGCCGTAAAACCACCTACTTGTTTGTATGCTTTCGTTTCAGGGTTAAAAATCATTTTAAGCTGTTTTCCGTAACTGATCAATTGATCCTTCCCTTTTGTTAGTCCAACCGGGATTGATTCAAAGAAACCGTAGCTTTTAGTGCTTACTTTATAGTATCCTAGTTTTTCTAATGATTCGATATTTAAACCTCCAACACCAACGCCTAATTTTCCTGCATCAGAAACTTTAACCGTAATAGGTGTTTTTTTCAAATCACGTAAAACGACAGCAGGAATTGTTTTTCCTTTATTGCTTTCTAAAATCGTTTTAACCTGATCAAAATATCTTGCATCTTGTCCGTTAAGACTAACGACTACATCTTTTGCTTTTAAATCCGTATTTCCTGATTCCGGAGTAACATTAGCCACAGCAAAAGGAACTCTCATAGTAAAAAGTGGCTCTTTTTTTTGTTTAGCTAACTGATCAACAAAATCAGTTGGTATTTTTATGGTTTGCTGCTGTCCGTTTCTTTCGATCAAAACTTCTTTTGCCATGATAATTTTCATGTTGATATCATTGTCTAAGTTTTCGATTTTTTGTCCGTCAACAGCAAGGAATTTATCACCGGTTTTAAAACCTGATTTAAGCATGATTGGATTTTCAATCAATACACCATCTTTTAGATCTGCACTGGCAACATAAGTATCGCCATAGGCAAACGCCATTCCGATATATATAATAAATGCCAGAATAAAGTTTACAGTAACTCCGCCCAACATAATGATCAAACGCTGCCATGCCGGTTTAGAACGAAATTCCCAAGGTTGCGGTGGCAAAGCCATTTGATCCTTGTCCATGCTTTCGTCGATCATTCCGGAGATTTTCACATAACCACCAAGCGGTAACCATCCGATTCCGTATTCAGTTTCGCCAATTTTCTTTTTTAACAGCGAATATTTAACATCAAAAAATAAGTAAAATTTTTCAACTCTTGTTTTAAATAATTTTGCAGGAATAAAATGTCCTAATTCGTGAAGAATAATAAGTAATGATAAACTCAATAGAAATTGAGAGAGTTTGATAACTATATCCATTTTGTATTTTTAGTTCGTAATTTAACGCACAAAAGTAGCGTTTCTATTTTAATTTAAGACCGCAAGATAACACTTAAGGTTTTAAATTCTTGTTAATAAATGATCTTGCTTCTCTATAAATTTAGCAAAGCTTTCTTTGCTCATAATCTATTAGTAAGTTATTTATTGTGAATGTTACAAAATATCTCATAAAAGGTCTTTCCTGATTGCATCTGCTGTAATTTTATTAAAAGGTCATTCGGGTTTATTAAAACAAAATTTGGATTAAATAAAATTTAATAATAGATTTAACCTTAGGAAATTAGTAAAGTCCTAAGGAGATATTTTATAAATTTAAATGTTAATATTATGAAATCAATAGAAGATTTTAATTTAGAAGAGATTAGTACTAAAGAATTACAAAGTATAGTTGGAGGAAAAGATGTGGCGCCGATTTTAATTGGAGGCATTTTGATTGGAGCTGCGTAAAATTTGCGGAGTTGTAATTTTACACCAAAGAAAAACTCTTTTCAAAATTTTTGAAAAGAGTTTTTTTGAAAATCATTGTACTGAATCAAATTAGAATGTCTCAGATGATGCATAAAAATAGAAATCTAAATGTTTGTTAATTAATAAACATTTAGATTTCTACTTTTAACAAGAAGCTTTAACTTTACTTTTTTAAACACTATCGTACTCAATAGATAGCGTATAATCATTAAAAAGGTACAACTATGGCTTCATTATTATTTTCACCGCTTACTATAAAAAATATCACCTTAAAAAATAGAATTACGATTTCGCCTATGTGTCAGTATTCGGCGATTGAAGGCTTTGCAAACGATTGGCATTTGGTTCATTTAGGAAGTCGTGCCAGTGGTGGAGCGGGTTTAATCATTCAGGAAGCTACAGCGATTTCTCCTGAAGCCAGAATTTCTCCTTCGGATCTTGGGATCTGGAAAGACGAGCACATTCAGAAACTAAAAACAATCACCGAATATATTGTTTCCCAAAATTCGATTCCCGGAATTCAGTTGGCACATGCCGGACGAAAAGCAAGTGTTTCGATTCCGTGGGAAGGCAATAAAAAGTTAGGTTTCGATCAGGGCGGATGGCAGACCGTTGCTGCAAGTGCGATTCCGTATCACGATAACGAGCCATTTCTTCCGGAAGCTTTAGATAAAAAAGGAATTCAGAAAGTGATTTCAGATTTTAAAACAGCAACAAAAAGAGCTGTTGAAGCCGGTTATCAGGTAATGGAAATTCACGGTGCACACGGTTATTTACTGCACCAGTTTTTATCTCCTTTAACTAACATAAGAACCGATGAATATGGAGGAAGTTTCGAAAACAGAATTCGTTTTACACTCGAAATTATAGCAGCAGTACAATCAGAATGGCCTTCGGATTTGCCTTTATTCGTGCGGATTTCAGCCACAGACTGGGCAGAAGGCGGATGGAATCCTGAAGAATCAGTAAAGCTTTCTGAAATATTAAAAGAAAAAGGAGTAGATTTAATCGATGTCTCATCAGGCGGATTGGTTTCGCATCAGAAAATTGAATTAAAACCGGGTTATCAGGTTTCATTTGCGGAAAAAGTTAAAAAGGAAGCTTCAATTTTAACCGGTGCAGTAGGCCTAATTACAGAAGCAAAACAAGCCGAAGCAATTTTAGAAACGGGTCAGGCAGATTTGGTTTTATTCGCCAGAGCCTCTTTGAGAAATCCAAATTTGCCTTTAGATTTCGCAAGAGAACTAAACGACGATATTCAATGGCCAAAACAATACGAACGCGCTAAAATTTAATAAAAATTATTGGCAACAGATTACAAGATTAAAATGATTTATAAAGAAGGTTGCCAATAATTACACGAATTATCACTAATTTTTTCTTTTTTATAATTCGCGACGAAAAAACTAAATACTATACAAAATGCAAAAAATAAGAACAGCATTATTATCATACGGAATGTCAGGGAAAGTTTTTCACGCTCCGTTTTTAAACCTACACTCCGGATTTGAATTATTAGGATCTTGGGAAAGAAGCAAAAAACTCGTTCAGGAAGATTATCCTGCAGTAAAAAGTTATCCAACAATCGACGAATTATTAGCTGACGATGTCGATTTGGTAATCGTAAATACACCGGTTGGAACACATTTCGAATATGCCAAAAAAGTTTTGTTGGCAGGAAAACATGCCGTTGTCGAAAAGGCATTTACTACAACCGTGGCAGAAGCCGAAGAATTAGCAGCAATTGCCAAGGAAAAAGGATTGAAATTGGCCGTTTTTCAAAATAGAAGATGGGATAGTGATTTTAAAACCGTTCAGAAAGTAATTAAAGAAGGAGTTTTAGGCGATTTAGTCGAAGCAGAATTTCATTTTGACAGATACAATCCGTTATTGAGTCCAAAAGCACATAAAGAAACCGTAAATGACGGAGCCGGAATCCTGAAAGATTTAGGTCCGCATTTAATAGATCAGGCAGTTTGTTTATTTGGTTCACCTAAGTCAGTTTTTGCAGATATCCGTTTTACAAGAGAGAATTCTCTGGTAGACGACTGGATCGATTTATTATTGATTTACGAAGATTTCAGAGTACGGTTAAAAGCCAGCTTCTTTGTCAGGGAAGCCAATCCTGCTTATACGATTCACGGTAAAAAAGGATCTTTCTTGAAACCGCGCGGAGATGTTCAGGAAGATGATTTGAAATTGGGTAAAAAACCAAACTTAGAATCTTGGGGAACAGAATCAGAAACATTGCAAGGACTTTTGCACACGGAAATCGAAGGAAAAGAAATTTGCGAAAAAATCCCAACACTTCAGGGTAATTATTTCTCATTCTTTGATGGCGTTCATGATGCAATTGCAAACAATAAACCAGAACCGGTTACAGCACAAGATGGAGTAAAAGTCATGCAGATTATCGAAGCGGCAATTGCAAGTAATACACAGCAAAAAGTGATTAATTTGTAGCATTATTAACCCACGGATTTGCACCGATTCCTAATATTAAAATTATATCCTAAAGACGCACAGGTAGTGCGTCTTTTTTATGCGTAGAAATAGAAAACCTTAGCACCTTAATTCCTCAGAACCTTAGTCCCTTTTTAAAAATTTATAAACATATAACGTTATAAATTTAGGAACTAGTAGGGTTCTGTAGTCTGTAAAGTTGCTTTTTAGTACTTTTGCAGTATAAAACTCAAAAAGCATCAATTTGTTTAGTTTCAATCCATTATCGCTATTCCAGACCAAAGGAAAAATTAAGAAAGTTTATAGAGAAGCAAAAGCGTCTTATTTAAACCGAATTCGATTTGCCGTAGGAATGTTCTATTTCGGAATGGGTTTAAGTTTTGCGACCTGGGCAAGCCGAATTCCGGATATTAAAACGGCTTTGCATTTGACCGAAGGCGATTTAGGTTCTATTCTTTTTGCCCTTCCGGTGGGACAATTAATTGTTATGCCTTTTTCAGGAAAAATGGTAACGAAGTTTGGCAGCCATCGAATTCTGGTTTTCTCTCTGATCATGTATGTTTTATGTCTGGCTAATTTAGGTTTGGCAACATCGGCATTGCAGTTATCCCTGGGATTATTTCTATTTGGAGTGTTTGGGAATCTGGCCAACATTGCCGTTAATACCCAGGGAGTTTATACCGAAGTACTTTTCAAAAAAACAATCATGTCTTCTTTTCACGGAATGTGGAGTTTTGCCGGATTTACGGGAGCGCTGGTAGGTTTAGGAATGTTAACTTTAAAGCTGACTCCCTTTCATCATTTCTTGATTGTGGGCGGAATTGTGCTTTTAATGGTTGTTTTTAATTTTAAATTTTTAGTAAAAGCCAAAGAAAAAATAAAAAATAAAAGCACCGAAAAGAAAAAGTTATTCGTAAAACCGGACAGTTCTTTACTCTGGCTTGGAGTTATTGGTTTTTGCAGTATGGCGAGCGAAGGTGTAATGTTTGACTGGAGCGGAGTTTATTTTAAAGATATTGTACAGGCACCCGGACCTTTGGTTATTTTAGGGTATACTTCTTTTATGATTATGATGGCCAGCGGCAGATTTTTAGGCGATGGCCTGATCAATAAATTTGGCCGTGAACGTGTGATGCAAATTAGTGGAATCATGATTTCTGCGGGTCTTTTTACCGCAGTTTTTCTTCCTTATATCATTCCCTGTACACTTGCCTTTATGCTTGTTGGTCTGGGAGTGGCTACAATCGTGCCTACTGTTTATAGTATGGCAGGAAAAAATCCAAGCGTTCCGCCGGGCGAAGCCTTAACCATTGTTTCGAGTGTAAGTTTCTTAGGTTTTCTGATGGGACCTCCTGTTATTGGGCATATTGCTGAGGCTTTTGGACTTCAGTTCTCTTTTGCTTTTATCGGAATCTTTGGCGTTTTGATTGCCTTTATGGTTTCGAAAATTAGAACAACATAATAAATTCTTTTTCACTTCACGTATAATAATTAGGCTTATTGAAAATTAGCTTAGCAAAAAAGTGTTTTTATTTAATAAAATTTAACAAGAAAATATTTTCATATTATTTTTTGTTTATATTTGAATTTAAAATCTGCCACAAGTTTTTTCCAAAGACCAATTTAATTTTTTGATCCGGAATTGATATGTTTTGAAAAATCAAGACACATCAATCTGAAAACTATTTATCAAAAATAAATTGGATTTTTATGAGAAGAAATTATATGGTGGTTTGTCTTTTATTGTTTTTTGGAGTCACTTTTGCGCAAGATGAAACTATTTTTAAAGGAATAGTGATCGATGCAAAGACACAAAATCCTCTTGAGAATGTCGTGATAAGTATTCAAAATTCTGCGATAACACAACTCACCACTAGAGTGGTATTCAAAAAGTAACTTTTAGATTATTTCCTGTAGGAAAAGATAAAGATGTTGATTTTTCTACATTGACAGATGATACAGAGATGAAAATTGAAATATCAGAATCTGATAATAATAATCGAAATGTAGACGGAAAAACTATAGTGAACTATATTACTCCATTTATTGAAAAAAAAGATCCTACTGACGAAGAAAATAAATTTAAAGGGTCAGGAAAAAAATATTATGAAGCTAGTTTTACATTTAATGCCACCGTGCCCTATTCATTTGATAGCTTGAATAATGCTCAGGATTTAAGTAAATTAAAACAAGAAGTTTTACAAAATAAAGTGATAGCATTTTACAAAAATCAATGGGATATTATAAAAGAAAAAAGAGCTGATGACTTTTTTTCTTTTTTGTTTTTAAAAGAAAAGGAATTATCCCAAAGTACTTATAGTTCAAGAGCCGAATTAGAAGAAAACTTTCAAACTTATATGGAACCTTTTACTAATTTAAAATTTAGACTAGAGCCTTTAGAAAACTTTAAACTTAAAATTTAAGGAGATGGTAAAATAGTTTGCTTAGAACTTACAAGTCTTGAGTCAAAATTCAGAGGGAAATCAGCTTTTTGGGGGAAAGTGCAAAGAGATGGATTAAGAGCAATTTTCAGAAGATATTATTTGTATATACCAGAAGGTGAAACGGAGCTTAAAATTTTAAGGTAAGTGATCATGAAGAATTATTTATTTTTTTGCTTGTTGATGGTTTCTTGTTGTGGTTGCTCTCAGAATAAATCAACAATCACCATGCAGAACCCAGAAATAACAGAAAAAAACATTGTCGATAAATTAGCATCCAATATAAAACATTATGATTATGAACCCATGTACTATTTGACATATGTCCAGAACGTTTGTTATTCAGAAATACTGGTTAATGATATTCCTGATAATAAAAATTTTCAAGAAATTGGAGATGGAGGAACTGTGCCAATCAATAATTGCATTTTTAAGAGTGGTATCCAAAAAGTAACTTTTAGATTGTATCCAGTAGGTAAAAATAAAGACTTTGATTTTCCTACTTTAGTAGACAATACAGATATGAAAATTGAGGTTGAAGAATCTGACAATAATGAAAGGAATGGTGACGGAAAAAAAAATAGCTTCTTACATTACACCGCTTGTTATAACTAAAGAATATGAAGAAGGTAAATTTGAATTTGCGGGAAAAACATATTATGAAGCCAGTTTTACTTTTGAGGCAAAAATACCTTATGAAGTTGAAGGATTCGAAAATGCACGAGATTTAAGAGAATGGGATAAAGAAATTTTACATAAAAAATTATTGCAGGAGTATAATAAAATAAAAGAGATTTACCAGAAAAAAGATTACCGTAACATTGCTAGAATCTCTTACGATAATTTAAAAAATCAATTTGTGTCTGAATATCAAGATCGTAAATATATAGATGATGTTTGGACGATGCTTATGGATGCCTACAAACTACCAACATTTGAAATGCAACCCATTGAAAACTATAAAGTGGTGTTTTTGGCAGATGGTAAATTGGTTGCTTTAATGCAAAACACAAAAGATTCAAGAGTAAGAGGAAATACTTCTTTATGGGCAAAATTTGACAGAGGAGAAGGAATTGAAACCTTATTTTGCAATAGATATTTCTATATACCAAAAGGAGAAGCAGAATTTGAAGTTTATTAAAATGAAATTATTAAAGAAAAATATTTTGCTTTAGTATTATAATTTTACTCACAGATAGGTGAAATGTGAAATTAAAGTATGGATTTTTAGCTGATAATTTAATAGTAGGTTGTTTTTAAGTTTTAAACTGTTAAAATTTAATTGAATTTTGTATTTTGGTCATCCCAAATCAATACAAATACCACATGAAAACCTACTTTACCGCCATCATGATGATGGTCTTTCCATGCATTTTGCACAGTCAGGATCAAAATGCGCCTGTACGATTAAAACAAATCAACATTGTAAAAACAAATTACCAAAATTCTAAAGACGGTGAAATTGTAAACAAAACAGTTGTTTTTAAAGACGGGAAACTTCAAACTATTACTACTTCAGATGTGGTTCAGCATTTTTTTTATAACCCTAAAGGATTGTTGGATAAAACCGTAAAAGACAAAGTGGGAAGCGAATGGAAAGAAGTTGTGAATTACTCTTATGATGCAGATAATAACATTACAAAATTTATTAAAAAATATCAGGAAGGTAACGACTATATTACCAAAACAGTAACTTTTGGTTACGAGGGAGCAAGAGTAAAAGTAATTACTAAAAAAAGTACGAATCACCAGAATGTGGTTGATGATGTCGAATATATCGTAGAAAACGGTATAATTGTAAGACGTACAACGAGAGATAGAAACAAAGCAATAATTGGTAAAATTGAATATGTTTATATCAATGACAATGTTGCTAAACATAAAGGTCTGGTTGGGGATAAAATTTCCAGAACTTATACTTTTGATGATAAAAAATCAGTAGATCAATTAATTGTTCAGAGTTTGTTTGGCGACAATTATAAAGTTATCGTCCCCATGATTTCGTATCACGAAGAAGAGTTTAGTTTTGAAGCCATATCGTATAACAACGAAATGAATTTTAGCCCGTCATCCACTGTCTTAGTTGGTGTGAGTAGAAAATACAAATACAATAAATTAAACTTTCCAATTTCGTGTTCCCAGATTGAAGAAAATGGGATTGTAAAAACAGAAAAGACTTTTATTTACGAATAAAAACAATCTTTTTAAGGTGCCCTCAAACCATTTAGAAATTAAGTTTTGTTAAGATTAAATTCTTATTATTCTTAATTTTTAAATGGTTTGCTTGTTTATAGGGCTATTAATTTCCCAAATGGAACTTAAAAACGAAATTCTATAAGTGTTAGTACCTTACAAATCATTAAATTTGCACCTTATTCAAAGCTATGTTAGAAAAAGAAATTATAAATTTTGAGAGAACGGCCATTGTTGGTATCGTAACTCAAAACCAAAGTGAAGAAAAACTTAACGAATATCTGGATGAACTGGAGTTTTTGACTTTTACCGCCGGAGGTGAAGTGATAAAGCGCTTTTCTCAAAAAATGGAACGCCCAAATCCCAAGACTTTTGTTGGAACGGGGAAAATTGAAGAAATCAATCTTTTTGTAAAAGAAAACGACATATCGACTTTAGTATTTGATGATGAATTATCGCCATCTCAACAAAAAAATATATCTAAAATCATAGATTGTAAAATCTTAGACAGAACGCACCTTATTCTGGATATTTTTGCTCAGAGAGCTGAAACATCTTACGCAAGAACTCAGGTAGAATTGGCGCAATGCCAGTATTTATTGCCTAGACTTTCCGGTATGTGGACACACCTGGAGCGTCAAAAAGGGGGTATTGGAATGCGTGGACCCGGAGAAACTGAGATTGAAACAGACAGACGTATCGTTCGTGACCGAATTGCACTCCTGAAAGAAAAAATAAAAACGATCGACAAACAAATGGGCGTGCAGCGTAGTAATCGCGGCGCAATGGTCCGTGTTGCTCTGGTAGGATATACCAATGTTGGAAAATCGACATTAATGAACGCAGTTGGTAAAAGTGATGTTTTTGTTGAGAACAAATTATTCGCAACTCTTGATACAACAGTGCGAAAAGTGGTGATTAAAAACTTGCCATTCTTATTGTCAGATACAGTAGGTTTTATCAGAAAGCTGCCAACTCAGTTAGTAGATTCTTTTAAAAGTACATTAGATGAGGTTCGCGAAGCTGATTTGCTGTTGCATGTTGTAGATATTTCGCATCCCGATTTTGAAGATCATATCGAATCTGTAAATCAGACCTTGTTAGAAATCAAAAGCAATGATAAGCCAACAATTATGGTTTTCAATAAAATTGATGCCTACAAACATTTGACTATCGACGAAGATGATTTGATTACAGAGAAAACAAGAAGACATTATACACTTGAGGAATGGAAACAAACCTGGATGAGTAATGTTGGTCAGAATAAAGCATTGTTTATTTCGGCTACAAATAAAGAAAATTTTGAGGAATTCAGAGAAGTGGTCTATGAAGCAGTTCGCCAGATTCATATCACAAGATTTCCTTATAATAAGTTCTTGTATCCGGATTATAAGGATGCAATCGAGAAAGAAGAAGAACAAGATGTAGAATAAAAATTTTACCGCAAAGAGCGCCAAGATTTTATATTAAGTATCTCAGGAAAACACAAAGTTCGCAAAGCTATATAGATTTAGCTTTGCGAACTTTTTTTAAGCTTTGTGTTCTTATGCCGGGATTAATTTCACTAAGATGCAAAAGTATTCATAATATAAACTTTGCGTCCTTGCGGCTTTGCGCGATTATTTCAGCCCAGTAAAAAAAACTTGCGTTCTTTGCGGTAAAATTAATTTGTTAGAATCCGAAATTAACTCCTAAACCAAATACTTCTCTCGTTTGAAATCCCTGAAAAGCATTGTCATCATAAATTGCCTGAAATGATAGGTTAGCAGATAAAAACTTATTTACTTTCATGATAATATTCAAAGAGTAGTTGATATCTACGTTTTGAGGATCTTCAAGATAGTTTGAATATAAATTCAGGGTATTTTCAGCTGTTACATTCGTCATAATGGCTAATTTATAATAAACAGAAGCATAGAAATCCAATTCGTAACGCATCGTTTTGTTAGCGTCTACACCAAAATAAGCACCATCAACATAGGGTAAACCAGTTGCCTGATCTATTCCAGATGTATAAGCACCATCTACAAAAGTGAATTTTGAAGTTAAAGGCGCGAAGTTTATTTTAAGATTATCATCTTTTGTCCAGTAAATACCAGGACCAGTAGTAAGATAACCAGGAGACATAAATTTGGTGTTTTCAGTTCTGATTTCTTTTCCGTTTGCATCCTTACCATATAAATAACCCGTCGTAAACTGAGTTCTGAAATTTAGAAAATAAGAATAATACCATTGACCAAAAGCGCGTTTTCCAACGATCGAATTGAATTCAAGACGGTCATCAGTCTTTTTTTCATAGTCGGCATTTTTAGTCTGCAAAAGGCCGTAAGACGCTAAGACTTTATTGTCCCAGGTAAGATCGTCTTTTTTATAATTGAAATCGTAGTTGATTCCTAAAGTTCCTGAAAAGCTATCTTCCCCTCCCGCAATCCAGTTATTAAAGCTTGACTGATTTAGTAAAAGCGAAACGGTTCCTTTTGCTTTCCAGCCTTCACCTTCGATTGTGTCGTTTATTTTTTTAACTGCTTTTTCAGTATTCTGAATCAGCTCTTTTTCTGAATTTTGGGCTTGAACAAAAGTTAAGTTCGTTAAAATAAAAAGTAGTAACGCTAGCTTTCTCATGATGTATAGTTTAAATGTGTAGGAACAAATATACTAAAAAAGCGTTAAAAGGCAGAGCGTTATTGATGTTGTAAGAAAGTTATTTCTTAGCTTCTTTGTATAAAGGTACTGCAGAACAGGCTTCTCCGTACATGATACTTCGTGCAAAAGGTTGCAAATAAGTTGCTGCTAAAATATAAGCACGCGTTGGAACCGGTTTTTTAGAGCAGCCTTTTATGATAACGGGTTTGTTTTTATATTCAGAATAATCGAGCTTGCTTAAGAGCTCTTCGTATAAACTGGCATCTAGATCCTCGATAGTTCCGTTGACTACTTTTTTTGCATAAGGAGCAAGTTGAATCGCTACCAAAATAGATGACCAGGCAGGAACGATAGCATCTGTACTGCAATTTACAGCTACATATTGGTCTTGGTATTGTGACCAATCGTGATTTTTTAAGTGGTCCCTAAAGTCTTTTTCTTTTAATAAAAAACCTTCCAAAAGCCATTGCGAAATGTCAATTTGCACACGCATTCCCTTTGGATAATAATCCTCAAGATCAAAAACTTCTAAGGCACTATTGGCAACTTTATTGATTATCTCTTCCATATGAAAAGTTAGTTTCGGGTTTCAGGTTTCAAGTTGTTGGAACTTGAAACCTGAAACCCGAAACAAATTTTATTAAAGCATTCCTAATTCTAATTTTGCTTCCTCGCTCATTAAATCTTTACTCCATGGCGGATCAAAAGTAATTTCAACATCAACATCTTTTATGTTTTCGATTGTTTTTACTTTTTCTTCTACTTCTCTGGGTAAACTTTCCGCAACCGGGCAGTTTGGAGAGGTTAATGTCATCAGGATTTTTACTTCGTAATCAGTATTTACCATTACGTCATAAATCAATCCTAATTCATAAATATCTACAGGAATCTCCGGATCGTAAATGCTTTTTAAAACTTTTACAATTGATTCTCCTAATTCGTTTGTGTCTATTTCTTGTTCCATTTTTTTGTTTTTTGTTTTTTTTCTACCATATAAGTTATATAAGTTCATTTAAAAATAATGTGCTTATATTTTCTCAGTTCAATATGGTTTTTCTTCTGTAATATTGACCAACAAGCTTATAATTTCTTATATAACTTATATGGTTAAAAATCGGCTAATTAATTTCTGTTTTTAGCATCAAAAGCCAAAGCGTACATTTTGATGTTTTTAATCATCGAAACCAATCCGTTTGCACGAGTGGCAGATAAATGTTCCTTTAAACCAATTTCATCAATAAACTGAGTATCGGCATTTATGATATCTTCTGCTTTTTGATTAGAGAAAGCGCGGATTAAAATGGCGATAATTCCTTTGGTCAAAATCGCATCACTATCAGCAGTGAATACAATTTTATCGTCTTTTTGTTCGCCTTGCAGCCAAACTTTTGATTGACAGCCTTTGATTAAATTTTCGTCTGTTTTGTATTCCTCTTTGATTAACGGAAGACTTTTTCCTAATTCGATGATGTATTCATAACGCTGCATCCAATCATCAAACATCGAAAATTCGTCTATTATTTCGTTTTGTATTTCTTTTATTGTCATAATTATTCTTTCGTAAAATCAACCAGCAAATTTACCAATTTTTCTATTTCCTTTGGAGGAAAACCATTGTCGAAACCCGGAGTTTCATATGTTTTCTGGTTGTAAATTATCTTTAAATTTCCAATTGCAGCACCGTCGTAAAAACGTTTTTCAGTAGGTCCTTTTAATGTTGGAATACTTTCTAAATCAATTTTTGAAAACTCTGCAACAATCTGTTTCCATTTAGCATCGCTTATTTTATTTTCTACCGCTGGAGTGTTTCTGCCATTCGTAACCGAAACTGTTTTATTCTGAACGAGTATCACTTTATAAATACCTCTTGAAACTGCAGAATATTCTATTTGTGTTGATGTTATATCGTTTGCTTTTTGACTGGCACAACTCGTGCCAATGAAAATCGTTAAGAGTAATAAGGATAATGTTCTCATAAATAGTTTTAGCTTAACATGGTTTTTGCCTTCTTCACCGCTTCCACCATAACATCAATTTCTTCTATGGTATTGTAAAAAGAAAATGAAGCACGGATGGTTCCGGGAATGCAGAAAAAGTTCATGATAGGTTGTGCACAATGATGTCCGGTTCGAACTGCAATCCCTAATTTATCGATAATAGAACCAATATCATAAGGATGAATTCCGTCAATATTAAACGAAACTACAGAAGCTTTATTTTTTCCGGTACCGTAAATTTTCAAACCTTCAATTTCTAGAAGACGCTTTGTAGCATGCTCCAGTAATTTTTCTTCTTGTTTTTGAATGTTGTGAAAACCAATATTGTTTAAATAATCAACAGCGGTTCCTAACACAATTCCGCCCGCAATATTTGGCGTTCCGGCTTCAAATTTATGAGGAAGATCAGCATAAGTTGTTTTCTCGAAAGTAACTTCTTTGATCATTTCTCCACCGCCCTGATAAGGAGGTAGTTTGTTTAGCCAGTCTTCTTTCCCGTATAAAATTCCGGTTCCTGTTGGACCGCACATTTTATGACCTGAAAAAGCATAAAAATCACAATCTAAATCCTGAACATCCGGTTTTAAATGCGGAACAGCCTGCGCACCATCGATTAAAACAGCAGCGCCAACAGCATGTGCTTTTTCGATTATATATTTGATAGGATTAATGATTCCTAATGCGTTCGAAATATGATTTACGGTTACCACTTTGGTTTTTGCTGAAAGCAAAGCATCAAAAGCCTCCATGATCAGTTCACCGTTTTCATTCATCGGAATAACTTTTAGCGTTGCTCCGGTTTTTTCGCATAACATTTGCCACGGCACAATATTACTATGGTGTTCTAAAGAAGAAACCACAACTTCGTCACCAGGTTTTAGAATGGATGCAAAACCGTTGGTTACTAAATTGATTCCATGTGTTGTTCCCGAAGTAAAAAGTACTTCATGGGAGAACTTCGCATTGATATGATGTTGGATTTTTACTCTTGATATTTCGTATGCATCAGTTGCCAATTGACTTAAGGTGTGAACACCACGATGAATGTTGGCGTTTATTTCCTGATAGTATTTTGCCTCAGCATCAATCACAATTTGAGGTTTTTGTGAAGTTGCTCCGTTATCGAAATATACTAAAGGTTTTCCGTTTACTTTTTCCGAAAGTATCGGAAAATCAGCTCTTATTTTTTGGATGTCTAACATGTCTTATTTAGAAAAATTCTATCTACAAAAGTACTAAAACTAAATTGGTTTATCCATCAAAACTATAATTTCCTTTTATGGTACTATCAATCTAAGGAGGGAATATTGATTCTATAACCTTAATTTAAGGTTTGTAAATGATTTGAAATTCAAAATGTGAATCGGATACTAATATCGTGATTGTAAATTATTTATATTGCAGTAAAAATAACAGTCAAATATCATGAGGAAAATTATCAAATTACTTGCGCTTGTTTTACTAATTGTAGTTTTTTATTTTGGATTTACCACTTATCCAAAGCTTGAACTGATCTCTGGCTTCTCGGCGAAAAGTATTGCTTCGGGACATTTCTTAGATCATCGATCGAAAGAATTGATTGAAAAAGGCGATAATGATATTAAGTTAATGGATTTGGCAACAAATACAATTGATGAAGCCGGAAAATTTGCGACATCTTCTGTTTATGGTTTAAAAGAAAGAAAAGCAATTTACCGCGAAGGTTTAGGTGCGACTTTAATAGATGATGATTATGATATTTCGAAGCCTTATTTACTTCCTAACCGAACAAAATTAGTCAATAATTTGCCTTTTCCTTACGGGAATAATGAACCAAAAGACACCTTACTTTCGAATGTAGATTATTCGAAATTGAAAAAATCTATTGATAATTCTTTTGATAAAAATGGCGAAAATGTAAAACGTACCCGAGCAGTTGTGGTTTTGTATAAAGATAAATTGATTGCTGAACAATATGATACAGGATTTAATAAAGACAGTAAAATTTTAGGCTGGTCGATGACAAAAAGTATTACCAATTCTGCTTTTGGCGTTTTGGCAAAACAAGGAAAAATTGATATTTATAAACCGGCACCAATTGCTGAGTGGCAAAATGACGAGCGTAAAATCATTACTATAAACGATTTGCTGCACATGAATTCCGGTTTGGAATGGGAAGAGAATTACAGCAAAATTTGTGATGCGACAATAATGCTGTTTCAGTCTGGAGATATGGCAAAAGTACAGCGTGAAAAACCGGCTCAGTTTAAGCCGAACACACATTGGAATTATTCTTCAGGAACAACCAATTTATTATCAGGAATTTTAAAAAGTCAGTTTAAAACACAACAGGAATATCTTGATTTCTGGTACAGCGCCGTAATCGATAAAATCGGAATGAATTCTATGATCGTTGAACAGGATATGTCCGGAACTTTTGTAGGTTCATCATATGCCTGGGCAACGGCCAGAGACTGGTCAAAATTTGGATTATTATATCTTCATAAAGGAAATTGGAACGGAGCACAAATTCTGGACGAAAGCTGGGTAAAATATTCTGCAACGCCAACAAATACTTCTAAAGGAGCTTATGGAGCACAATTTTGGCTAAACGCCGGAGGAAAATTTCGGGATGTTCCTCGTGATATGTTTTATTGCAGCGGATATCAGGGACAAATGGTGGCGATTATTCCGTCTCTGGATATGGTAATTGTGAGAATGGGATTGAAAGAAGAAGATCAGGGATTTGATTTTAATGGGTTTTTGAAAGATGTCATTTCTGCAGTAAAAAAATAAAAATAAACCACAATCCCGATAGCTATCGGGAGCAAAGTATAAAACCGCAAAGTTCGCAAAGCTTATATAAAAACCTTGCGAACCTTGTGTAAACCTTAGCTCCAGATATTATCGGGATTGCGGTTAAGAAAATCTACAAATCAAATCCTAAATTCACGCCCAATTTCATGGCAATGATTTTAGTAATTCTTTGTTTCAATTCCGGTATTTTAATGCTTTCGATAACAGCATTCGAGAATGCGTACATCAATAAAGCTTTAGCCTCTTTTTTAGGAATTCCACGAGATTGCATATAGAACATTGCAGTTTCGTCAAGTTGTCCTACGGTACAACCGTGAGAACATTTTACGTCATCAGCAAAAATTTCTAATTGCGGTTTTGCATTGATTGTAGCTTTATCACTCAATAGAATGTTGTTGCTTTTTTGGAAAGCATTTGTTTTTTGAGCTTCTTTTTCTACCAAAACTTTTCCGTTGAAAACGCCTGTTGAGCGATCAGCGAAAATTCCTTTATAATCCTGGAAACTCTCGCAATTTGGCGTTGCGTGGTTTACCAAAGTATAATGATCAACGTGTTGTTTTTCGCCAATAATAGTGATTCCGTTTAACGTGCTTGTTAATCTTTCACCAAAGTGATAAAAGTTTAAATTGTTACGGGTTAAATTTCCTCCAAACGAAAAAGTATGCACATAAACGTGACTTTCCTGTTGTTGCGAAACGTAAGTATTATCAATTAAATTCGCCTCGATATTATCGTTTTGAATTTTATAGTGATCTACAATTGCGCGTTTTTGAGCAAAAATCTCTGTAACCGAATTGGTTAAAACGGGATTTTCATTCAAACTTTGGTGACGCTCGATAATCTGAACATGAGAATTCTCTCCAACAATAATCAGATTTCTAGGCTGAACCAATAAAGCAGCTTCGTTTCCTGTTGAGAAATACATAATCTCGATAGGTTTGTCAGCAACTTTCTTTTGTGGAATATTGATAAAAGCGCCTTCACTTGCAAAAGCAGTATTCAACGAAGTCAAACTTTCGTCTTTACTGGCAATTTGGTTGAAGTATTTGTCAATAACCATTTTATATTTTGGTTTGGTCAGTGCCGATGACATCAAGCAAACATCGATTCCGTCATGCGTAGTAGAAGACAAATGCGAGCTGAAAACACCATCAATAAACACTAATTTATAAGTGTCAATTTCGTGTAAAAAGTATTTTTTTACCTGATTAAATTCGATTGCATTTTCCTGCTTAGGAAAAACCGTAAAGTCATTTTTTAAGATGGCGTTTAGCGATGTATATTTCCAAGCTTCTTCTTTTTTGGTTGGGAAACCTTTATTTTCGAAGTTTTTTAAGGCATTTGTGCGTATGTCATGCAAATCTGAATGTACATCGACACGCTCTTCAAAAGCCATAAAAGACGATACTAATTTTTCTTTTAAATCCATTGTTCTTTTTAGTCTTAAAGTCGAAAGTCGAAAGTCGAAAGACTCCGGATTGTCGACCGTTTTGCCAATGGTCAAAAATTTAAAGCATAAAGTTTGCAACTTTATGACTTTCGACTTTATGACTTTTGGCTCAAATATTTAATGAAACCACTTAATAATTTCGATATTTCTGTTATCGATTCTAAAAGTATTTCAAATTCTTCTTTAATAATGTATTCTAGATCAAATGCTAAATATAATTGAGAACGAACTTCTCCTGCTGATGCTTTTGCTACATATAAAAAGTAAATAAACTCTTTGTCTGTGTTTCTCTCAAAACCTTCTGCTATATTTGATGATATAGAAATTGATGCTCTTCTAATTTGTCTAACGAAATCAAAGTCTTTTTTGAAATTAGAATTTTCGGTAATCAGATATATTCTTTTGTTGAAGATTCTTGATTTTTGCCAGGAATTTATTTCTTCAAAAGATTTAAATTTACTCATGCTCTACTTTTGACTTTATGACTTTCGACTTTATAGACTATTTTTTAGTTTTCTGCTTTAATCCAGTCGTATCCTTTTTCTTCCAGTTCGTAAGCCAATTCTTTTCCGCCAGATTTTACGATTCTTCCGTTGTAAAGAACGTGAACGAAATCCGGAACGATATAATCTAACAAACGTTGGTAGTGCGTGATTACGATAATGGCGTTTTTCTCGCTTTTTAATTTGTTTACTCCGTTAGCCACAATTCTTAAAGCATCGATATCAAGACCAGAATCAGTTTCGTCAAGGATAGCTAATTTTGGCTCTAACATTGCCATTTGAAAAATCTCGTTTCTTTTTTTCTCACCACCAGAAAAACCTTCGTTTAAAGAACGGGATAAAAATTTACGGTCGATTTCTAATAATTCAGATTTCTCACGAATTACTTTTAGCATTTCGTTCGCAGGCATTTCAGCCTGACCGTTTGCTTTACGAGTTTCGTTGATGGCAGTTTTCATGAAGTTGGTAACGCTAACTCCGGGAATTTCTACAGGATATTGAAACGAAAGGAAAACTCCTTTGTGTGCTCTTTCTTCGGGAGCTAAGTCAGCAAGATCTTCTCCGTCAAGGAAAACTTCTCCTTCAGTAACTTCGTAGTTTTCGTTTCCGGCAATTACAGCCGAAAGGGTACTTTTTCCGGAACCGTTTGGTCCCATGATCGCGTGTACTTCGCCAGCTTTAACTTCTATATTAATTCCTTTTAGGATTTCTTTATCACCAATTGAGGCGTGAAGGTTTTTTATTGATAACATTGTTTTTTTTATTTTATATAAATGTCAATTCTATTTTTGTTGTCTGGTTTAGGATATTGGCATTAAAATGCGCATGACCTAAATAATCCATGCCTAAATAATCGGCTGTTTTTTTGAACGGAATGTAAAAACTATCTTCGATTTCATTATCGTGTGAATTTGATATCACACCAATTTTCTTTCCTCTAAGTTTTCGTCCGGTTTCTTTTTCAATTCGGATTAAATCCGAAAAGCGATCAAAGAAAACCTTCATGATTCCACTCATATTGTACCAGTATATGGGCGTTGCAAAAATCAAAGTTTCGTATTTCTCTAATATTCCTTTTATTAAAGGCAAAAAATCGTCTTCTCTGTTTTTGCTTTCGTAATCATAATGAGAAATATTATAATCACTTAAATTAATTATGTCTATTCCGGTTTCTTTAGCAATTTCATTCACAATTTTGGTTGTGTTTCCGTTTTTTCTGGATGAACCTAAAATGATCACTTTCTTCCCTTCCATTTCTTAATTAACCTACAGATCCTTCTAAAGAAATCTCTAATAATTTTTGCGCTTCAACAGCAAATTCCATTGGCAATTTGTTCAATACATCTTTACTGAAACCGTTTACAATTAAGGCAATCGCTTTTTCAGTTGGGATACCTCTTTGGTTGCAATAAAAAACCTGATCTTCTCCAATTTTACTTGTAGTTGCTTCGTGCTCTATTTTAGCCGATGGATTTTTACTTTCGATATAAGGGAAAGTATGCGCCCCGCAATTGTTCCCCATTAAAAGAGAATCACATTGCGAAAAGTTTCTTGCATTCTCAGCTCTTGGGCTAATCTGCACTAATCCACGGTAACTGTTTTGTGATTTACCAGCCGAAATACCTTTAGAAATAATAGTCGATTTAGTGTTTTTTCCTAAATGGATCATTTTTGTTCCGGTATCTGCTTGTTGGTAATTATTGGTAACGGCAATTGAATAAAATTCTCCTACCGAATTGTCCCCTTTAAGTACACAAGAAGGATATTTCCAGGTTACAGCTGAACCTGTTTCTACTTGTGTCCATGAAATTTTAGCGTTGGTTTCGCATAAACCTCTTTTGGTTACGAAGTTATATACTCCACCTTTTCCTTCTTTATTTCCAGGGAACCAGTTTTGAACGGTAGAATATTTAATTTCTGCATCGTCTAAAGCGATTAATTCAACCACGGCAGCGTGCAATTGGTTTTCGTCACGGCTTGGGGCAGTACAGCCTTCAAGATACGAAACGTAACTTCCTGCATCAGCAATAACCAAAGTTCTTTCGAATTGTCCGGTTCCTGCCTGATTGATTCTGAAATAAGTTGAAAGTTCCATTGGGCAACGAACGCCTTTTGGAATATAACAGAAACTTCCGTCAGAGAAAACTGCTGAGTTTAATGCTGCGTAGAAATTGTCTTTTTGAGGTACAACAGTTCCTAAATATTTACGAACCAATTCCGGATGTTCTTTTATCGCTTCTGAAATCGGACAGAAAATAATTCCTTTTTCTCCTAATGTTTTTTTGAAAGTAGTAGCCACAGAAACAGAATCGACCACAATATCCATAGCGACATTGTTCATCATTTTTTGTTCGTCTACAGAGATACCTAACTTTTTGTACATTTCAAGAAGTTCCGGATCCACATCATCCAAAGTTTTGTTTGGATCTACTTGTTTTGGAGCTGAATAATAAGAAATGGCCTGAAAATCCGGTTTTTGATAATGAACATTTGCCCATTCCGGCTCAATCATTTCTTTCCATGCACGAAAAGCCTCAATGCGCCAGTCGGTCATCCATTCTGGTTCTTCTTTTTTAAGAGAAATAGCTCTTACGATATCTTCGTTTAAGCCAATAGGAAATGTCTCCGATTCAATATCAGTATAAAATCCGTATTCGTATTCTTTAGTTTCGAGTTCGATTTTTAAATCGTCTTCAGTATATTTTGACATTTTTTAGTTTTTTAAAACGCTTAAAGTTTTAAATTTTAAGCGTTTAAATTTTTGCTTTAGGACTCTTAATTTATAACGAGAATGATTCTCCACAACCACAAGTTCTGCTTGCATTTGGATTATTGAATACAAAACCTTTCCCGTTTAATCCGCCTGAAAATTCAAGAATTGTTCCGGCTAAATATAGAAAAGATTTTTTTTCAACTGCAATTGTTATGTCGTTGTCTACAAATATTTTATCGTCGTCGCCTTTGGCTTTGTCAAATTTTAAATCATAAGACAAACCAGAGCATCCGCCACTTTTCACGCCTACTCTTACGTAATCGTGTGCAGCATCAAAACCATCATCTTTCATCAAGTCGATGATTTTCTTTTTGGCTGTATCAGAAACTTTTATCATTGTTTATGGTATTTATTTTTGCATTCATTTGTAATCGTATTAAAAACAGTAATTAAAATATTACATTTTAAAGTGCTGTCTTTCAATGTTGAAATGAAATTATCTGCAAAGATACGACTTAAAAACCTTTTTCCATAACGCTTCACATTATTATAACAAATGTTAAAATAGATAATAGTTATATTAATAAAACAAATATCATTGTTTATCTCATTTATTTGTTTGATAGCGTTTTTATCAAAAATTTAAATATCTACTAATTTTGTGGGATTTGCTTATCAATAGCTGTATTTAAGTGTTAAAAAAGCGTATTTATACGGGGTGCAGGCAATTTTTTATTATTACTTTTGCAGAAAATTGTGAGTAATTATGAAAAAACAATACAAAATTAAGTGGGTAAAAGCACTTTTAGCAGTGTTTTTTGTTTTTGGATTAGGTGCTACATTCTTTATTTTTAGCAGAGAGCCAAATGAAGTTGAAGAAAAAACTAAAGAGGTAATAAAAGAGCAGAAATTGAGTGACTCAAATCCTGAATCCCTTTCTCAGAAAAACATTTTAGATTCTTTGACCACTTTAAAACTGGCTTATGATGTGGCTATTCTGGAGAAAACTTCTTTATCTCAACAATTAGAACTTGAAAAGAAAAACATCGAGAACCTGATGGAAATCATTAAAGCGTCTAAAAATCCTTCGCCTTTACAAATTAAGGTCTATAGAAAACAACTTTCTGATATCAAAATCGCATTAGAATCTAAAGTTGCAGAAGTTAAAAAACTAAAATCTCAAAATAAAAATTTACTTACTGAAATCGAAAGTCAGAATGTTGTGATGTATCAACAAAAGACTGAAAATGATACTTTGGTTTCTAAACAAAAAAGACTGGAATCGACTTTAAAAGATGCTTCAAAGTTAGTTCCGGGCAACTTTAGTGTGATCGCTCTCCGGGAGAAAAAAACCGGACAAGAGCTGGAAACGGTAAAGGCAAAAAACACTAAAAAACTTAAAATGAGCTTTTCTCTAAACGGAAATACCGTTGCCAAAACAGGAAAAAGAATTTTTTATATTCAGGTTTTAGATCAGAAAAATAAGGTTCTAGGCGTGAACAAACTGATCGAGTTTGGAAATAATAAGGCCTTGGTTTATAGTTTTATAGTTGCGGTTGACTTTCAGGGAAAAGCTGCGAATGTTTATGGGGTTTTAAACGCTGACGAAAACGGATTTCAAAAAGGAACTTATTTTGTCAATTTCTTCGACAAACAAGAAATTATGGGAAGTACTTCGATTACGCTGGAATAATAATGGCCGACTTTTAGCCCACTCCCGATAGCTATCGGGATTACGGATCTGGCAGATTTACACTGATTTTTTTTATTTGCACCAAAATTTGAAAATTTGATTAAACTAAAAAATCAGTGTAAATCAGTTTAACCAGTGGGCAATCTTTATATACATAAAAAACATTATTTAAAGAATACTTAGTATAAAGAGATTGGATTTCCTAGCTTTGTTTTCAATACTAGAAATGTACTCTTATGAAACTTTACCCAATAGAATCCGGAAATTTTAAGTTAGATGGTGGCGCTATGTTTGGTGTTGTACCTAAAACAATCTGGAACAAAACCAATCCCGCAGATGATAATAATTTAATTGATATTGCCGCGCGATGTTTACTTATCGAAGACGGAAATCGATTAATTCTCATTGATACCGGAATGGGGGACAAACAATCTGAAAAGTTTTTTGGTTATTATTCGCTTTGGGGATCGCATTCTATCGATAAATCTTTGGCAAAATACGGTTTTAGCCGAGATGATATTACCGATGTTTTTATGACGCATTTGCATTTTGACCATTGTGGTGGAAGTGTAAAGTGGAATTCTGATAAAACAGGATACGAACCGGCTTTTAAAAATGCTAAATATTGGAGTAATGAAAATCACTGGGAATGGGCAACAAAACCCAATGCGCGTGAGAAAGCATCTTTTCTTTCGGAGAATATATTGCCCATGCAGGAAAGCGGACAATTGAATTTTATAAAACGTCCTGAATCTGATTTTGGTTTTTCTCACGAAATGAATTTCGGAATTTACTATGTCGATGGCCATACCGAAAAGCAAATGATTCCGCATATTCAGTACCACGATAAAACGATTGTTTTTTGTGCTGATTTACTGGCAACAGCAGGACATATTCCGCTGCCATATGTTATGGGTTACGACACAAGACCATTATTGACAATGCCTGAGAAATCAAAATTTTTGAATGAAGCAGCAGATAAAAATTATTATTTATTTTTAGAACACGATGCACACAATCAGATTATAACGGTAGAACATACAGAAAGAGGAGTAAGGCTGAAAGACGTTTTTACTTGTGAAGAGATTCTTTAAAACAAAAATTAAATTATAAAAAAATCCCATTTTCAGTATGTCGAAAATGAGATTTTTTGGTTGAACAAATTATAATTCTAAAATTCTAGTTGGTTTTAAATTTCCAAACCTGACCAACAGTTTCTCCTCCTTTATTGTCTTTTACAACAACTTGCCAGAAATATTGTGTTGCAGGTTCCAGTGTAACATCAAAAGAAATTGCACTTGTATTCTCGCTTACTTTTGCTGTAGGTGGATTGGTTTTTCCAAAATAAACATCATAAGTCAGAACGTCTTTTGTGTCAACATCTGTTGCTGTCCATTTTAGAGTTGCAGTCGTCGTATTCGACACAGAATTTATTGACGGCTGTACCAATTCCGGAGAAAAAGGCAAATGATTCACTACGGCATCGCCGGTAGTATAAAATTTATAAGTTGCCGTATAATTACTTGACAAACCCTTACTGTCAGTAGCTTTTACTCTCCAATAGTAAGCAGTGTTTTTTTCTAATTCTGCAGATGTACTATTGGTTGTTACCTCCAGGGTCTTTACAATTTGAGAGAACGAATTATCTTTTGCAATCTGAATCTGATAAGTGATATTATCTTTATTCTCATCAGTAGATAAAGCCCATTGAAATGCAATAATCTTGTCCAGGCATAATTTACCATCAGCCGGAGCTGTTAGTGCCGGTACAGTTGGTGCTATATTTACGATTGGTGGGACAACAACAGGATCTGAATCATCTCCGCCGCCTCCGCCACAAGCTGCAAATAAAAAACCAATGATGGATAGGTATATAAAATTCTTCATTTTTATTTTTTTATAATTTTAATGTATTCCGGATTTTCCAAATAGATTTTGGCAGCATAAATTCCTGAAGGTTGGTTTTCAAGATTCAATTGTGCTTTTCCGCTTTCGATAGTATATGTTTTAGTCGAAACCAATTGCCCTGAGAAGTTGTATAATTCTATTTTAACTTCATTTTTAGCGGCTGGAATTTCAATTTCAAAACTTCCTGAAGTAGGGTTAGGGTAAGCAGATAAGATTTGTGATTCGAAATCTGAAACAGCAACCTTTTTAGAGAAAATACCTTCGCAGGCTTTTGCAGTGGCTACTTCGACTAATGCCGCTTTGTTAACATCTACAGAAAATGTTGCATCAGTGGTTTGAAACTGCTCAGCTCCGTCAACAAAAACAGTAAATGGTGCAGTTCCTGCTGTGATTTCAACATCAACGGTTTTGCTCGTAACACTTGATTTTCCTGTTATAATCGCACCTTTTGCAATAGTAACGGTAAAGTTTTGTTCGAAAATCATTTCCGGAATTGTAATCTTGATTTTGTAAACACCCGGAACTAAACTCGCTACTTTTAAGCTGTTGTTGGTAAAAGTGTAGGTTTTATCATTTATACTTGCCTGATAAGCAAAAGCCTGTTTTCCAACGATGCTGATTTCTCCATTGTTTTCGCCAAGACAAGATTCGCTTTTGGTTTCTACTGTAAAATTGTTTACCGGTAAAGTCATTTCGCCTGTACATTCTGTGTTGTAAGTTGCTATTCCATCTTTTTTGCTTAACCAGTTTGTATTAGCATAATTTACGTCATCAACAAGAATACAGTATAATTTTGGATTTGATGTAAATAACAGATTGTTGAGTACAAGAGAAGTATTCTTCCCGTTTTGAAGGTTCAAACTCGTCAATTGATTCGAATTTACCCTTAATGAAGTCAATGCCGGATTTTTTGTAATATCTAATGCTTCAAGCATACTTCCAGAGGCTTCCAATGTTATTAAGGCCTTATTATTAGAAACATCCAGAGTTTTTAGGTAGCAGCCTGATGCATCCAGATAAGTAAGCATTGTGTTTTTAGAAATATTTAAACCTGTCAAGGGTGAGTTTGAATTAATATTTAATGTTTTAAGAGACAAGTTTTTAGATAGGTCTATTGCTGCTAATTTATTATTATTAATAGTAAGATCTGTTAAAGCTGTGTTATTACTAAGATCAATGTTCGCAATTTTATTGGTATACAGAATTAATGTGCTTAATAAAGTGTTTTTTGATACATTAATCGTTGTTAGCTGATTACTTGAAGCATTGATGTTTTTTAAAGCTGTATTATTAGAAAAATCCAACGCTGTAAACTTATTAGAATAACAAACTACCTCCTCTACAGCCGTATTTGCAGACAGATCTAAAGTACTAAGATTGTTACCGGATACATCAACTAGCTTTAGTTTTTTGTTTGCAGACAGATCGATATTTGTAAGAGCCTGACCAAAGCAGTAAAATCTTTCTAAAGCAATAAAATCTGCTATACCTGTTAAGTCTGTTATTTTTTCTGTGGACGCAGGAATGTATAAATAGGTTACGTTCGAAATTTTTGAAGTTATAACTTTTCCATCAACTGCACCGGAATCTATTCCAAGACTAATCAAACGTTTTTCAAAGTTAACATCAGGAATAAGTGTGTATTGATAGTTTGTTTCGCACGGTTGTGACGAATAAGTCGCTTTTGCATCTTTAGCAATCCATTTTTCGTTAGAGAATGCAGCATCATCAACCTGAATACAAAGTAAATTTGGATTTTGAGTGAAATTTCCAAAAATTACTCTTTCCATGTTAACGTTGTTTCCGTTCTTCAGGTTCAGGTTATACAGGTTGTTACCGGCACAGTCGATTTCTTTTAATAAAGAATTTTTAGAAATATCTAAATTTTCTAGTTTGTTGATACTCGCACTTAAGACCGTTAGTTTAGTGTTTTTAGAAACATTCAAAACGGTAAGAGCATTCGTGCTGCAGTTTAAATTGCTTAATTGTAAATGGTTCGAAACATCTAATGCTGTAATGGCATTGTTACTGCAGTTTAAATTGCTTAATGACATATTATTAGAAATGTTTAAAACTGTAAGAGTATTTGAACTACAGTTCAAAGTAAGTAATTTGTTGTTTTTAGAAACATTTACAGCAGTCAATTGGTTTTTGCTTACATTTAAATTTGTCAGCAATAGATTATTGTCAACATTAATTGTTGTCAATTTGTTATCGGCAGCTTCCAATGAAGTCAATGCAGCAAAATCTTTTAAACCTGTCAGGTCAGTAATAGCGCTTTTTGATACGTTTAAAGAGGTTACAGTATCGATGCTGAATGTAACAACTTTTCCGTTTACACCATCTTTATCAATGCCAAGAGCGATTAATTTGTTCTCAAAATTAACATCAGGAATCAAAGTGTAAGGTTCTTCATTTGGACAAGCTTCTGATGAAAAGCTTGTGTTCGCATCTATTATTGCGCTCCATGTTGCATTTGAAAAAACTGCGTCATCAACCTGAATACAAGTTAAATAAGGGTTTTTCTTGAAATTAGAATTGTTGATATTCGTTATTAAACTATTGGCTCCGTTCTTTAAATTTAGTTTGTATAGTTTATTAGAGGACACGTTTACAGAAGACAATTTGGTGTTTTTAGATAAATCCAAGGTTTTGATTTGATTCTCGTAACACACTAGTCTGGTTAAAACTAAGTTATTCGAAAGATCTAAAGAAGTTAGTGAATTTTTATAAACAGAGAAATAGCTCAATTTTGTATTTTGAGATAAATCGATATCTTTAAATTTATTATTACCTAAAAGCAAGTCAGTCAGTTTGACATTTTTAGAAATATCCAAAGTCGTTAATTGATTGTTCTCAACATTGAGGAAATCTAATTGTGTATTTTTAGAAACATCAAGATTTGTTAGTTGATTGCTGCTAATTGACAGGGACCATATTAAAGTATTGTTCGATAAATCAATATTTGCTAATTTATTATTATCAAGATTCAGAACAAATAATTCAGTATTTTGAGAAAGATTAATTGTTTCGATTTTGTTATTTCCTGCGTTTAATGTCTTCAAACCCGTGAAATCCTGAATACCTGTTAAATCAGAAATTTTATTACTACTGTCATTTAAGACTAAATTGGTTAATTTTGATATACTTAAAGTACGTACTTTTCCATTTTCACCATCTTTATCTATCCCTTGGGCGATTAGTATTCTTTCAAAATTTGGGTCAGGAATTAATGTTTGTTGTTCGTTTAGCGGACAAGCCTGAATTGAATAATTTGCAGTTGCATCTTTTGCAATCCAGTTTGCGTCAGCAAATGCGGCATCATCAACCTCGATACATACTAATTTTGGGTTTTGGGTAAAATTGCCAAAAATCATACGTTGCATATTGGCGTTATTGCTGTTTTTCACGTTTAGATTGTGCAGGTTATTAGAAGCACAATCTACCTCTTTTAGATTTTTGTTTTTAGAAAGATCGAGGTTTATTATTTTATTAAAACTTGCGCTTAGATGGGTTAATTTAGTATTGCGGGATACGTCTAGTGCAGGAATGTTATTGTTGTTGCATTTTAGTTGTGTTAAAAATGTATTGTCGTTAACATTCAGTGCAGTCAAACTGTTTTTAGAACAATCTAAAGAAGTTAAAGACACAAAATCTTCAATTCCTGTCAGGTCTTTAATGTTGCTGTTAGATACATTTAAGGATGCAAGGTTAAGTATGCTGGAGGTTAAAACCTTTCCATTTTTACCATCTTTGTCAATTCCTTGTAAAATTAATGCATCTTCAAAATTTGAGTCGGGAATTAAGGTGTAGCTTAAGACTACATCACAAGAATTGGAATAAGTAGCAGCCGCATCTTTTAATTTTGACCAATTCGTATTAGAATACTCGACATCGTCTACTTCGATACAGCTTAATTTTGCATATATAAAACCTCTATAATTAGAGGTGTTGGTTATGAAATTTTTATTATTACCATTTTTAAGGTTTAAATAAGATAAGTCATAATTATAGCCACAAGTAACTTTAGTCAATAAAGTATTTTTAGAAACATCTAATGATTTCAGTGCGTTTTGATCGCAGTTTAGATTCAATAATTGTAGATTTTTAGAAAGATCCAGTAATTTTATATCGTTACTCTCTATGTCTAAATATTGTAATGACGGATTGTTGGTAACATCCAAAGTTTTGATTTCTGTGTTTTTGCATTCAAGGCTTTGTAATGCAATGTTTTGAGAAATATCTATTATTGCTAAAGGATTCTGATCACAGCTTAACGTTTTTAATGCCGTGTTTTTTGTAACATTAAGTTCCGTAATTTTATTTGTAGAAATTAATAATTTTTCTAAAGCCAGATTTGAGGTTACATCAATTTTGGTTAACTTATTATTAGTTAAAGTTAATTCCTTAAGATTTAAATTCTTAGAAACATCAATTTCTGAAAAATTGTTACTCCAGCAGGAAAAAGTCGACAGTTGAGTAAAAGGACTCAGATCAATTTTTGTTATCTTACTATTGGCTCCATTTGTAAGTTCTAATGATTTTAAGTTGGTAAAATATTCTATTCCTGTTAAATCAGTTACAGCAGCTATGTTAATGTTTAGTCTTTCAGCATTTAAGGCTTTAGATTTCATTACTTTACCGTCAATTATACCATCAACACTACTCGCTATTAAACCTTTTTCAAATTCCGGATCCGGTATTAAGATATATTCAGGGGTTTGGCAGGTTATTGAGAAATTAACATTTTTGTCTTTGAATGTGTTCCAATTATTGGTAGAATAGGCAGGATCATCAACTAGGATACAATATAAACTTGGAGTGTAGTTTAGGTTTATTTTTTGTAGTAAAGTATTTTTTCCATTCTGAAGATTTAATGTTTCAAGTCTTGCGTTTTCATGACACTGTATAGTAGTTAAAGCCGTATTTTTACTTAAATCCAATGCAGTCAAAAGATTTGAGTTTACATACAGATTTATTATTTTTTTATTTGCAGAAAGGTCTAAGCTGCTCAACTGGTTGCCGCTGCAATATAATTCTATCAACTCCGGAAGATTAGAAAGATCTAAGCTCGAAATTTTGTTGTTAGGACAATATAAATTAACGAGTTTAGAGTTTTTAGAAACATTCAGACTTGTAATAGTGTAGTTAGAATCGCATCGCAGTGTTGTTAATTCAATATTCTTAGATGCATCCAGTGTTGTCAATTTATTGCCCATTACATATAATTGAGTCAAAGAGACGAAATCTTCAATCCCGGTTAAATTAGTAATGTTGCTGCTTGAAACATCTAACGATGTTATTGTAGCGATGTTACTTGTCTGTACTTTTCCGTCAGGCAATCCGGAATCAATACCCAAAGCGATTAATTTATTTTCAAAATTGATATCCGGAATT
This sequence comes from Flavobacterium aquidurense, assembly GCF_002217195.1. Lineage (NCBI taxonomy): Bacteria > Pseudomonadati > Bacteroidota > Flavobacteriia > Flavobacteriales > Flavobacteriaceae > Flavobacterium > Flavobacterium aquidurense. The sequence goes on along the minus strand of NZ_MUGR01000037.1, from coordinate 28,261 downwards.
TGTGTGTATTTTTCTGTTCCTGCTACATATACCTGAACGTGGTCAATTAAAACCTTGAAAGCGGCATTATCAAAACTAAAAGTGGCAATTGATAAGTCGTACGACAGATTTGCGTCCGGAGTGAAGGTTGCTTCTATTTCATTCCAGGAATTATTTTTGGCGAGAGTACTTGAAGATAAAGTAGTAGCGCTTCCGTTTTTTGATATGTTTAATGAAATTGGATGATTCCCGCTATAATTACTATCGAGGTATTGGTACTTAAGTTTTATGGTGTAGGTAACGCCTGCCTGCAACGGAACTTGTGCAGTAATTTTAGGAGAGGAGTTTATATAGGATAATTGTGCACTAAATCTCCCTTCATAATTAGCAGTGGAGAAACTGATACCATTTGTGGCAGTCCAATTTTGAAGTGTATTTCCTGCCCAAAGATTAAGCCCCCCATTTGGGACTAAATTGGTTTGTGCATAAATAGAAAAATTTGCCAGAAACAGCAATAAGAGTAGTTTTGTTTTCATAGATAAGATTTATGATTAGGTCGCGCAAGTGTACAAATTAGAATTCAGATTTCATTACGGGAAGACGTAAGAACATCGTTCTTTTTTAACATATTTTACATTGAAATAATTTAGGTAAGAAATTTACTTTTGATTTAATCAAAATCTTTATTTTTAAAGTCTTAAATAAAGATTTAAGTTCTCTTTTATAGTAAGGTAAAAATCATAACACAGTGTTAATCGTTAGTTTTATGTAACAAAAAATCATAATTTAGACCCATATTTTAACTTTATTAAAAATAGATAGATGAGTTCTATAAAATTAAATACATTATCTGCCTTTGCATTACTTGTATTAGCAGGTTGCAGTGCTACTTTGCAGGCACAGGTTTCTACCTCTAAAGAAATAATTACTGCTCCTTTAGCAGTGGTTAAAAAAGCACCGCTTAGTGAAAATGAATTAAAAAGATGGAGCCATCTTGATCTAATCAAAGATTCAATTCCTGGAATGAGTGTTGATAAGGCTTACGCCGAATTATTACAAGGAAAAAAAGGCGTAAAAGTAATTGTAGGTATTGTAGATTCAGGTGTCGATATCGAACATCCGGATTTACAGGGAATGATCTGGACCAATCCTAAAGAAATTGCGGGTAACGGAATCGATGACGATAAAAATGGTTTTATTGATGATGTTCACGGATGGAATTTTCTTGGTGATGCCGTTCATGAAAATCTTGAAATGACACGTATTGTCAAAAAAGGAGATGATGGATCAGCGCAATACAAAGCGGCTTTAGCACAATACGAAGAAAAATCTAAAAAAGTTATAGAAGACAAACAACAAGTAGACTTCTTGCTAGATGTGCATAATACTATAAAAAAAGAGTTAAATAAAACAACTTACAAGTTAGAAGATTTAAGTAAAGTTTCGTCAGTAGATCCAAAAGTTGCCAGAGCTAAAATGATCATGACTCAAATTTTGACTAATGCAGGACCAACTTTTGATCCTGAGGCAGAATTAGAAGACTACAGGGAATCTGTTTACGATCAGTTCAATTATAATTTGAATAAGGATTATGACGGAAGAAAAATCGTAGGTGACAATCCGGAAGATATCAAAGACAAATATTATGGCAACAATGTTGTTTTTGGACCAGACAAAGAAAAAGCATTGCACGGAACTCACGTTGCCGGAATTATTGCCCAAATTCGTGGTAATGATTTAGGTGGCGATGGTGTTGCAAACAATGTCGAAATATTAACAGTGAGAGCAGTTCCTGACGGAGATGAGTACGATAAAGACATCGCTTTGGCCATTCGTTATGCAGTTGATAACGGAGCAAAAGTAATTAATGGAAGTTTCGGGAAAAGTTTTTCTCCACACAAAAAATGGGTTTACGATGCCATAAAATATGCGGCCAAAAAAGATGTTTTAATTGTACACGCAGCAGGAAATGACGGATACAATATCGATAAAACAGAAAACATTAATTACCCAAATGATTCTGAAGATAATGTAAAAGAATTTGCTAATAACGTGATCACAATTGGAGCCATAAACAATAAGTATGGAGAAAATGTAGTAGCGCCGTTTTCAAACTTTGGTAAAATAAACGTTGATGTTTTTGCCCCGGGTGAAGAAATTTATGCAACGGTTCCCAATAATAAATACAAGTATTTGCAAGGAACATCAATGGCATCACCAAATGCGGCAGGAGTTGCAGCATTAATTCGTTCCTACTATCCGAAACTGAAAGCCGCTCAGGTAAAACAAATTTTAATGGATTCAGGAGTAGCACTTCCTTCCATGATAATTTTAGGTGAGAATCCAAATCCGGAACAGAAACCCGTAGCAGTTTCTGCTGCAGAATCCTCAAGAACAGCTAAAATGGTCAATGCTTATAATGCTTTATTGATGGCAGAAAAGATGTCTAAGAAATAAAAATAATATACAGTACTAATCCAATGGAAGAGTGGCAGCTCTTCCATTTTTATTAACATGATGATGCGAAAAATTTTACTACTTTCCTTTTTGAGTTTGGGTTTAAGCCCTGCATTTGCACAAAATGCACCATATTGGCAACAACACGTTGATTACAAAATGGAAGTTTCCATGGATGTAAAAAACTATCAGTACAAAGGAAAACAAGAATTGGTCTACACCAATAATTCTCCGGATACTTTAAAAAAGGTTTACTATCATTTATTTCTAAATGCATTTCAGCCAGGGAGCGAAATGGATGCGCGTTTGCATACCATAAAAGACCCTGACGGAAGAATGGTAACCAAAGTAAAAGGTGCCGATGGAAAAGAGGTAAAACAAAGCCGAATTGAAACATTAAAACCTAACGAAATTGGATTCCTGAAAATTACCAATCTGAAACAAGATGGTGTAACGGCTCAAACCAGAGTTTCAGGAACAATAATGGAAGTGACTTTGGCAAAACCAATTTTGCCGAATTCGAAAACTACTTTTACGCTGGATTTTGATGGTCAGGTTCCGCTTCAGATTCGTCGTACAGGACGTAATAATTCTGAAGGAGTCGAATTGTCGATGTCGCAATGGTATCCTAAATTAGCTGAATTTGATTTTGAAGGCTGGCATGCAGATCCTTACATAGGAAGAGAGTTTCATGGAGTTTGGGGTAATTTTGATGTAAAAATTACAATTGATAAAGACTATACGATTGGTGGTTCAGGATATTTGCAGGACAAGAACGAAATTGGACACGGATATCAGGATGCAGGTGTAACAGTTACTTATCCAAAGAAAACAAAAACGTTGACATGGCATTTTATTGCGCCAAATGTTCATGATTTTACATGGGCAGCGGACAAAGAATACACGCATGATATTGTAAAAGGACCAAATGATGTCGATTTACATTTCTTCTACAAAAACAATCCGAAAACAACTGAAAATTGGAAACAATTAGAGCCTTTAATGGTAAAAGTTATGGAGTATTACAACAATAGAGTAGGAGCATATCCGTACAAACAATACTCGTTTATTCAGGGTGGAGATGGCGGAATGGAATACGCAATGTGTACGTTAATATTAGGAAACGGAACCCTTCAGGGAATTCTGGGAACAGCAACGCACGAATTAGGACATTCATGGTTTCAGCATATTCTGGCTTCAAATGAATCAAAACACCCTTGGATGGATGAAGGTTTTACAACCTATATCGAAGACAGTGCTTTGAATGAATTAAAAGGAGATAAAAAAGAAGTAAATCCGTTTAAAGGAAATTATGCAGCTTATTACCAATTAGTAAATTCAGGAAAAGAACAGCCACAAGGAACTCATGGTGATCGTTATGACGAAAACAGACCGTATAGTATTTCAGCTTATATAAAAGGAAGTATCTTTTTATCACAATTAGAATATGTAATTGGTAAAGAAAATGTAGATGCTACTCTAAAAAGATATTTTAACGATTTCAAATTCAAACATCCAACTCCAAACGATATCAAAAGAACAGCTGAAAGAGTTTCAGGAGCGGAGTTAGACTGGTATTTAATCGATTGGACAGAAACAACAAATACAATTGATTACGGCATCAAAGATGTGGCAGATAATGCAGGAAAAACTACTGTAAGTTTAGAAAGAATCGGCAGAATGCCAATGCCAATAGACCTGACAGTTCAATACACTGACGGAACTTCTGAAACTTTCTATATTCCGTTAAGAATGATGAATTTTATTAAGCCAAATCCAAATCCTGAAGTAAAAAGAACAGTTCTGGAAGATTGGGCCTGGGCACAATCTAACTATAGTTTTACGATAGACAAAAACAAATCAGCGATCAAAAAAATCACCATAGATCCAAACGGATTAATGGCGGATGTAAAAGCTGCAAATAATGTTTTTGAAGTGAAGTAATTTTCACCCTAAACATTAATACATAAAAAAATGCCCGTTTAAATTAATAAACGGGCATTTTTATTTCATAGGCAATTGAAATTAGCTCAAATGCTCAATCATATCTTTTGTCATCGATTCCAGATCAAAAGTATGTTTCCAGTCCCAGTCTTCTCTTGCCTGAGAATCATCGATACTTGCCGGCCAGCTGTCCGCAATTTTCTGACGGAAATCAGGCTCATAAGTAATGGTGAATTCAGGAATATGTTTTTTGATTTCATTCGCAATTTCAGTTGGCGTAAAACTCATCGCCGCTAAATTGTATGAAGAATGTATTTTGATTTTTTCAACCGGCGCTTTCATAATGTTAATCGTCGCATCGATCGCATCATCCATATACATCATTGGCATTTTTGTTTCTGATGATAAAAAGCATTCGTATTTTTTATCGGCAATTGCCTTATAGAAAATATCAACCGCATAATCAGTAGTTCCGCCACCAGGAGGTGTTGACCAGCTAATTAAGCCAGGATAACGTATACTTCGAACATCAACGCCATAAATATTATGGTAGTATTCGCACCATCTTTCTCCGGCTTGTTTACTAATTCCGTAAACAGTAGAAGGTTCCATTATTGTGTATTGAGGTGTGTTTTCTTTTGGTGTTGTAGGTCCAAAAACCGCAATACTGGATGGCCAGAAAATCTTTTTTATTTTTTTTGCTTTCGCTAAATTCAAAACGTGAAATAATGAATTCATATTCAGATCCCAGGCAAATGCAGGGTTTTTCTCGGCTGTAGCCGATAAAAGTGCCGCCATCAAATAGATATCGGTAATTTTATGCACTTCGACAAGATGCTCGATCTGATTGAAATCTAAAGCATTGACCACTTCAAACGGACCTGAATTAACAACGTCAGTATTTAATTTTCGGATATCAGAAGCAATTACATTCTCTGTTCCGTATAACTTGCGAAGTTTTTGAGTCAGTTCTGTCCCAATTTGACCGCAAGCGCCAATGATCAATATTTTTGGATTCATTTGTGATGTTTTTTTAGATGTACAAATATAACGTTTTCGCAAATATTTTTACTTTTCATAACAACAAATTATAAATATAACAACGATAAAGATGCTTTTTTGGATTATTCTCCGTTGAAGCGTTATGATTTACCGCAAAGCACGCAAGTTTTTTTAATCTCGCAAAGGCGCAGAGGCGCGAAGTTTTTTAAGCTTATGATCTTATTTGGTCTTTAATTTTGCTAAGATGCAGCAGTTACAAGAAATATAAACTTTGCGCCCTTGCGCCTTTGCGAGATTATTTCATACTGGTAAAAAAGACTTGCGTGCTTTGCAGTTAAATTTTCAAAGTACCTATTCCAATAAGACTGGTTTATTTAGAATTAAATCCTTTTAATCTGTGAAATCTGTGGCAAATAATAATATGTTAATCTACATCATTTATAGCCCAAAACAGAATTCGTAATTGTAAATTTACTTTGTAACTTTGTAGCTTAATGTTTTACCAAATGAAATATAAAATATCTCTTTTTCTGCTTTTTGTTTTTGTATTGAATTCATGTCAAAATGAAGATGAAAAACGCCGTGCTGAAAATGAAAAAGAAGCCAAAAAAAAGGAAATTATTTTTAATACTATCAATAAAGGCTGGGAGTTTATTGACGAACCTATTAATGAAATTTCAGAACAAAAGGTAAGTTCATGGAATGAATGGCGTGAATTCTTAAAAGAAATCGCAGACAAACCGAGAAAAACAATAGGAGCGTTTCAAAAAAAATCAACAGCTATTTCGAAAAAAGCACTGGCTTTAAACGACAATATTCCTGCTGAGTTTAACGTTCCTGCAATAAAAAGCCGAATTTCTGTTTTGATCACTAAAGTCAAAATGCTGGATTTGTTTATTCATTTAAATCAAATTCCGGCTGAAAAAGTGACCTTTTTAGTGGGAGATATCAACAAAGAATTAGTTTCTCTGGAAAGACAAATGGATAATATTATTATAAAAAGTAAAATTCCGAAAGAACAGGGAGAAGAGGATTTCTTAAAAATGTTAGACACAACACGTGCGATTCCGAATGCAGTTGCAGTTCCAATTCAGGCACAAAACATAGATAAAAAATTACCAAAAGTTGAGTAAAAACGCCTTATATACCATGTATGATAATCTGCCAAAAAATCAGCAGATTGCCGCACAGTTACTAGAACAAAATCAGATAAAAATGCATCTTAACGGATTGTTAGGGTCTGCAGTTTCATTTGTGATGCGCGCCGTTTTCAAAAAAACAGAGTTGCCATTTTTGGTTGTTTTAGACAATAAAGAAGAAGCCGCTTATTACCTGAACGATCTCGAACAAATGATCGGAGAGCAGGATGTCTTGTTTTATCCCGCATCATTTCGCCGTCCTTATCAGGTTGATGAGACTGATAATGCGAATGTTTTGCTTCGTGCTGAGGTTTTAAACCGAATTAATTCCCGTAAAAAACCAGCGATAATTGTCACCTATCCGGAAGCACTTTTCGAAAAAGTAGTAACCAGACAACAACTGGATAAGAATACTTTGAAAGTGGCGGTCAACGATAAGATTTCGATCGATTTTATCAACGAAGTTTTGTTTGAATACGAATTCAAAAGAGTCGATTTTATTACAGAACCCGGCGAATTTTCGGTTCGTGGAGGAATCGTCGATGTATTCTCATTTTCAAACGATCATCCTTATAGAATTGAGTTTTTTGGTAACGAAGTAGACAGTATTAGAAGTTTTGATGTTGAAACACAATTATCGGTAGAAACCCATAAAAAAATCACGATTATTCCAAATGTTGAGAATAAGATATTTCAGGAAAACCGCGAAAGTTTCTTAGATTATATTGCTGAAAAAACAGTTGTTTTTATTCAAAATACAGAGGGACTTTTAAGTCAGTTAGACAAACAATTTGCCAGAGCCGAAGAAGCTTTTGAGAAATTATCCAAAGAAATAAAACACGCAGAACCCGAACAATTATTTTTAAATCAGAGTTCGTTTATCAAACGAGCTTTAGATTTTTCGGTTGTAGAATTGGCTTCAAAGCCTATTTTTAAAACAACAAAAACATTTGATTTTCATATTCAGCCGCAGCCTTCTTTCAACAAACAATTTGATTTGTTGTTGAATAATCTGAGCGACAATCATTTCAACGGATACAAAAATTATTTGTTCTGTTCGAATGAAACACAGGCAAAACGTTTTCATGATATATTCGAAAGTCTGGATGAAGCCAATTCAGAAAATATCAGAAAGCAATATCATACGATTGTATTGCCTTTGTACCAGGGTTTTATCGACGAAGAAAACCAAATAACAGCTTATACAGATCACCAGATTTTTGAGCGTTATCATAAATTTAATATCAAAAACGGCTATTCTAAAAAGCAAAATATCACGCTTAAAGAATTAACCGCACTTTCTGTTGGTGATTATGTAACCCACATCGATCACGGAATCGGGAAGTTTGGCGGATTGCAAAAAATTCAGGTCGAAGGCAAAACGCAGGAAGCCATAAAACTGGTTTATGCTGATAATGATATTGTTTATGTAAGCATACATTCGCTTCATAAAATCTCCAAATACAACGGAAAAGACGGAACGCCTCCAAAAATATATAAGTTAGGATCGAACGCCTGGAAAATTTTAAAACAAAAAACCAAAGCGCGCGTCAAACATATTGCGTTCAACCTGATTCAGTTGTATGCAAAACGCCGATTGGAAAAAGGTTTTCAGTTTGCACCGGACAGTTATTTGCAAAACGAATTAGAAAGTTCGTTTATTTATGAAGATACACCGGATCAGACCAAATCGACACAGGAAGTAAAAGCCGATATGGAAAGCGATCGCCCAATGGATCGTTTGGTTTGTGGCGATGTTGGTTTCGGAAAAACAGAAGTTGCGATTCGTGCCGCTTTTAAAGCCGTTGATAATAGCAAACAAGTGGCGATTTTAGTTCCCACAACTATTTTGGCGTACCAACATTACAGAACTTTTACCGAAAGATTAAAAGATATGCCCGTTTCTATTGGCTATTTAAATAGATTTAGAACCGCGAAACAAAAAGCACAAACCCTAAAAGATTTAGCCGAAGGAAAACTGGATATCGTCATTGGAACACATCAACTGGTCAATAAAAATGTAGTTTTTAAAGACCTTGGTTTATTGATCGTTGATGAAGAACAAAAGTTTGGTGTAAACGTAAAAGATAAACTAAAAACGATTGCCGCAAATGTCGATACGCTGACATTAACGGCAACGCCAATTCCGAGAACGCTTCAGTTTTCGTTGATGGCGGCACGAGATTTATCTGTAATTACAACGCCTCCGCCAAATCGTTATCCAATAGAAACGAATGTCGTTGGGTTTAATGAAGAAATAATTCGTGATGCGATTTCGTATGAAATTCAGCGTAACGGACAGGTTTTCTTTATCAATAACCGAATCGAAAATATAAAAGAAGTCGCCGGAATGATTCAGCGTTTGGTGCCAAATGCAAGAGTTGGGATCGGTCACGGACAAATGGAAGGCGCCAAACTCGAGGAATTGATGTTGGGTTTTATGAACGGAGATTTTGATGTTTTGGTTGCCACCACAATCATCGAAAGTGGTTTGGATGTACCCAATGCCAACACGATTTTCATCAACAACGCGAATAATTTTGGATTGTCAGATTTGCATCAAATGCGAGGACGTGTAGGACGAAGCAATAAAAAAGCATTCTGTTATTTTATCTGTCCGCCATATTCATCCATGACCGAAGATGCCAGAAAGCGTATTCAGGCTTTGGAACAATTTAGCGAACTCGGAAGCGGTTTCAACATCGCCATGAAAGATCTTGAAATTCGTGGTGCCGGAGATTTATTAGGCGGAGAGCAAAGCGGTTTCATTAATGAAATTGGTTTTGATACGTACCAAAAAATCATGAACGAAGCGATCGAAGAATTAAAGGAAAACGAATTCAAAGATCTTTATCCGGAAGAGAACGATATTGAGACCAAAGAATACGTAAAAGATTTACAAATCGATACTGATTTTGAGTTGTTGTTTTCTGATGAATATATCAATAATGTTACCGAACGTTTGAGTTTATATAACGAGTTGGGTTCTGTCAAAAATGAAGAAGAACTGGTTATTTTCCAAAACAAATTAATTGACCGTTTCGGGCCAATGCCTCCGCGCGCCAATGCCTTGATGAACAGTATTCGCATCAAATGGATTGCTACAAACGTAGGTATTGAGAAACTGGTGATGAAAAAAGGTAAAATGATTGGCTATTTTGTTTCGGATCAGCAATCTGACTATTATCAATCGTCTAAGTTTAGAAAAGTGCTGCAATTTGTACAAAAATATAGCTCACTTTGTACAATGAAAGAAAAACAAACGCCAAACGGTCTACGCCTTCTCTTGACTTTTGAGAATGTAAAATCGACCAAACGAGCTTTGGAATTAATGGAATTATTGGGAGAGTAATTTTTTTTAGGAGCAGATCAATTTCGTTTCAAAAGACCATTAATCCCGCTATACCTTTCAATCTTTTGTGCCGAACCCCGGCACAAAAGGATTCCCAGTGCTATCGGGGCTAGGCGAGAAGTTTAGTAATTCAGTTCACCTTTTTCAATAATTATTTAGATAAGATATTCAATAATGTCTTAATGATTTAAGATAATTACGGTTTGTCTCCGTTCATTACATTTCTTAAATTATCGTAGGCTAATCTGATGTTATCAACATTGTTATTATCATTGTGAAACATCAAAGAGGTGTGAAGTTTAAGAAATCCTTCATCATTATCAAATTCGATAATATTATTAAGTTTTGTGACGGAGTCTGTCATTTTACTGTTATTATACCATCTATCAAAAGCATAAAATCTTTGATAAGCTTTTTTATCATTATCATCGTAAATATAAATTAATGCATCCTGAATGTTTTTAAAAAAAGCTGAGACAATATTTCTAATTGTTTCAGAAACACAAGCATCAAACGGAGCAGGTTCACTACTTATTTTATCTATTGTTATTTGATAGACTTGTCCAATTTCAACATCATTAGCTACACAAGATGCAAGTGTAAAGTCCTCATAAAGAGCAACTCGATATTCAATTTGTCTTTTTGTAAGAAAACTGTAATAACCAAAATTAGGATGAAAAGTATAATTATATTGTTTTAACAAGTTTGATACCTTTTGAAGTTAAGGTTTCAATAGAAGTTTTGCCTTGCAAAAAAGAGCGTACAGCCACTTTATCATCTCTCATTTTGATGATTGCTTTTTTTACGGACTCCTTATTTTCTATTGTAGGTTTAATTTTACAAAGAAACTTCTAAAATGTTGAATAATAAAATATTATTAATATTATTTACCTATCATTCCTAATGAGACGTATAATCATAGTTTATCATTGTTATTTATTAAGTTTTATTTATCTTTTAGTTAAGAAAATGCTTAGAATTAAAAAGTTTCCTTTGAGAAAAATTTTAAAGCAAACTTTTCTATGCAATATCAATTTATTGTTCTCTTTTTATTTTTTGGATTAACCTCCGCTTTTGCACAGGAAGGCAAGCAAATCGTTGTAAATGATACGCTGAAATCACAAGAAATTGATCCTTTACGTCCTGCAAAAGCAGCTTTTTATTCGGCTATTTTTCCTGGTTTAGGACAGATTTATAATAAAAAATATTGGAAACTTCCTTTGGTTTATGGCGCAATCGGTACGAGTACTTATTTTTATATCGACAGTCAGAAAAACTACAACATTTACAGAAACGAATACAAAAGCAGACTTGCAGGAAGCGCAAGTAGCTCTGAGTATTTGGCGAACTTAAGCGAAAGTCAGTTGGTCTCTGCACAAAAACAATTTCAAAGAAATAGAGATTTATCGGCTTTATTTATTGTTGGTTTTTATGTTTTAAATATCATTGATGCCAATATCGATGCAGCTTTGTCTCAATTTAATGTAAGCGAGAAATTAGCTTTTAAACCTTCAGTGAATTTCAAGAGTGAAAATATGCAATCTGGTTTTGGATTTGCTTGTACGTACTCTTTTTAAGAGGTTTACTTTTGTAATTTTAGATTCAGTTTTAGCATTATTTCTAAAGCAAAACGATAATGAAGGAAATCAAAAATGGCACATGATTGTTTCATGTGCCATTTTGCTGAAGCTCAGACAGGGTTTTTTTAGAGAGAATTTACAATTTCTTCAATCCTTTTAATTCTGCAGGATTTCCTTCTTTAATGCTAATGGCAACGCCACCACCCGGAGCTAAATACTGTTTTAGAATTGTTTTAGAATTTACTACAACTTTAGTCACGGTATATTTTTGTGGATTTACGTTCCAATTCGCTTCTTTTGCATCAGCATAAATAGTAGCGATAAAGTTTTTTCCGGCAGGTAAATAATCAAAAGTAATGTTTGCCGTTCTTGCGTTTTCATCGGTAATTCCGCCAATAAACCATTCGTTTTTGCCTTTTGCTTTACGGGCAATCGTGATATAATCTCCAGGTTCAGCTTCGAGAATATAACTGTTGTCCCAATCTACAGCAACATCTTTGATGAACTGAAATGCATCTGGAAAACGTTCGTAATTACCTGGGATATCTGCCGCCATTTGCAACGGACTGTACATCGTAACATAATACGCCAATTGTTTTACCAAAGTTGTGTTGACACGCTGAGAACTTCCGGTTCCGTAATACGAAAGATCCGTTTGGAAAATCCCAGGTGTATAATCCATTGGTCCGCCCATTAATCTTGTAAATGGTAAAATCGTTGTATGATCAGGTGCTAAACCTCCCATAGATTCAAACTCAGTTCCGCGAGCAGATTCCTGAGCAATCCAGTTCGGGAAAGTTCGGTTTAAACCCGTTGGACGCACTGCTTCGTGACTGTCAATCATGATTTTATAATCGGCAGCACGTTTGGCCACATTAATGTAATGATTCACCATCCATTGTCCGTCATGATGTTCACCACGTGGAATAATTTTACCTACATAACCTGTTTTTACAGCATCATAACCGTTGTCATTCATAAACTGAAAAGCACGGTCTAAACGACGCTCATAATTGGTTGCAGATCCTGAAGTTTCATGGTGCATGATGATTTTTACCCCTCTTGAAGCGGCATAAGCATGAACCGCTTTTACATCAAAATCAGGGTAAGCAGTTACGTAATCAAAGACTTCTTCTTTCCAGTTGTTGATCCAGTCTTCCCAACCAATGTTCCAGCCTTCGATCAGGATTGCATCGAAACCATTTTTAGCAGCAAAATCAATATATTCTTTTGCGCGTTCTGTTGTAGCCCCGTGTTTTCCGTTTGGCGTAAGTTTGGTAAAATCATCTGTTAGTTTTACGTTAGTTTCTTTTCCAAAAGCCCAGGTGCTTTTTCCGGCAACGAAATATTCCCACCAAATTCCGATGTATTTTACCGGTTTTATCCACGATACATCTTTGTAACTTGTTGGTTCGTTGAGGTTCAAAATTAGTTTTGAAGCCAAAATCTCAGTTGCTTTATCGCTTACCACAATAGTTCTCCAAGGCGATTGCGCATCAGTTTGCATATAACCTTTTGCTCCAACGGCATCAGGTGCTAAATGGCTGCGCATTTTGTTATTTACAGCATCAACCTCAAGGTACATTGCCGGATAATTGATCAAAGCAGCTTCGTGAATGTTGATGTACAAACCGTCATCAGATTTCATCATCGAAGGAGTTTGTACCGATAATTCCTTAATAGGCCATTGCGAATTGATTTCGATCGTTGCTTTTTTCATCAGCGAAGGAATTTCAGAAATCTTCGAAGTCGTATACGCATATTCATTGGTATCATAATCTCCCGGAATCCAGAAAATTTTATGATTTCCGGCCAGATTAAATTCAGAACGTTCTTCTTTTATTACAAAATAATTCAAATCATTTTGCTTTGGAAATTCATATCTGAAACCCAATCCGTCGTTGAATAAACGGAAACGAATGCGAATATATCGGTTGTTATTTTTTGCCTGTGCTAAAGTGACAACCAATTCGTTGTAATTGTTGCGAATTGTTTTTTCTTCACCTAAAACAGGATTCCAATTTTCATCAACAGAGGATTGTGCTGTATTTGTAATGGTAAAACCATCCATAAACGAAGGCAGATCTTTTAATTCTAAACCCAAAGAACTTGGTTTTATAACTGCTTTTTGTTTGTATGATAATTGGTAAGACGGAATTCCGCCTTCTTTTAATTCAAATTTTAAAGAAAGATTTTTGTTTGGCGAAGTTATTTCCTGCGCCTGAAGCCATAATGAGTTGGCACAGACAAAAAGTAACAGCGCGATTTTTTTGCCCAAACGAATTTGGAAAAGGGATTTTTGAAATTTAAAATTCATGTTTTTTAGTTTTTTAGCCAACTTAACTTTGTTTTTTTAAGTTGCACTGGTATTAGTTTTTCAATACTAAATATTGAAAAGGAAGTAATGTAATTTCACTGCCAACAGTTACTGTATTTCCTGTAAAAGCATCTTTCCAGGTTCCTTTTAATGAATTAGATACAAGATATTTTACATCATTATTAGTTAAATTCGAAAGGACTAAAACTTTTTCAGCATCTTTTACCATTGTAAAAGCACTTACAGCATCGTTGCTGTATCCGGTGTAAGTTCCTTTTTTTATAGCAGTACTTGAGTTTCTGAAAGCAATTATTTTCTTGTATTGAGCCAGCATTTCCGGATCTGCAGTTGACCAGTCAATTGGAGTTTTTTCGAAATAATTAATTCTTTGTGCATATCCAATTTCCTGTCCGTTATAAATCATCGGAACAGATTTCATGTAAGCGGCAACAACAAATGATGCTACAGATCCTTTTTTACCGCCAAAAAGCTCAATTGGAGTTCCTTCTGAAAGGTTGACATCATGATTGCTGGTGTACCTTACAATTTTATTTTCCTCGTTATAATTTGTTGAATATTCTGCTGCATTTGCATTTTGTATGGTACTTGCAGATAAATTTTCTTTAAATACTTTTTCTAAAGTGCTGAAAAAATTAAATCCAAAAGTATAATCAAAACCAGATCTAAATAGATTCACGTTTGTACCTTCTGCCAACATTAATATTTTCTGATTTTTTTTAATTTTTCTTAGTTTTGAAACGGCTTCAGTCCAAAAATCCTGTGGGACAAAATCAGCATAATCGCATCTGAAACCATCAATATTTGCAGTGTAAACCCAGTATTCCATAGCATCAATCATAGCATTTTTCATTTCTCTATTGGTAAAATCCAATTGGGCAACATCATTGTAATTGGTTCCCGGAGGAATAATGATTTTTCCGTCAGCATCTTTTTGATACCAATCAGGATGTTGGGTAATCCAGGCATTGTCCCATGCAGTATGATTGGCAACCCAGTCTAAAATAACAGCCATATTTTTTTTGTGCGCTTCTTCAACCAGCACCTGAAGATCTTGTAAAGTTCCAAAATCCGGATTTATTGCTTTATAGTCTTTTACAGCATAAGGAGAACCCAGTCCTGCCGCAACTTTTTCTTTTCCAACCGGAAAAACCGGCATTAAATAAATAACATTTACACCCAATTCCTGAATTTGAGTTAGGCGATCCTGAACACCTTTTAATGTTCCGGCCTGACTGAAAGAACGGATATTTACCTGATAAATAATGGCATCTTCTTTATTAGGCATTTTATCGAATGAGGCGCCGTATTGCGGATAAGGAGGAGGTGTATTTGAATCTGAATCGTTATCAGATGAACTACAGGAAACAAACGCTAACGTAAGCAGTAGTGCATAAACGATGTTTATATTTGATTTCATAATTTTAATTTTTTTAATACGTCCAGAGTTTGTTTTGAGATGATAACCTCTAAAATTTTAAGATAGCCTGCCTTTCGCTCAAAAAAGGCAGGTATCAACTCAAACTAATCTAAACTGTAATTTTAAATACTGATATAGATTATTTTTTAACTATTGTACATGTTGCAGTTGCCGGATAACCGTTTGAGACAGGATCAACTTCATCAATTTTAAAAGTGATTTCATATGTTCCTGCTTCGCTGATACCATAAGCACCTCCATTGTCAAGATTAACGGTATTTGTAGATGAATCTGCGGGTCCGTAATTAACTGACCAATTATTATTTAATTTGAACTTTACACTTCCGGGTAATAAATTGGCAGTAATTTTCCATGTTTTGGTTTGATGGTCATATGACATCGGAATAGCGTTATTCCATCCATAATCTTTATCTTCAGGTGTTGGTGCATGTGTTGCATCTCCTGCAATTCCCCAAGCATACGGAGTAGAAGTCCATTTTAATGTATTTAAATTTACTTTGATCTGGTATGAACCTGCTCCAGGCAGATGAAAATTGGGTTCGCTTCCGTTTTTTAAATCATTATTGCTATTTCCTGCACCATAATATTGATCCCAGTTTCTGGCAGTATTCAATTTAAAATCAGTACCATTACCAGCAGGAAGTGTAACATAACCCTGATAAACACCTTTTGAAATAGCAGTTAAGGCCGCAGCAGTTCCTACATTAAATTCTCCCTGATAAAATCCTGGCATGTAAATTTCACCAAAAACGACACTTTTTTCATAAGGAGTAACCGTTAATGTGATGTAATCTGAGTACACTTTATGATCTACACTGGCTTCTACACGAACCACTAATTTTCCCGCAACATTAGGCAAAATGCCTAAGTCTATAGCAATTTTGTTTAAGTCTCTCCCTATTAAAGCTTTGCTTAAAACATCTTCACCGGCTTCTATTCGTTTCGATTTTAACCACGCCTTTGGTCCGGTAATGTCAGGAATTATATCAATTTGCAATGCATAAGTAACAGGAGTACCAACAGGAAATGCAACAGCAGGCCATGAAATTAATTCTACAGATTGATCTTCTGTCTCTTCATTTAGAACCAATGTGGTAGAAGAAGCTTCAATATTACTTGGAAAAGGTACCGTTTTTAAGGTCGTTAATTCTGCATCACTTTCACAGGAGGCACCTAAAAAAAGCAGGGTGCCTAATACAAATAATTTATTTATATATTTTTTCATAATAGTTTATTTTTTATTATCCCGGATAACCTGGATTTTGTTTTAACCCTCTGTTAGCATTTAAGGCAGATGTTGGAATTGGGAATAATTTTCTGAAAGCAGGAGATTCCCCTCTGAACTGATTTGGCAGTAAAAATTTGTTAAAACGAATCATATCCTGTCTTCTGTGTCCTTCCCAGTTTAGTTCAAAACCTCTTTCGTTATAAACATCATCAAGAGTTGGATTTGCGTTTAATGGATCTAATCCCGCACGTACTCGAATTTGGTCTATAAAAGGTTTTGCAGTTCCTGTATTTCCTAAACGAACATTACATTCTGCCATCATTAAAATAACATCGGCATATCTGTAAATTGGAAAATCATTTGAAGCCCCGCCTCCCGTATTTGATCCGGCCGGATAAAATTTAATATTACGAACACCAGCTTGTGGAGGTGCTCCCGGATTATCTAAAGACGGAACATCTAATGTATAATTAACGCCACCTGGCTGTTCGCCTACTAAAAATTGTTTTTTACGAATATCATTGTCAGCATATTTCAGGTAAAATTCTTTGGGAACAATAGTACCGTTCCAACCGTCATATCCAAATAAAGCTTTTGCGTTTGGTCCGGATAGACTTCTAACCGCATAAACATTACGTGATAAAATATCTATAGTTGCAAAAATGGATAAAATAGTTTCATCCTGTGGCGATACATCCCCAAATAACTCATAGTATTTATTTCCAAGTGGGCTAGAGGCACTTGCTTCGCCAGAGTGTAGTGAAAATCCACCATCGCTTACTTTATTGCAAGCTGCTAAACACTCACTCCATTTTGCTTCACCAGTATAAACCTCTGCATTAAGATACACTTTCGCCAATAAGGTATATCCTGCCCATTTGTTGAAACGGCCATAAAAATCACCTCCTTTTGTACCATAAAGTAATTCTACATTTTCAGTAAGTTCTTTTACAATAAAGTTATATACTTCTTTACGGCTGGCTTGCGGAATTTTATCTACAGTAACATTGTTGTCTGTATAAAAAGGAACATCTCCAAAATCATCTATTAATAAATAATAGAAAAAAGCACGCAATACTTTAGCTTCTGCAATTTTTGCTGTTTCGGCATTTGATTTTTCTAATAATCCTACTGCTAAATTGGCATTGAAAATACCTTTGTACAACCAATTCCAGGTATTGTTTATAATACCTTCTGTTGGTAACCATGTGTGTTTATGCAAACGGGCATAATCTTCCTGCCAGTTACCATCTGTTCTGTGTGGGATAACCTGTTCATCCGATGCCATACAGTTCATATCATACCAGCCGTTATCTGCACCCGCATAACCAACACCGGTAGCTCCATCTCTTGTAAATTCTCCCGGAATCTGTGCATAAATACCTGCTAAGGCACTATTGGCTCCTTCAGGAGTGGAGTAAAAGTCATCTGCGGCATATTTGTCGTATACATTTTCATCAACATCAGTACAGCTAAATAAGGCAAGTAAAGAGACACCTGCCAACAATATATTTTTAATTTTCATTTCTTTTACTATTTAAATTTTACACTTAAACCAAATGCAATACTTCTGGTACGAGGATAAATTCCTTTATCACCTCCAAAATTGTCTTCAGATTTTCCGCTTCCGCTAATATTTAATTCCGGATCAATACCTGTATAATCAGTAATTAGTAATAAATTATTTCCAGTAAGTGAAAGTCGGATCGAATCGACATATTTATCCGTAAAACGGAAGCTGTAACCTGCTGTAACATTCTCTAATCGTATAAATGAACCGTCTTCTAACCATATGTCTGATGCGTATGGTGAAGTACGAATGCCTTTATCAACACCGCTTTGTAAAAGATTTGATTTACCTGTATTTTCAAGCATGCTTAGGGTTTGATTAAGCTGATTGTAAACTTTATTTCCTCCTGAACCTCTCCATAACATAGAAACATCAAAATTTTTGTATCTGTAGGTTGGATTGAAAGCAAACGTATAAGTTGGTAACGCAGTTCCTGCATAATAACGATCGGCGCTTGTAACACCCTGATCAATTGCGCCATCTCCGTTACGATCCAATACAGTTTCTACTCCATTAGAATTTACGCCTGTGTGTTGCAGAGGATAAAACGCACCTACAGGTTTTCCTTCAACAAGGAAAGAGTTTGGAGCTCCCCATCCCACATAATCTGTATTTAAAGGAACGCCATTAATACTTCCGCTTAAATTAAGTACTTTGTTTTTCATAAACGAAACGTTACCGCCTAATGTAAGTGTACTGTTTTCTGTTCTGATAAGATCATATGCCAAAGAAACCTCTAAACCTTTATTGGAGATACTTCCAACATTTGCTTTGATGGTATTATAGGCATAAGGTGGCTGTGGTACTGTGTAATCAAGTAATAAATTATCTGTTGTAGCATCATAAACATCTACAGTTCCTCTTAATCTATTGTCTAAAAGAGCAAAGTCAAGACCAATGTTGGTTTGTTTTTTGGTTTCCCATTGTAAATCAGCATTCGCATTTTGACTAATACCGAAATTAGTAATTAAGGAACCTCCAAAATAAGCTGATCCCTGTCTGCCTACTAATGAAAGAGAGTTTTGAGGGTAAAGACCTTGTTGGTTACCTGTAACACCGTATCCAACACGTAATTTAAGTTCATTAAATAAATTTTGGGTTCCCATAAAGGACTCTTTGTTTATTTGCCACGCTACAGATGCAGACGGGAAATCTCCCCATTTGTTATTTACACCAAATACAGATGAACCATCTCGTCTAAAACTTCCGGTAAATAAATAACGATTCAGTAATGAATAATTTACACGTCCTAAAAAGGATACTAATGTTCTGTCATTTTTATATGATTCTATATCTCCAGATGTAACTTTCGATAAATCACCTAACTGCAATGCATTGTAAGTAGTTTTATCACTTATAAAACCTTTTGCCTGAGTATAATTACCCTGATAAGCTTGGTTTTGCCATTCGTATAAAGCCAATGCATTTATGCTGTGAATGCCAAATGTTCTCTTGTAAGTAAGGCTTGCATTCATCAATCTTTCGTTTTGCTTTTCATTTTTAATGTTAGCATATCCATTTTGACTAACTGCATAGGCATTTGTCGATTCTACCGGAAGGAAATATCCAACAGAACTGTTTGTTTTTCTCCAGCTGCCAAACCAGCCAAAGGTTAAGCCTTTAGCTAAATCCAGATCAGCCTTCAGGCTTCCAAATAAATTGTCTTCTTGTCTTTCATTAGTAACTGTTTGTGCAGCTGCATAAGGATTTAAATATTGAAACACATTTGGATCGGTAAAATAACTTCCATCAGGATTAAAAACAGGATCTGTTGGTCGCATTAAATAAGCATTTGTTATCAAATTTGACATATAAGCAGCTGTTCCAATATTCCCAATGCTGCTATCCGTATTGTTAATTCCGTTAGTTAAATTAAATGACAATTTTAATTTATCATCAAGAGCTGTTTGTGTTGCCTGAACACGGCCAATATATTTTTTATTCCCAGTGTTTATTACTACTCCGTCTTGTAAAATAGCTGTTATAGAAGCTCTATAGCTAAATTTATCTGTTCCTCCGCCAAATGCTAAACTGTGTGTTTGTGTTACACCGGTTTGAGTCAAAAGACCATACCAATCAGTATCTGAAGCATGGTTTGCAGATGCCGGAACGCCAACAGCCTGAGCAGTTTGCCACCATTGGTCAGCACTCAGCATATTTAGTTTTTTTGGAATAAAATCTAAAGAAGTAGATCCGGTATACTCCAATGTTGTTCTTCCTGCCTTATTTTTTTTGGTGGTTACGATAATTACTCCGGGCGCTCCTCTTGAACCATAAACAGCAGTTGCTGAAGCATCTTTAAGAACATCAATACTTTCTATTTCGCTTGGCGGAACCTGATTTAACAAATCCAGATTTCCCTGAATTCCGTCTACGACTACTAGAGGATCATTTCCTCCAATCAAAGAGCCAATTCCTCTTATACGAACGCTAGGTCCTGAACCCGGTTCGTTACCAATTTGAGTAATATTGACACCTGCAGCTTTACCCGAAATTAATTGTAATGGGTTTACAATAGCGCCCTGATTCATGTCTTTTGAAGCAATTGAAGAAACAGCGCCGGTAATATCTTTTTTAACGGTTGTGCCGTAACCTACAACCACTATTTCCTGCAAATCTGTAGCATCTGGCATAAGCTGAATGTTGATCACATTTTGACTGGCCACTACTTTTTTCTCTTTATAACCTACAAAGGATACAATGATTACAGAAGATGGACTTTCTACAGTAAGTTTATATTTTCCGTCAAAATCAGTAACCATACCATTTTTTGTTCCTTCTTCAGTAACTGAAGCTCCGGGTAAAGGCAAACCATTTTCGTCCGTAATAATTCCGGATACAGTTTGTTTTTGATAGAGAATGTTTTGTGTTTTTAGTTCCGGTTTTTTTAAGATAATCTGAGTATCCCGAATTTTAAATTCTGTTGGGGTTCCTTTAAAAAGTTTATCTAAAACAACATTTATCGGCTGGTCTTTTACAGAAATAGAAATCGTTCGGTCTAAGTCGATATCGTTCAGTTTGTAAATAAACCTGAAATCCGTTTTTTGTTCTATGGTCTCAATAACCTTCTCGATTGTTGAATTGTTTAATTCAAGGGTTACTTTTGTTTTTTGGGCATAAGTATTTCCTCGAATATTAAACATGGCGACCAAAATAAGTAGTGTAGTTAGTTTCAATTTTAGGTCATATTGGAACATTGGGTATTTAAACCCAACATTCTTTGATTTTTTTTTCATAATTTTGTTAATTGATTGTAGTTAATTCGTTATATTCAATCACTTAGTTAATCGGAAATTGTTCGCAGCTCTTTCCGATTTTTTTATTCCTGTACTTTTATTCTCTCATATTTTTTCATTGGTTTTAGTGGTTATTTAATTAGTATTTGATTGTTTTTTATGGTGTAATTGATGCCGTGAATGTCATTGAAATAACTCATTACTTTCTCTATCGATTCATCGCTAAAACTCGCGTTAAATTTTTCGTTAGCCAGTTTTTCGTTTTTGTTTACAATCGTAACATTGTAGCGTCTTTCCAGTTTTGTGATGATATTTTTGAAAGTCATATTTCTAAATGTCAAACCGCCATTGATCCATGAAGTATAAATGTCTGTAATAACAGGTTTGGTAGAAATCTGGGCATTTTCTCTATTAAAACTTCCTCTAAATCCTGGTTTTAAAATGGTATTGGTAGTAGCATCAAATTCTTCGTTTGAACGATACATTCCAACAGAACCTTCAACCAAAACAACATCTGTGGCAGCATCTTCAGGGTAATTAGAAACATTAAAGTGAGTTCCTAATACACGAATATTCAAAGCATCAGCATTTACTATAAAAGGATGTTTCTTGTCTTTGGCAACATCAAAAAAAGCTTCTCCATCCAGAAAAACCTGCCTGTTTTCGCCTGCAATAAATTTCACCGGATATTTTAGAGTTGTTCCAGCATTTAAATGCACCATTGTTCCATCAGACAATTGTAATCGGAATTTTTTGCCATACGGAATTTTAATCGTGTTGTAGGTTATTTTCTCTAAATCTGAATTATTGTCGTAAACAATTTTGTCTCCATCCTGATTTCCTACTATGTTTCCATCTGCGTCTCTAACTTCAACTTTATTGTTTTCAGATATAATTTGCGTATTTCCATTTTCTAATTGCAATACGATATCCGTGCTTTTAAAATCGAATTTTTGCTCTGTTTGAGTTTTAAAAGCATTTTTTTGATAAGCAAAACCAATTCCTAATAAAACAACAACCGAAGCGGCGATTGCAATATGTTTTCTGAAGTTTGATTTCTTAGGACTGATTTCTATTACAGTCTCCTCTTCTTTTGTATTAGCTAAAATAGAAGCAAAAATAGAATCAGCCGTTTGTTGATCCATTTTAGGCATTTCGCCAAGAAGATTTTGAATATCCTCTACAGAAGGAAAATCATCCGTTAGCTTATTTTTTTTGTAGTAGGCAATTACCTCGTTTGTTTCTTCGGGTGTGCATTGGTTCAAAACAAACTTTTGTAAAAGATCTCTTATTTCAGAATTTGAATTCATTACGAATTGATTTTAGGACTTGGTTTTATATAATACAGTTGAAAGCAAGTTGAGTACTACTCAAACGTTATAAATTTTTGAATTTTAACATTTGGAAGAAGGTGAAAAACTCGTTAAGTATTGAATTTGTTGATGTTTGTACAAAAAATATTTTTTTGAATTTTTAATTTTTTTTTGAAGAAACAAATCACTCGGGTCTCCTTCGTCGAAAAGACAAGATTGAGGTAAATTCGGATTCAGAGCATTTACGACTTTATATTACGCTTTTTTTAGATCTTAAACTTTGCGAACCTTGCATAAACCCATTGCGTCCCTTGCGGTTAAACCAAAAAAAAATCACCCGGTAAGAGTGATTTTAATGGTTAAATGGTTTTTTGGTTTAGATAATCTCGTCATGAACCTGAAAAAAGACCCGCATCGATTCTAATGCTTTGCTCATTTGATTCCGGACTGTATTGATAGAGATGCCGAGTTCCTGACTGATTTCTTCGTAAGTCATTCCTTTTTTTCTTGACATCTTAAAAATTTTCTTTCGTTTTGGTGGCAATTGCCCCATGGCTTCTTTTCGTAACTTCTTGCAATCGGCTTCACGAATCGAATAATCGCCATAATCATGAGATTTCTGGCTTTCATAAAAAATGGCTTCTTTTAGTAATGCATCATTTGCTGCTTTATTCAAAGAATTAAATGCCTGATTTCTGGCAATTGTAAAAATATAGGCTTTAAAAGATTGTTCCGGATTTAAGTTTTCGCGATGTTGCCAAACTTTCATAAAAACATCCTGAACATTTTCTTCTGCAGCTTCTTTTGATTTTAATAAACTAATGCTGTAACCATAAATATCCTGATGGTATAAATCAAAAAGCTGACGAAATGCTTTTTCGTTGCCATTTCTGAGCTCACTCACCAATAATTTGTCGCTATGGTTCTTCGCTTCTAACATTAATTTAATTAGTCCGTATTTAAATCTAATTATATTATGATACTATCAAAATTGATACTCTGATTCCCTGACTGGTTAGCAAATATATAAAAATATTATTCGCAACAAATATTATTAAAAAAAACTTAATTCTGTCTTTTTTAATAAAATTTATGAAATATAGCTCCAAACGTCTTGGGAATAGCCCTTTTGTCAGGCAAGTGTGTTTTTAACGGGTATTATTTAAAAAAATCATCCGGATAATCATTTGTCAAGAATATTCTTATTTTGAATTATAAACAATGTTGATTTTATAAATGAAAGCGTAAAAAAAATCCTTTCATCTTTTCCGGAAGAAATGATAAAAGGATTGTATAAGGAAGAATCGACAATTGATTCTTTGTAATTTTTAATATGAATTAGTTTTTCAAGTCTTTGATTACTTTAAAAGCAACATCAACCTGATCTTCTCCAACTAAAATAGTAAACTCATTTGAAGTAGAAATTACCTCGTTTATGATAATTCCTTCCCAGGCCAAACGTTGAAAAATGAAATAGTAAATTCCAGGAACAACGATATTTTCTTTTGGTAATTTTACCGTAATTGAAGCCAGATTGTCTAATTTCTGAATTAGTTTTTCGCGAATAAAATGTTTTTCAACTAAATGATTTACACTACTGCTCACCACAATATTGGTTTCATTTACACCACGGGATGAGGTATAGAAAATGTCAGATAAAGCATTAATATCAGAAATTAAATCAGCTTGTTTGTTTAAAACAGTTTCAGAAGCTGCAAAAGTGTAATCTGTCAATTCAGAACGAACCGTGATTTCACCAATATTCTTGATTACTTTATTGATTTTATGGTTCAGTTTAAAATCTAATTCTTCCGTGAGTCGTTTCAGTGACATTACAACAGCACCTTGTTTCACTTCTTTGCCAAATTCACTTTCCAGTTCGGTCATAATGTTCCGGGAGAGCGACGTCAGGTTGATGATTCCAAGCGATAGCGCATTTAATAAAAAAGGTTTTGTTTTGATGTAATTTTCGACGATTGAAGAAACAGTTTTCATAGCTTTTTTTCTTTTTTTTGTAACTTGATTGTGTTGGTTTAGTTAATAGTGATGTTATAAATCTCGACAAATATAAATAAAAAAACAATTTGTTACAAATATAACAATAAAAAATTATGTTAAAAATGATAAAAAGCATCCGTAAGATGTTCAATTGCAAATGATTCGTTGTTTTTATGAATGGCGATGATGTCAAATCTTACATCAAAATCTATTTCCCTATCGTTTATGTAGGCATTTACTGCTTTTACTAGAAGCTGAATTTTTTTAGGTTTGACAAAATCTTGTGGCAAACCAAAATCCAGACTCGATCTTGTCTTCACTTCAATGATGGCCAAAATAGATTCTTTTTGCGCAATAATATCAATCTCGGCCTTTTGAAAAGTCCAGTTTCGGTCTAAAATTGTATAGCCCTCTTTCTCAAGAAATTCCACGGCAAGTTCTTCTCCTTTTTTGCCCAGATCGTTATGTTCAGCCATTTTTAAGTTATGAGTTTTGAGTTATTAGTTATGAGTTTGTTTTGCATGCAAAGACGCAAAGTCGCAAAGTTTTATTTAATTCTTTGCGACTTTGCGTCTTTGCGAGATTTTTATGTGGTATTTGGATTCTTCTTAATTGGAAGAAAACGAGAAATTATTATTTTTGAAAAGAAACGGTACTTCCTGACGAATTAACATCAATCGAAATGGTATTTCCCATTATCAAAGCTCTGTTATCCTGGATATGTCCGGCAGGAAAATTGAAGATTACCGGAATATTGTATTTTTTAGTAACATCATCAATGATTTCAACAGCATTTTTGCCCCACGGAACTTCGTTGTCTTTCATTTTGGTCATACCGCCAACGATGATTCCTTTTAGATTTTCAATGCATCCATTGCGTCTCAGATTCATCATCATACGGTCAATATGATACAGATATTCGTCTAAATCTTCGATGAATAAAATTTTATCCTTGCAATCTATAGCTGATGGTGAACCTAATAAACTGTATAAAATAGATAAATTTCCGCCCACTAATTCTCCGGTTGCTTTCCCGAAACGGTTCATTTTGTCCGGTGCGATAGTATAAGATAAGGGTTCGCCCAATAAGCTCGATTTCATTGAGCTGATAGCTGCCGGAGTAGCACGCGGAATCGTCACGGGCATTATGCCATGAATCGATTTATAGCCCATAGTATTCAGGTGATTGTGCAAAACCGTAACATCACTAAAGCCAATAACCCATTTTGGATGCTGCTTAAATTTAGTAAAGTCTAAAAGATCAAGCATTCGCACCGTTCCATATCCGCCACGAACACACCAGATTGCCTTAATATTAGGATTGTCTAACTGATGCTGGAAATCAGCAGCGCGTTGTTCGTCAGTTCCTGCCAGTTGATTAAAGTCAAGCCCGATTGAGGTGCCAACGACAGCCTCTAAACCCCAACTGTGCAATAAGTCAATCGTTGGTTTAAGGTTGTCTTCGATATTTTTTCTCGCAGTGGCTACAATAGCTACAGTATCTCCTTTTTGTAAATAAGGTGGTGTTATCATGTTTTGTTGGGATTGACAGTTGAATGATTGTAAAGCAAAAATAAGAAATAGGAATTTACAAAAAGAAAAGTGTTTTCTGAAGTGTAGATGTTGACTCGCTTTCATATTTTTTTGCTTATTCATTATTAATTATAAACAAATATAGAGATTTTTAAAAATAAAATAATTGGAAAAATCCTACAAATAGATTAATTTGCTTAAATTGAACTTTTTAAAATAGTAAAGTTTATGAGGTTTATCAGATTTCAGTTTTATTTTGTTGGCTTTCTTTTTTTTTCATCCTTACAAGCGCAGTCTAAAAAGTACACGATTCATACCGTAGCTTTTTATAATTTCGAAAATCTTTTCGACACGATAAATGATCCTATAACCCATGATGACGAATGGACACCAGACGGAGCGCAACATTGGACAAAAGAAAAGTATGAGCAAAAATTAAAAAATCTTTCAAAGGTTTTATCAGCAATAGGAACTCCGGAAAATCCTAATGCGCCAACATTAATCGGAGGTTCTGAAATAGAAAACCGTGGCGTTCTGGAGGACCTGATCAAAGAACCCAAATTGCAAAATTTTGATTATGGAATCATTCATTTTGATTCGCCTGATAAACGCGGAATCGATGTGGCATTATTGTACCAAAAGAAATATTTCAAACCAACTTCTTATTCGAATATACCTTTGTATCTCTATAAAAATAACGCCATTGTAAAAGAGGAAAATAAAGAAGAGACAGACGATGAACTCGAAATAAAGACAGAAAATAATAATCGAATTTTTACAAGAGATCAACTTCTAATAACCGGTTTTCTGGAAGGGGAAGAGATTCATATTATCGTTAATCACTGGCCATCGAGATCAGGAGGAGAAAAGAAAAGCAGTCCGTTTCGTGAAGCGGCAGGAAATCTAAACAGAAGAATTATCGACTCGCTTCAGCGTATAAACCCTAATGCAAAAGTGATTACAATGGGAGATTTAAATGACGGTCCGTTCAACCGAAGTGTAAAAGTAGCCTTGGGAGCAAAGGCAAAAAAGAGTGAAGTTCCCGAATTCGGAGTTTTTAATCCGTTCGAAGAAATGGCAAAAAAAGGCATGGGAACAATTGCCTTTAGGGATTCCTGGGATATTTTTGACCAGATTATAATCACGGAGTCTCTTATACAACCCGATTTTTCTACCTTCAAATTCTGGAAAGCAGGCATTTTCAACAGGCCATTTTTGATTCAGACTTCAGGACAATATAAAGGTTATCCGTTACGGCACAGTTTAACCGAAGTTGGTTTTAGCGATCATTTCCCTGTTTATATTTATTTGATAAAAGAGATGCAATAGTTTTCAGTTTACAGTCACAGTTTTCAGAATATTGTAACTGTAAACTGTGACTGTAAACTGATCACTTTTTACTAACTTAGCTTCATAGAAACCCAGTACCAATTAAGATGTCAATAGCAAAACCTTTCAACCTGAATAAATGGATCGACGAAAACCGTCATTTATTGAAACCACCAGTTGCAAATAAGAATATTTATGTAGATTCAGGCGATTATATCGTGATGATTGTTGCAGGACCAAATGCCCGTAAAGACTATCACTATAACGAAACAGAAGAGCTTTTTTATCAATTAGAAGGAAGCATAAAAGTGGTCATTCAGGAAGATGGCGAACGTAAAGAAATGGAATTAAATGCCGGCGATATGTACCTGCATCCCGCAAAAATTCCCCATTCTCCAGTTCGTTCAGAAGGTTCTATAGGTTTGGTAATCGAACGAAAACGTGTCGGAAAAGGATATACAGACGGATTACTTTGGCATTGTGACAATTGCAATCATAAGCTTTATGAAGTGTTGTTTGAACTGCACAATATCGAGAAAGATTTCCTGCCGCATTTCGAACATTTCTATAATTCCTTAGAACTTAGAACCTGCGATAATTGTGGCACTGTAATGGAATCTGATCCAAGATTTGTTGCGAAGAAGTAATATATTGAATAACATATCCTAACAGGTTTTTTAAAACCTGTTAGGTATTATAGAATTAGAAATTTCTAAATTAGAATTTCAGTTTTTTTCAGGAGCTATTTCCCGCTATCCGTTTCAATCTTTTCCTGGCTAAAGAAGCCAGAAAAAGGATTTCCACTTCTATCCTACCGTCTGGACA